>CAZYGK010000409.1:0-1501 GCA_964647355.1 uncultured Flavobacteriaceae bacterium | reverse complement strand
TTCAAAATCCCGTCCCAGCCGTCCTTCACCGCCCCCGTCGAACCGGGCAGGGCGAAGAGCAACGTCCCGCGTGCGAGGCCTGCACAGGCGCGGCTTTGGATCGTGGAGGTGCCGACCTTCTCGTACGAAATCTGATGGAAGATCACGGAGAAGCCGTCGATCTCTTTCTCGAACAGCGGGCGCATCGCCTCGACCGTGACGTCGCGTCCTGTCAGGCCCGTGCCGCCCGTCGTGATCACGACATCGACATCGGGCGAAGCAATCCAACGCGAAAGCTGCGCCCGCACGTTTTCGACATCGTCCCGCAACAGCGCGCGGTCGGCGAGCAGATGTCCCGCCCCTGTCAACCGCTCGACCAACGTGTCGCCGGAGGTATCGTTCTCCGGCGTCCGCGTGTCCGAGACCGTCAGCACGGCAATGCGAACGGGATGGAACGGCTTCGTTTCGTCGATGCGGCTGGCGGACATAAGGCCCCTTAGTGTCTGAGCGAAGCGACGCGCTGCCGGTCGAACGGTGTCATCACCGGCCATTCGCCGCGCGCGACTTGATCGAGCGTCGTTTTTGGCTCGCCGAGCCGGTCTTGGTAGATCCAATAATTCGCGACCACCCGCTCCACATAGCCCCGGGTCTCGCGCGACGGGATGCTCTCGATGAAGAGCAGCGGATCGCCGCGATGCTCGACTTCCTTCAGCCACTTCTGCAAATTGCCGGGCCCGCCGTTATAGGCGACGACGAGATGGAACAAGTTGCCGTCCGGCTGCGCAAATTCCGACATCTTCTTCACGTAGCGCTGGCCCACGCTCAGATTGAATGCCGGATCGAACAGCTTCGCCTTCGTCCCCGGATTGTCGAGTGTGGTGTCCTTCATGGTGCCCGCCGCCGTCGACGGCAACACTTGCATCAACCCGCGCGCGTCGGACGAACTCACGACGCGCATTTCAAATTTGCTCTCTTGCCGCACGATGGCATGCACGATCGCCGGGTCCACCTGCCAACCGTCGCTCGGTTTCACGCGCATGACCGGATAGGCGGCGGCTTTCAAGTCGGGCGCCTTAGCGGCCCCGGCGGCCAGCAATTGTACGTGCGCAAACCCCATCTCGTGGGCGAGTGCGATGAACGGCCGGTCGAGTTCCGGTTTGAGCCGCCCATGGCTGCGCGCGATGGAGCCTTCCGCAGCCTCCATCTCGCCGCATTGATAGAGTGCGACGCCGCGCGCAATCCCGGGTACTTTCACCAGGCGGTCGAATCCGGCCTTCTCAAGCTTCGGCTCGTTCCACGTAAACGGCGCCTCGCGCCCCAAGAGCCGCAGCGCGATCAAACCGTAGAACGTGCGGTGCTTCTCCGCTGCGATCTCGAGCATCCGCGAGACGTTCTGCGGCTGCTTCGCGATGAGGTACGACCGTGCTGCCCAAACCCCCGCCGCTGACTTCATCCATGACGACGATTTCTCGTTCTGCGCCAGCGCCGCGAAGTGCTTCGCCGCCGCATCGAACTTTTGCAG
>CAZYGK010000408.1:0-1516 GCA_964647355.1 uncultured Flavobacteriaceae bacterium | reverse complement strand
TCGACCACGAAGCGCCGCAAAAGCAGTACGACATCGCCGAACTGAACGCCCCGCACATCGTCGCGACGGCATTGACGGCGTTGGGCCATGAAGCTGCAGCCGGCGGTCTTCGCGCATAACTTCCTGGGACCGCGGGCGGCCTCGCCCGCTCTTCGCTGGCCCTCAAGCCAAAGTACGACGGAAATGTTGTAAGAGCGGGCGAGGCCGCCCGCGGTCCCAGGAAAAGCGCATCACTTGAAACGCACAGCCCGATGACCCCCTACGACTTCATCCCCCGCACTCTCGAAATCCTCCGCATCGGCCACAAGGGCGACGGCGAGACGGCTGAAGGCGTGTTCGTGCCGTTCACCGTGCCGGGCGACAAGGTCGTCGTGGACGGCGAAGGCGACCGTGTCGGCATCGTCGAGTTCGTCGCGAAAGGCCCCACGCGCGCCGTACCCGCCTGCAAACACTTCACCAAATGCGGCGGCTGCGCGTTGCAGCACGTGGAGACCGAGGCCTATCGCGCCTGGAAGCACGAGCAAGTCGTGACGGCCTTAGCGCAACGCGGCATCGAAACCGTCGACGTGGCGCCGCTCGTCACGGTCCCCCCGCGCTCGCGCCGCCGCGCCGTCCTGACCGCCAAGCTCGTCGAGGGCACCGTCTATATCGGCTTCCAAGAACGCGGCAGCCACCACATTGTCGACATGGGCGAATGCCATGTCCTGCACCCGGATCTGTTCGCGCTCGTCGCCAAGCTGCGCGACGCGCTGAAGCCCTTGCTGCCCGAACACGCCCGCGCCGAAATCGACATCATGCGCGCCGACAATGGGATCGATATGTCGCTGGGCGTCGGCCGCACGACGCTCGACCCCGCACTGCGCTCGAAACTCGCCAACCTCGCCGCACAGCTCGGCCTCGTCCGCCTCACCGTGAACGGCGAGCTCGTCGCGCAATCGACGCCGCCCGTCATCCGCTGGGCCGGCGCCGAAGTAACCCCGCCGCCCGCGGCCTTCCTGCAAGCCGTGCCCGAAGCCGAAGCGAAGCTGCAAGCCCTCGTCAGCGAAGCCGTGGGCAAAGCCAAGCGCGTGGCCGACCTCTTCGCCGGCTGCGGCGCCTTCACATTCGCGCTCGCCCGTAACGCCACGGTCGCCGCTTTCGACAGCGAAACGGACGCGATTGCAGCCTTGACCGCCGCCCGCAACGCGCCGGGCCTCAAACCCATCGCCGCCGAGCGCCGCGATCTCTTCCGCCGCCCGCTGCTCAAACACGAACTCGACGCCTTCGACGCCGTCGTGATCGACCCGCCCCGCGCCGGAGCCAAAGCCCAGACCGAACAGCTCGCCGCCTCGAAGGTCAAAACGATCGCCGCGGTCTCCTGCAACCCCGCAACGTTCGCGAGGGACGCCCGCATCCTGATCGACGGCGGCTACCGCCTCAAATCCGTAACCCCGATCGACCAATTCCTCTGGTCACCGCACCTCGAACTTGTGGCAATATTCGAGCGGAGCTGACCGCAGATGCCGAACCCCATCGC
>CAZYGK010000407.1:0-1516 GCA_964647355.1 uncultured Flavobacteriaceae bacterium | reverse complement strand
CCCTGATATTCGTCGGCGCGGGGGACGATGAAACCATCGAGGCCACGGCGCTTCAGCTCGGCGCGCAGCGCGGCTACGCGCGGCGGGCCTTGGGTGGGGCTCGTGGTTTCGGCGAAGGACTGGAATTTGGTTTGGTGCAGCATGGGGCGGAACCTATTCGGCAGCGTCGCGGGCCTCAAGAGCGGTCACGTGGATTTGCCTGTAGGCGGCAGGGGTTACGCCAAATCTGCGGCTAAAGGCGCGGATCAGGTGGTCGGGGCCGGAGAAACCCGCCCGGGCGGCGACCGCGGCGAGGTCGAGCTTGGCCTCGTCCAGCCAGCGGCGGGCGGCATCGAGGCGGATGCCTTCAACGAACTTGGCCGGTGAAACGCGGAGTTTGTCTTGCATGTGGCGGTGGAACGAGCGCGGGCTCATGGCGACGCGGGCAGCCAGCGTTTCGACGTCGAGGCGCTTCGTCAGGTTTTCTTCGACCCAGCTTGCGAGGTCCGCGAGCTTGTCGTCTTTCACGTCCTGGGCATTTAGGGCGGTAGAGAACTGCGTCTGGTGGCCGGGGCGGCGCATGTAGACGACGAGGCGGCGGGCGATCGCCATCGCGACGTCGCGGCCGTGGTCTTCCTCGACGATCGCGAGCGCCATGTCGATGCCGGTGGTAACGCCGGCCGAGGTCCAGCACTTGCCGTCGGTGACGTAAATGGATTCCGGATCGACATGCACGTCGGGGAAGCGCTGTTGAAGCTCGTCGGTCGAGGCCCAGTGTGTGGCGGCGTTGCGGCCGCTGAGGATGCCGGTTGAGGCGAGCAGGAATGCGCCGGAGCAGACGGAGCAGGCGCGCTTCGCTGCGCGCGCGGCGTCGTTGATCCAGCGCATCAGTGCTTTGTCGCGGAGGGCGGCGCGCAGCGGTTCTTCTTCGCCGCCGGGGCATAGAAGCGTGTCGGCGCTTTTTGCGGGGACGGCGCGTAGGCTTTCGGCGTGGAGCGCGAAGCCGGCAGAGGTCGGTATCGCGCCGGGTTCGGCTGCGACGAACTTGATGCGATAGGCCTCGCGGCGAAGCGTTTGGTTCGCGCTGCCGAAGACTTGTGCGGGGCCGACAGCGTCCAGCGATTGAAGGCCAGGGTAGATCGGGATCGCGACGAGGTGGGGCTTGGGCATGTCTTGCGCCTTGGCAGAAAATGTCGATTGTTTGTCATTTGTGCCATGCCAGCCCTATGCTACGCAAGCGACAACAACAGGAGCCCCAAATGACCAACCCGTTCCATGTCGGCTTTTTGCTTTACCCGAACCTGACGCAGCTCGATCTCACGGGGCCGGCGCAGTTCTTGGCGCGCGCGCCGGGCGCGAAGGCGCACTACATCTGGAAGACGCTCGCGCCGGTGCCGTCGGATGCGGGGCTCGCGCTCATGCCGACGACGACATTCGAGGATTGTCCGCAGCTCGACTTGATCTGCGTACCCGGCGGCGCGGGGCAGGTCGCGCTGATGACGGATACCGAGACGCTCGACTTCCTGCGCAAGCAGGC
>CAZYGK010000406.1:0-1531 GCA_964647355.1 uncultured Flavobacteriaceae bacterium | reverse complement strand
ACAGCTGGGAAACGCCGACGCCGGACGGCAAGGCGAAGATCAAGTACTCGCTCGCAGCCGGCTAACCGCCGCCTGACGCAGCAATTGGCCAGCCGGTCGCGAAAGCACCGGCTGGCTTTTTTTGTGCGCAGCTTTGTCTCCCCAACTTCGTTGGGGGAGATGCTGCGCTAAGCGATTGCCGCGACCGCGCGCTTCGCCATCACCGTCACGAGGTGCGCTCGATACTCCGCCGTGCCGTGCAAATCGCTGTTGAGGTTTGCAGGCGACACCTTGATCCCCGCGACCGCATCCGGCGTGAACGACTTGGCGAGCGCGGCTTCCATCGCGCTTTCGCGGAACACGCAGGAGCCCGCGCCCGTCACCGCGACGCGCACGCCCGCTTTCGTCTTCGTGACGAACACGCCCACCATCGCGTAGCGCGAGGCAGGGTTCGGGAACTTCATGTAGGCGGCCTTCTCCGGCACCGGGAACGAGACCTCGGTGACGATCTCCCCTTCTTCCAGCGCCGTCTCGAACATGCCAGTGAAGAAGTCGTCGGCGCTGATCGTGCGCGAGGTTGTCTTGATGGTGGCACCAAGCCCCAACACGGCGGCCGGATAGTCCGCCGCCGGGTCGTTGTTCGCAATCGACCCGCCGAGCGTTCCCATGTGGCGCACGGCCGGATCGCCGATGTGCGAGGCCAAGTGGGAAAGCGCCGGGATCGCGCCCTTCACGTCCGCTGACGACGCGACGTCGAAGTGCTTCGTGCCCGCGCCGATCGTAACGACGCCACCCGCGACCTTGATGCCGCTCATCGCGATGCCGCCGAGGTCGATCAGCGCGGTGGGTTGCGCCAGGCGCTGCTTCAGCGTCGGGATCAGCGTCTGCCCGCCGGCGAGGAACTTCGCATCACCGTTGTTCTCATAAAGCTTGCGCGCCTCGTCGAGCGACTTCGGGCGGAAATATTGGAATTGATACATGGTCTCTTGTCCTTATTCGGCGGCGGCGCGGTTGCGATTGATGGTGGCCCACACACGCTGCGGCGTAGCAGGCATGTCGAATTCCTTCACGCCCAGCGCGTCGGTCACGGCATTGATGACGGCAGCGGGCGAGGCGATGGCGCCGGCCTCGCCGCAACCCTTCATGCCGAGCGGGTTGGACGGGCAGGGCGTCACCGTGAACCCGAGCTTGTAGGTCGGCAGGTCGTCGGCGCGCGGCATGGTGTAGTCCATGTACGAGCCAGTGATCAGCTGACCGCTCTCCTTGTCGTAGACGCCATGCTCCAGCAGCGCTTGGCCGATGCCTTGCGCGACGCCGCCATGCACCTGGCCCTCAACCACCATGGGATTGATGACGTTGCCGAAGTCGTCGACGGCCGTGAAGTTGACAACCTTCGTCACGCCGGTCTCCGGGTCGATCTCGACCTCGCAGATATGGCACCCGGCTGGGAACGTGAAGTTCGTCGGATCGTGGAAAGCGCCTTCCTTCAAGCCCGGCTCGATCTCCGATGTCGGGAACTTGTGCGCGACATAGGCGTTGAGCGCGACCTCAT
>CAZYGK010000405.1:0-1531 GCA_964647355.1 uncultured Flavobacteriaceae bacterium | reverse complement strand
GCGGCTGAAGCGGACAAGCGAATTGCGGCCGGCGCGGCGCGTCCGCTTGAAGGCATTCCGCTTGGGATCAAGGACCTCTTCTGCACGAAGGGCGTGCTGACGACGGCGGGGTCGCATATTCTCGACGGGTTCAAGCCACCGTACGAATCCACCGTTTCGAACAATTTGTTCAACGACGGCGCGGTCATGTTGGGCAAGCTCAACATGGACGAGTTCGCGATGGGCTCGTCGAACGAGACGAGTTACTACAAGCCGGTGATCAATCCGTGGCGGCGGAAGGGTTCGAACACGCCGCTGGTACCTGGCGGGTCGTCGGGCGGGTCATCTGCGTCGGTCGCCGCGCGGCTGGTCATGGGTGCGACGGGCACGGATACCGGCGGCTCGATCCGCCAGCCTGCGGCGGTGACGGGCATCGCGGGGATCAAGCCGACCTATGGGCGGTGTTCGCGCTGGGGCATCGTCGCGTTTGCCTCGTCGCTCGATCAGGCGGGGCCGATGGCGCGCACGGTCAAGGACTGCGCGATCCTGCTGAAGTCGATGGCGAGCCACGATCCGCTGGATTCGACCAGCGTCGATCTGCCGGTGCCGGACTACGAAGCGGCGATGACGGGCAACACCAAGGGGCTGCGCGTCGGCATTCCGAAGGAGTATCGGCTCGACGGGATGCCGGCCGAGATCGAGGCGTTATGGCAGAAGGGCATTCAGTGGCTGAAGGATGCGGGCGCGGAGACGGTGGACGTTTCGCTGCCGCATACGAAGTATGCGCTGCCCGCTTACTACATCGTGGCGCCGGCTGAGGCGTCGTCCAACCTTGCGCGTTACGACGGTGTGCGGTTCGGGTTGCGCGTGCCGGGCAAGGACATCACGTCGATGTATGAGAACACGCGCGCGGCGGGCTTCGGGCGCGAGGTGCAGCGGCGCATTCTGATCGGCACCTACGTGCTATCGGCTGGCTACTACGACGCCTACTACATCAAGGCGCAGAAGCTGCGCACGCTGATCGCGCGCGACTTCGACGAAGCCTACAAGAAGTGCGACGTGCTGCTGACGCCGACGGCGCCGGGGCCGGCGTTCGGGATCGGCGAGAAGACGGACGATCCGATCTCGATGTACTTGAACGACGTGTTCACGGTGACGGTGAACCTTGCGGGGCTGCCTGGGATTTCGGTGCCGGCGGGGTTGAACAGTGAGGGGCTACCGCTCGGGCTGCAGTTGATCGGCAAGGCGTTCGACGAGGCGACGTTGTTCCGCGTCGGTGAGGTGATCGAGAAGGCTGCTGGGGTAACGCCGCGGCCGGCTGCGTGGTGGGAGGCTTAGTCATGACGTTTAGGTCGTCACGCACGGATACAGGACCATTGCTCGACGGCGCCACGGGCAAGTGGGAAGTCGTCATTGGCATGGAAGTGCACGCGCAGGTGCTTTCGAAGGCGAAGTTGTTTTCGGGGGCGTCGACTGAGTTTGGGGCGGAGCCCAACGCGCATGTGAGCTTCGTCGATGCGGCGATGCCGGGGATGTTGCCGGTGATCAACCG
>CAZYGK010000404.1:0-1538 GCA_964647355.1 uncultured Flavobacteriaceae bacterium | reverse complement strand
GGGAGTTCGACCATCGTGCCGTCGCGGGCGACGAGCCAATCGTGCGGCCGCACTTCGGAGACGCCGCGGGTCAGGATCCTCTCGGCGATCATGTTCGGGACGGCTGGCGTAAAGTGATAGAAGATCAGCTGCTTCACGTTCGCGTCCTTCAGCAGCGTCGCCGCTTCGACCGGCGAGGTGTGATAGCTCTGCGTGTCGTTCATGATCTTCGCCAGGCGGCGGTTGCCGGTTTCGTCGAGCAATCCGCGCAGGCGATCGACCATCGCTTTGCCTTGTGCTTCGTGGAAGACGACATCGGCGTTCTTGGCGGCGGCGGCGAGTGGCTGGTGTGCGGCGGTGTCGCCGGAGATGACGATCGACCGGCCTTTGTAGTCGAAGCGATAGGCGTAGGCCGGTTCGACCGGTACGTGATTCAGCTCGATGGCGGTGATTTTGAGCGTGCCGTCGTCGAGAACGACGCCGGTGCGGTTTCTTTCCGGGGTCGGCTCTCCGTCGAGCGCGATCGGGCGGGCGACCATCTTGCCGTTTTCTGGGACCGCGATGTCCGCGCCGTGGTGCGCGATGCGGTAGGTCTCGTCGAGGGCGTAGGCTTCGGCGAAGCCAGCGACGACACGTTCGACGCCCGGCGGACCGTAGACGTCGAGCGGCTTGTCGCGGCCTTGGATCCACGAGTTCATGTTGAGCTCGCCGAGGTCGCCGATGTGATCGGAGTGGAAATGCGTGTAGAGCACGCCGCCGATGGTCCAGACCGGCAGGCGCCAGAGCGCGAGTTTGCCGGCCGATTGCGGGCCGGTGTCGACGACATACATCTTGCCGCCGGCAAAGACGGCGATGCAGGCCTTCGCGCGGTTCGGATCGGGCATGGGCGAGGCCGAGCCACACACGACGGCGCGCAATGCATCGTCTTTGAGGAGTGCGCCTCGGTCTTTGAGCAGCGTGCCGCGGATCGTTCGGTCGAGCACGGCGTCTTGGACCGCGGGTACTTCGAAGACAGCATAGGCGCCGCCTGCGGCGACGACAGCGACGGCGCCGAGCGCGATCAGGCTCCATTTGACGATGCGATTCATGCAGCGGTTCCTTCGGCTTTAAGCGCTCAGCGCGGCGGAAAAGGCACTCGACAGTTCGCGCGCCGGTCCGGCGCCGAACACGTAGCGATCGGCGCGGACCAGAACGGCATCGGCGCCATAGGCGTCGAGGTGCTGAGCCAGTTTCGATGCGAAGGGCTTGAGCGTGCCGTCCTCCAACGAAACGATCCGGGCGAGATGCCGGTTCTCAAGGCCTGCGACGTCGCTTGCGCGCCGCGCGATCAGCCATGCGCCGGTGCCAAGCACGTCGTCGAGGCGTGTGTTGCCCGCCGAGTCTTGCGGGAAGATCGTGCCGGCGCGCGATGCATCTTTCGTGAAGACACCGGGGCCGGTTTGCGGGTCGGCTGGAGGTACCGGTTGCTGGCCGGCGGCACGGGCGGCGACCATGGCGGCGTCGCGCTGGGCTGCGGCTTCAGGGTCGGCGATGCACACGACGCGGCCCATGGCGATGGC
>CAZYGK010000403.1:0-1584 GCA_964647355.1 uncultured Flavobacteriaceae bacterium | reverse complement strand
GGGTCGGTCTTGCCCATCACGATCATGATCTTGCAGCGCGGGTCGCCCATGCCCGACGACCACCATTTGCGGCCGTTGATGACATAGTGGTCGCCTTGGCGTTCGATGCGCGTGCGGATGTTCGAGGCGTCGGACGATGCAACCTCGGGCTCCGTCATAATAAAGGCGGAGCGGATTTCGCCCGCGAGCAGCGGCGTCAACCACTTCTTCTGCTGCGCTTCGTTGCCATAGCGCTCCAGCACTTCCATGTTGCCGGTGTCGGGCGCGGAACAGTTGAAGACTTCCGAAGCGAAGCCCACGCGGCCCATCATTTCGGACAGCGGCGCGTATTCGAGGTTCGTGAGACCGGCGCCGTGCTTGCTTTCGTTCAGGAACAGGTTCCAGAGGCCTTGCGACTTCGCCTTGGCTTTCAGCTCTTCGACGACGGGCACGACGATCCAAGGGTTGCCCTTCTCGCGGGCCGCGGTCATCTGGTCGTTGTATGTCTTTTCGGCGGGGTAAACGTGCTTGTCCATGAACTCGCCGACGCGGCGCATCCATTCCTTCTGACGTGGCGTGTAATCGAAGTCCATTTGAGCCTCCCAATGACAATAGCGATCGGGGACATTAGCCCCGGCGGACCTCGAAACCCAAGGGGGATTGTTTGCGGATCGCTCGCAATCGGCCTAGAATTCGCAGCCATGGATCAACGGTTGCGTCGGCTCAGCGAAGAACTTCGCAGCAAGCGCCGCGTCGCGGAATTCTCCCCCGCGGCGGTCGATCCCGACCTCTTGCCCCATTTATTCGTGCTCGATGTCGAGCCTTGCCTAGATTTGGTGCGGCTGCGGATCAGGCTCGTCGGGACCGCGCTCGACCACGCGTTCCGGCGGCAGCTGGATGGGCTGTATCTGGAAGACTTCATTCATGGGCCGCGTGGCGGCGACGTGCTTGAGGGCTTTCATCATTGCGCCACGACCCGGCAGCCGGTTTGGATGCGCCAGGTCGTACGCATTCGCGACCACCTGCCTCGCTTCGTGGAGGGCGTTGCGTTCTATCTCGACCCGGCTCGTCTTTATGGCGGGCTGATCGTGGGCGAACTGGCGACAGACGTCAGCGAAGGCAGTTTCGAGACCCACCCGATCTACTGACGGCGGGCGCGGAAGAAGTCTCTGAGCAACCCTGCGGCCTTGGCCTCGGTGTCGCCTGCCATCTGGGTTGTCTCCGGGCGGTGATGGCAGGTCGGCTGTTCGAAGAATTTCGGGCCGTGGGCGATCGCCCCGCCCTTAGGGTCTTGGGCTGCGTAGACGACACGCTTGACGCGCGCGAACGAAATCGCGCCGGCGCACATCGCACAAGGTTCGAGCGTGACGTAGAGCGTAGTGCCGACCAGGCGTTCGTTACCGAGACGCTTGGCCGCCGAGCGGATCACGAGCATCTCGGCGTGCCCGGTCGGGTCCTTCGTTTCGACGATCATGTTTCCGGCGGAGGCGAGCAACTCGCCGGGGTTCGGGCCCACGAGTACGGCGCCCACCGGCACCTCGCCGCGCGCTGCGGCGGCCTCGGCCTCGGCGAGGGCGACATCCATCCAACGGTCGTCGGCTTGCG
>CAZYGK010000402.1:0-1591 GCA_964647355.1 uncultured Flavobacteriaceae bacterium | reverse complement strand
GCGAGGCGGCGGCGGGTTTCTTCGACCAGTGCCTGAAACGTCGTCGCTTCCGCTTTCAGGTGGCGGTGGATCGTTCGCCGGTCGACGCCCAAATGCAGCGCCGCCTTCTTGATCGAGCATGTGCCCGTGGGCAGGAGCAGCGCGATCAGCTCTTCGATACGCTGGCGCGCGGAGCGCGTGCGCTGGCCCGCTGCGATCTGTTCGACATAGCGCGCAACTTGCCGGGCGATCTCGGGGTCGGCGTCGGGAAGTGGCGCATCCAACGTTTCGCGCGCGAAGGCGATGCCGTCGAACGGCTGATCGAAAAACGGTTTCACCCCCAGCACGCGCCGGTGCGCGTCGAGAGAGGCGGGTGCGCCGTGCGTGAAGTAGACGAGTTCGGGCCGCCAGTTGCGGCCGACCAGTTCGCGGATGTTGCGGCACAAGACGCCGATGCTGAGTTCCACCGCCTGACGCGCGTTGCGCGGGCGCGCGCCGGCCGTCGTCACTTTCAACACGGCGACGTCTTCGATTTCTTCGATGGTGAGCGACACGACCTCGTTCTGCAGCCACTGATACTGCGCCATCACCTGCAGGGCTTTGCGCAAGGTCGGCTGCTCGCGCGCGATGAGGGCGACGGCGCCCATGTTCGACAGGCGGCGCTTCTCGGCGAGGCGCAAGCCGAAGTCTTGGGCAGACGACCGGTCGGCGGCCGCTTCCAGCATGCGGCCGACCGCTGCGGGCGCGATTTTCAGATCCGGGTCGACGAGCGCGGCTGCGGGCACGCCCGCGGCCGCCGCCAAGCGCAACGGGTCGAGCCCGAGCGTGCGCGCGAGTTCGGCATAGCCGGTCAGGGCGGCGCTGCGGCAGTGAACGTCTTTCGCCATGTCCCTGATTGCAAACAAGATGTCCCGTAATGTCAACTTGTGAGCGGGCGGTCGCGCTAAACTCTGCGGGAAATTCGACGAGCATTCGGGAGAAACGTCATGCACCGCCAAGGACTTAAGGCCATCGAAGCCCGCGTCATGCGCAATATCGAGCCCTACCGGCATATCGGCGTCCAGCCGATTTCGCCCGCGATCGGCGCCGAGATCGAGGGCGTGGACCTTACGCGGGATCTGAACGACGCCACGTTCGGCGAAGTGCGCCGGGCGTTCCTCGAGCATCAGGTGCTGGTGTTCCGCGATCAAGATATGTCGGCGGAGGATCACAAGCGGTTCGGCCGGCGCTTTGGGAAGCTGCATGTGCACGCGCTGCAGGCGCAGCGCGAAGGCGACAACGAACGCTTGGAGGTGAAGGCCACGAAGAACTCGAAGTTTGTGGCCGGCGAAGGGTGGCATGCCGACGTCACGTGCGATGCGGAGCCGCCGATGGCGTCGATGCTGCACATCACGAAGACGCCGGATTGCGGCGGCGGCGATACGCTGTTTGCGAATATGTGCTTGGCTTACGAGTTGCTGTCGGAGCCGATGCGCGCGTTCGTCGAGAGCCTCACCGCGGTGCATGACGGCGCGATCCCGTGGACCACGCTCTACGGCTACAAGCCGGACCAGCCCTTCAACTGCAACGAACACCCGGTCGTCGTGCGCCATCCGGAGACGGGGCGGAAGAT
>CAZYGK010000401.1:0-1638 GCA_964647355.1 uncultured Flavobacteriaceae bacterium | reverse complement strand
ACGCGCGCCTCGCGGCCGCAACGGATTTGCTCGACGCGATGGGCGGCCGCAAAGCGGTCATGGAACAAATCGACCGTGTAATTCCGGCGCAGATGGTGGCACTGCAAACGCAGTTCCCTAGCCTGACGCCGGACACGCGGCGCATGATCGAACGCTCCATGCGCACGGAGATGATGCACGGCGTAAACAGCCTGCTTCAGCAAATGGCTGGCGCCTGGGCCCGCCGCTTCACGGCGGCTGAGATGCGCGAGATCGCAGCCTTCCACCGGTCGCCCGCTGGCAAACGCCTGCGCACGCACCAGGCGGAGCTGCAACGCGAAATCTCCGAGATCGGCCGCAACTGGGGCGCCGACATCAGCCGCAAGCTTCAGGAACGGCTGAACGACTACATGAAGCAGCCCCAAGCGCTCACCAGCTAGCCGGCATGGCTGCCGGCGAAATCTATTGGCCCTACGTTGCGCTCGCGACCACAGTCGCGGCCGCACTTCCTCTGCTCTACTTCGCCGTTCAGCGCCGTTGGTCTTGGATCGCTCTCGTCGTCGCCTTGGCCAATCTCGTGATCGTCGCGCTCAACGGCGCGGCGCCGATCAGGGGCGCACTCGACCCGAACTACATCGGTTACGGCTTCGGGTTCCTGGCCGCAGAGAAGGGCCTCGCCGTCACCGCCATCGCGGGCGGCGTCGTTCTGGCGTCTGCCCTCAGCGCGTGGATCGCGATGCGCAACCGTCCTGGCGCCGGCATGCTCGTCGTCGCGGCGACAGCCGCATTCCATGTTGTGAACGTCGGGTTCCCCCTGCTCGACGGTATCTTGGCCAAACCTGAAGACATCACGATCCAGTTTGGGGAATACCTCACGGTCCCGTATGTCGTCGCGATCCCCGCCCTCCTCGGCGTCGTCCTCCTGCCGTTCTTGCTCGCCCTTCCCTGGGCAATTCAACGCACCTTCGGGACGGAATAGCGCGGCCTCTACCCTCGCCTTTCGCGCTTCAACTCGCTATGTAACCGGCCTCCAAGGCCCTTGAGGAGAATCACGCCCGTGAAAGCGGCCGTCGTCGTCTTCCCCGCCTCCAATTGCGACCGTGACGTCGCAACCGCCCTCACCCAAGCGAACGGTTCGCCGCCCAAGATGGTCTGGCACCAGGACGCAAGCCTGCCTGACGATCTAGACTTAATCGTGCTACCCGGCGGCTTCTCCTACGGCGACTATCTCAGATGCGGCGCGATGGCCGCCCATTCGCCCATCATGCGCGATGTCATCGCCCGCGCGAAAAAGGGCACGCCGGTTCTCGGCATCTGCAACGGCTTCCAAATTCTCTGCGAGACGGGGCTCCTGCCCGGCGTCCTCATGCGCAATGCGCACCTGAAGTTCGCCTCGCGCGACGTGCACATGACGGTCGAAGGCGCGAACACGATGTTCACCGCGCGCTACAAGCCCGGCCAGCGTATCAACATCCCCGTCGCCCACGGCGACGGCAACTACTTCGCCGACGCGGCAACGCTCGACCGCCTCGAAGGCGAAGGCCAAGTGGCGTTCCGCTATGTCGAGGGCGAAAACCCGAACGGCGCCGCCCGCAACATCGCCGGCATCTACAACGAAAAGCGAACGATCCTCGGCATGATGCCCCACCCCGAACGCCA
>CAZYGK010000400.1:0-1641 GCA_964647355.1 uncultured Flavobacteriaceae bacterium | reverse complement strand
GGCTCCCTCACGAGCCCCAAGAACCGCACAACGCGGCGCCGGGTATCCGGCGCAGCCCGCGGCTGCAAAAATGGTCGTCGACATGGTCATACTGTCGTCGGCTCGTGAGTTGTCGCGACGCACGATTGCCTCGCGAATGTTCCAGGGGATACGCGCGGGCATGACTTAAGTCAAGGCTTCGCGCCTTTCGGCGCGCCATGTCGCGGCGTCGGTGTGGCTTTTTCAGCGAAAGCGAGCGGCGCGTTCCGTGGGCGCGGCATCGAAAATCTCGGAGAAGGATGTGCACTTGCCGCCATCCATCGTGACGAAATCGATCTTCTCAAGTTGCACGCGCGAGCCGGTTCCGTTGTGGCGCAGCGCCAGCGAAATACGCGCAACGAAGCGGCTGTCGCCTTCCGCCACCAACTCGACAAGGTCGAACGCTTCGATCCGCCACTCGCGAAAGAGCGCGGTGAAGTACGCGACCACGCCTTTGATCCCGCGCCACTCGCCGGCGGTGGTCATGCGATTGGGCGCACCGGAGGAACGCCAGACGATGTCGTCGGCAAAGATTTCCAGCTTGGTCGCGAACTCGCCCTTCGCGTACCGCGCGTAAGCGTCGCGAATGATGCGCTCGTTCTGCCCCATGACAACCTGCCGTCATTACATTCACTCAGCATAGCCGGACTCGTGCGATCCCACTGTTGCAGATAGCACAACAGGCGGTCTCAATTTTCGAGCGGGGGCGGCAGCGTTTCGCCGCCGCCTCCGCCATTCTAGCCCTTCACGCAGACGATTTGGCGGAGCGTGTGCACCACTTCCACCAAGTCGGCTTGCGCGGCCATGACGGCGTCGATGTCCTTATAGGCCATCGGCGTTTCGTCGATGACGCCGGAGTCCTTGCGGCATTCGACGTGGGCTGTCGCCGCGATGTGGTCTTCGAGCGTGAAGCGTTCCTTCGCGGCCGTGCGCGACATGGCGCGGCCGGCGCCGTGCGAGCAGGACTCGAACGATTCCGGGTTGCCCAGGCCGCGCACGATGAACGACCTCGCGCCCATCGAGCCCGGGATGATGCCGAGCTCACCTTTGCGCGCGCGCACGGCCCCCTTGCGGGTCAACCAGACGCGTTCGCCGAAGTGCTCTTCGCGTTCGACGTAGTTGTGGTGACAGTTCACCGCCACGTCGGCCGTTTCGAGATCGGGCCACGTCTCCTGTAGCACGCCAAGCACTGCGCCCATCATCACGTCGCGGTTCGAGCGCGCGTAGTCTTGCGCCCAACCCACGGCTTCGACGTAGTCGTTGAAGGCCTCAGAGCCCTCACCGAACCACGCAAGGTCGCGGTCGGCGAGCTTCAAGCCCGCCGCTTCAACCTCCTCCTTCGCTTTCGCGATGAAGTACTGGCCGATGCGGTTGCCGATGCCGCGCGAACCGGAGTGCAGCATCACCCAGACGCGATCCGCCTCGTCGAGGCAGATTTCGACGAAGTGGTTGCCGCCGCCGAGCGTGCCGATCTGCAGCGCCGCCGACTTCTTCTCCATGATCTTCGGGTGCTTGCCCTCGATCGCCTCGTAGCCCAGCTTGTGGCGCTGATACCAGGCGGCTTCGGCGCGGCGCGGCGGTTGCTTGTGCGACGCCTGGCCGACCGGGATCACGGATTCGATG
>CAZYGK010000399.1:0-1646 GCA_964647355.1 uncultured Flavobacteriaceae bacterium | reverse complement strand
ACCGACGTGCACCCGAAGCACAAGCCGAAGACCGCGCTCGAAGTCATTTTCACGACGTTGCACTCCGGCGGCAAGTTCACCACCGGCGCCTACGAGACCTCGGGCGGCCTGCACGGCGTCGGCGCCTCCGTCGT
Organism: uncultured Flavobacteriaceae bacterium; assembly: GCA_964647355.1. GTDB lineage: Bacteria > Pseudomonadota > Alphaproteobacteria > Micropepsales > Micropepsaceae > SZUA-430. Next base: position 1,512 of record CAZYGK010000399.1, on the reverse strand, counting down.
CAACGCGCTCAGCGAGTGGCTGGAGGTCGAAGTCGCGCGCGACCGCAATCTCTGGACCCAACGCTTCGAACGCGGCGAGCCGAAGTCGAAGCTCAAGGATATGGGCTCGATCAACAACCGCCGCGGCACGACCGTGCGCTTCAAGCCGGACTACAAAATCTTCGGCCCCGACGCGCACTTCAAGCCGTCGCGCCTCTACAAGCTCGCGCGCTCGAAGGCTTATCTCTTCCGCGGCGTCGAAATCCGCTGGAGCTGCGACCCGTCGCTCATCCACGGCAGCGACACGACGCCCGCCGAAGAAACGCTGCACTTCCCCGGCGGCCTCTCCGACTACCTCGAAAGCTCGATCGGCAAGGCAACGACCGTGACCCCGCGCCCGTTCGCGGGCCGCGTGGAATCGACGAAGGACGTGAAGGGCATCGTCGAATGGGCCGTGACCTGGGCTCCCGCGCTCGACCCGTCGACAAGCTCCTACTGCAACACGATCCCGACCCCGCAAGGCGGCACGCACGACAACGGCTTCCGCTCTGCGATGGCAAAGTCGCTGCGCGCCTACGGCGAACTCACGAACAACCGCAAAGCCGGCCAAATCACTACCGACGACGTGATGAGCCAAGCGCAGGCCATGCTCTCCGTCTTCATCCGCGACCCGCAATTCCAGGGACAGACAAAAGACAAGCTCTCGAACCCTGAGGCCACGCGTCTCGTCGAAGGCGTGATCAAGGATCACTTCGACCACTGGCTCGCGGACTCGCCGGTCGACGCAAACCGCCTGCTCGCCTTCACGATCGAGCAAGCCGAAGACCGCATCCGCCGCCGTCAGGAAAAAGAGGTCAGCCGCCAGAGCGCAACGCGAAAACTGCGTCTGCCCGGCAAACTCGCCGACTGTTCTTCCACCTCCGGCGACACCGAACTGTTCCTGGTCGAAGGCGACTCGGCCGGCGGCAGCGCGAAGCAAGCGCGCGACCGCAACACGCAAGCCGTCCTCCCCTTGCGCGGCAAGATCATGAACGTGGCCAGCGCCGCCGCCGGCAAACTCGCCGCGAACCAAGAACTCGCCGACCTCGTGCAAGCCTTAGGCTGCGGCACGGGCGACCGCTTCAAAGAAGACGATCTGCGCTACGACAAGATCATCATCATGACCGACGCCGACGTTGACGGCGCACACATCGCCTCGCTCCTCGTCACATTCTTCTACCGCGAGATGCCGGCGCTGATCGACAGGGGCCACCTCTATCTGGCGATGCCCCCGCTCTTCAAACTCACGCACGGCGGCAAGACGATCTACGCCCGCGACGATGCCGACAAGGACCGCGTGCTGAAAACCGAATTCAAGGCGAACGCGAAAGTTGAAATCAACCGCTTCAAGGGCCTCGGCGAAATGAACCCCGCCCAGCTCAAAGAAACGACGATGAAACCGGGCCTGCGCACGCTGCTCAAAGTCATCATCGCCGAGGACGACAAGCAAGACACCGAAGACCTCGTCGAACGCCTGATGGGCAAGAAGCCGGA
>CAZYGK010000398.1:0-1654 GCA_964647355.1 uncultured Flavobacteriaceae bacterium | reverse complement strand
AGGCCGCATGTGTTTCAATTGTCCGCGGCGCATCGTGCCACGGCCCTCCGCGATGAAGCCAATCGTAGACGCGTTCGTCCGCCATCCGGCGAGATTAGCGCATGTGTTCCCAAAGCTCGTGTTCTTCTTGTAGCTGGTTGCGTTCGGCGCGTTCAGGATTCGCGGATCGATCCCGTAGTTTTTGTAAGATGTCCCGCACGGGCAACCGATCGCTCTGCAAGACCAGCGCCGCCCAAACTCACCCCAACCGCCGCGCAAACAACCCATCCCACACGCCAAGTGCAGGCTTCGGCCGCAGGTCGCTGTCCGTCAGCCCAATCTGCGTGAACAGCGGCAGAATCTCCGGCACCGCAATCGGAAAATTCGTGAGGTCGAGATCGGCGTAGAGCGTCTGGATCACGCCGCGCGCGCGGATGCTGTCGAGCAGCTCGGCATGACGCGCGATGTAGCGGGCCTGCAGCGCGGGTGTGGAGTTGATCGAACCGACGCTGGCGCTGGTCCAGCCGCCTTCGACCACCATCGCGGGCATGCGGCGCACGCCCGCAAGGCGCGTGTAGTAGTCGCCCGGAATGGCCTCGGGCTCCGCGTAACCGAAATACGGATAGCTCGACAGGCCGAGCATCCGCGCAAACGGAAAGTCCTTGATGTCGGCGGCGATGCCTTGAAAGCGCGTTTTGTTGACGAGCACGCCCCACGCCGCCTCGACCTGCACGCTGATCATCGGCGGCGTGCGCAAACCCGCTGCCGCAAGATCGGCCGCCGTCGCATTGGCGGCGGCAACCACAGCGGCATAAAGCTTGGCCGGCGCCGCCTGGCGAACGAGATTTGTTTCCGAGGCGAGCCCGACATAATCGGGCTTAAACCGCCGCACGAACGCGCGAACATAGGCGCTGTACGCGCGCTGCACCTCGACCTCCGTGATCGACCGGCCGAGCGCGCGCAATTGCGGCGCCTCCTGACCGCGCGACAGACCGTCGTTGAGATCGCCCATAAAGCCGATGCGCAATCCTCGTGCCCGGCAATAGGCGATGAGCTTTTCCTTGTCGCGCGTGAGAATGTCGTCCGCGCTCATGCCGCCGAGCAGATCCTTCCACGGCAATTCCTCGTGGATGTGCAGATACTCCGCGCGCTGGCTGAAGCTGTTGATGCCCGCAATAACAGCCTCGACCGTGAAGCGCCCGCCGGTCGGAAAGAACCCCATCCGCCAGCTGCGCCTGTTGCACGCCCCGCGAACGCCGCCGCCCGGCGCGCAAAAAGGCGCCGCAGCAGCAAACCCAAGAACATCCCGTCGACTAAGCGGGGGCAGCCCCCGGCGCGCGCGATCATCGTCCATGCACCGATCTTGGCCGCACCATCGCTCGGGTCAACTCACCGATGCGCGAGCAAAAGACGGCGGCACCTGAACGATTGTAAACCCTGTTAACCGGGCTGCGCGGTGGAGCGCGCCTCACGCCGTTTCAAGTCTTGCAGGACGTGAACATCGCGGTAGAGGTTGCGGACCTCGACAGCGACAAGCGCCCCGACACTTTCGTCGGCCAGATCGGGCAGTCGAACTACCCGCACGCGACCGCCTGCTGCTGAATCGCACGCGCTGACGGCAACGCCTGCGCTAAAGCGCGACCTTTGCGGCTTCGTATATGTCCATCCCGACCGG
>CAZYGK010000397.1:0-1672 GCA_964647355.1 uncultured Flavobacteriaceae bacterium | reverse complement strand
TTGAAGCCCGGCGACCGGTGGTGCTTGTGCGCGCCGCGCTGGCAGGAAGCGTTCCTCGCGGGGCATGCGCCGAAGGTCGTGCTCGCCGCCACGCAGGAAGGCGCGCTGGAACATGCGGCGCTTGCCGACCTCAAGAAGTTCGCGATCGACCTTAACTAATGCCCCTTGCCGGTTTGACCAGGCGCGCGAATTTGACTAGCGTCCCGCGCTTGTCGAAATTGTTCCAGATCGCACGGCGAACGGGCGGCAGAAGATGAGCCAAATCAAAGGGTTAATGCAGGGCAAACGCGGCCTCATCATGGGGGTTGCGAACGACCGCTCGATCGCTTGGGGCATTGCGAAGGCCGTGCACGACCAGGGCGGCGAGCTTGCTTTCACCTATCAGGGCGATGCGCTGAAGAAGCGGATCGATCCGCTTGCGGCCTCCGTCGGCTCGAAGATCGTGCTGCCGTGCGACGTGACCGATCAGGGTTCGATGGACGCGGTGTTTGAGACGCTGAAAAAGGAGTGGGGCTCGCTCGACTTCGTCGTGCATGCGATCGGCTTCTCGAACAAGGAAGAGCTGCGCGGCCGGTACGTCGACACCTCGCTCGACAACTTCACGCTCACGATGAACATCTCGTGCTTCTCGTTCACGGCGATCGCGCAGCGGGCGGAGAAGTTGATGACGAACGGCGGCTCGCTGCTCACGCTCACCTATCTCGGGTCCGAGAAGGTGATGCCGCACTACAACGTCATGGGTGTCGCGAAGGCGGCGCTTGAGGCGAGCGTGCGCTACCTCGCGGAAGATCTCGGCAAGAAGGGCATTCGCGTGAACGCGATCTCGGCGGGGCCGCTGAAGACGCTGGCCGCGTCGGGCATCGGCGATTTCCGCTTCATCTTGAAGTGGAACGAATTGAACGCGCCGCTCCGCCGCAACGTGACCTTGGAAGAAGTCGGCAGTTCGGGGCTCTATTTGCTGTCCGACTTGGGCCGCGCGGTGACAGGCGAAACGCACCACGTGGACTGTGGCTATCACATGATCGGTCTGGCCGCCGTCGACAAGGTTGCGGAAAGCGCCGAACTCTTGAAGACGCTCTCACCGGACGAATGACGCCGCACACGATCTATTTCGTGCGGCATGGCGAGACGGTCTGGAACGCCGAGCGGCGTTGGCAGGGACGCAAGGACAGCGCGCTGACCGACGCGGGACGCGGACACGCCCGGCGTAACGCGGAGACTTTGGCCTCGGCCGTTCCCGACATTGCGACTTTGCCCTTCGTGTCGAGCCCGCTTGGCCGGGCGCGCGAGACGATGGACATCATCCGCGAACATTTGGGCTTGCCGCGCGAAGGCTACGCCGTCGACGAGCGGCTCGCGGAACTTGGCTTCGGCGGTTGGGAAGGCATGACGGCAAAGGAGATCAAAGCGGCGGCGCCGGAGGCGTGGGCGACGTTTCTCGCCTCGCCTTGGGAGGGCGCGCCGGGCGGCGAAAGCTATACGCAGATGGCGGCGCGGCTGAAGGCGTGGGTGGCGTCGCTCGAAGGCGATGTCGTCGCGGTCGCGCATGGCGCGGTCGGGCGCGCGCTGCGTTGCTTGAATTTGGGCTTGGCCGTCCCCGAGATGCCGGGCTTTCAGGCGACCGAGAACGACTTGGTGTACCGGCTGACCCGCGGCACCGAGGCCGTGTTTT
>CAZYGK010000396.1:0-1700 GCA_964647355.1 uncultured Flavobacteriaceae bacterium | reverse complement strand
CGATGATGAACGCCGCGCGCCTGAACATCGGCGTGCAAGGCGTCGCCATCGCCGAACGCTCGTTCCAGCAGGCTCTCGCCTACGCGCGCGAACGCCGCCAAGGCAAACCCTTCGGCCTGCAGCACGAAGTGCTGGAGATGTCGCCGATCATCTTCCACGCCGACGTGCGCCGCATGCTGCTGACGCAAAAGGCAATCGCTGAGGCGGGCAGGGCGATCTGCCTCGCAAACGCCATCGCGATCGACCTCGCCCGCCACGGCGAAACGCCGGAAGAACGCACGGCGGCAAAGGCACGCGAAGAACTCCTGACCCCGCTCTCGAAAGCCTGGTCCACCGACATGGGCGTCGAAGCGGCGTCCTTGGGCGTCCAGGTGCACGGCGGCATGGGCTTCATCGAAGAAACCGGCGCCGCCCAGCACTACCGCGACGCCCGCATCACGCCGATCTACGAAGGCACGAACGGTATTCAAGCGATCGACCTGATCGGCCGCAAGCTGGCACTCGACGGCGGCGAAGCCGTGCGCCGTTTCTTGGGAGAGATCGCCGACACGGCAGCGCTGTGCAACCAATCCCACAGCGGCGCTCTGCATGCGATCGGCAAAGAACTCGAGTGGGGCCTCAAAGCCGCCGAAGCCGCCACCAATTGGCTGCAAACCACAATGCGCTCATCACCGCAGCAAGCGCTTCCCGGCGCCACACCGTACCTTCGTCTACTAGGCCACGTGACTGCCGCGCACTATCTTGCTCGCGGCGCGCTCGTCGCAGCCGAGCGCCTCGCGAAGAACGACCCCGACACGCCGTTCCTCGAAACCCGCATCGCCGTCGCCCAATTCTTCGCCGAGCAACTACTGCCCTCCGCGTTCGGTCTCGTGAGCGCCATCACCAAAGGCACCGGCGGCCCGTTCGAACTGAGCCCCGACGACATCGGTGCCTGACGCTTGACCCAGTCAGCTGTCATCCCGGCCGAGCAACGCGAGAGCCGGGACCCAGTAGAGACACGCTGAGTAGTGACGCTGTACCCGTCACCCTTAGATCCCGGCTCGCGCTTCGCTTGGCCCGGATGACAGGTTGTGATTCTATGAAACCGGGAAATGCTTAATCCGCCAACGGCTCGTTCGCCGCAACGCCGTTCAACGCTTTGTAGGCGAAGCTGACGAGCGCAACCATCATGCCCGTGATCGCGGTGTAGGCGAGAAGCTGCACCAGCACCAAGACCGGCAGATAGGGGCCGATCGCATCGCGCATCATGCGATGCATCTCGAGCGGGCCGCCGCCGTCGCGCATGGCATCGAAAGCCTCGCGGTGCGTGACCATGAACGCGCCCGCGGCGATGGCGAACGGGATCGCGATGATGTAGAGCGCGACGACCGCAAGCGCGAACAATCCGAGCATCCTGAGCGCATTGCCTTCGGTCAGCCGCCAAGCGTGAATGAGCGAAAGCCTGCGCGTCGCCACCACGGCCGGCGGCCAAACGCTGAGGCGCAGGAAGAAGTAGAGCAGCACGATCCAGCCCACGACATATGCAAACAGCAGCGGACCGATCGCGCCTGACTTCACCATGGCGATGACGTTCGCTGGGAAATCCTTGAACTTCGCGAAGAAGCTGGCGAAGTCGCCGCCCGCGATCAACGCGACGACGGGCGCAAACACGATGGCCATGATCGAAAGCGCGCCCAAGACCGAAAGCGCGCCCATGATCA
>CAZYGK010000395.1:0-1703 GCA_964647355.1 uncultured Flavobacteriaceae bacterium | reverse complement strand
CTGCGGCCCGGGGCGATCACGCGCGACGAAATCGAGGCGGTGGTTGGGCCGCTCGGGCGCGGATCGGACAGCGAGGATGCGCCGCACTCGCCGGGCCGGTTGAAGCGGCACTATGCGACCGCGACGCCGCTTCGGCTGAACGCGACATCGGTCGCAGGCGACGAAGCGCTGCTGGCGTTCGGGGCGCCGCTTGCGGGTGCGCGCGTGACGCTGAACTTGAGCCCGTCCGGCGATCTGGTCGAGGCGGCGTCGCATCTTTTTGCGATGCTGCGCAAGCTCGACACCGAAGGCGCGCGCGCGATTGCCGCGATGCCGATCCCCGCCCAAGGGCTTGGGGAAGCGATCAACGACCGGCTGCAGCGTGCCGCCGTGCGGGAGTAGTTGAGTACCGGCGCTCCTTCCCTTATTGGGTGTTGAATGGCATTGCGACCATCTAACGATACGCTCGAGCGCATGATGGCTGCGGCCGGGCCGGGCGGCTGGAGTGTCGATCCGGACGTGATCGCACCGCACCTTGTCGAGTGGCGGGAGCGGTGGAAGGGTTCGACGCCGTTGCTGCTCAGACCTTCGACGGTCGCGTCGGTGGCGGAGATCGTGCGCATCGCGGCCGAGACGGGAACGCCCCTCGTTCCGCAAGGCGGGAATACGGGGCTGGTCGGCGGGCAGATTCCTTCTGGCGAAGTGCTGCTCTCATTGAAGCGGCTCACCCGCGTGCGCGTCGTCGATGCGATGGCGAACACGATGACGGTCGATGCCGGGTGCATCTTGGCCGACGTGCAGGCTGCGGCGGATGCGGAAGAGCGGCTCTTTCCCTTGAGCCTCGCCTCGGAAGGGTCGGCGACGATCGGCGGGTTGATATCGACGAATGCGGGCGGCACCGGGGTGCTCGCCTACGGCAACATGCGAGAACTCGTGCTCGGGATCGAGGCGGTGCTGCCGTCGGGCGAGATTTGGAACGGGCTCAGCGCGCTTCGGAAAGACAATACCGGCTACGATTTGAAGCAGCTTTTCATCGGGGCGGAGGGGACGCTCGGCGTCGTCACCGGCGCGGTCTTGAAGCTCTTTCCGAAGCCAGCCGAGATAGAGACCGCGATCGTTGCGGTCGAGAGTATCGACAAGGCGCTTGCTCTGCTCAATTTCGCGCGCGGGCAAAGTGCGAGCGTCACCGCGTTCGAGCTGATGCCGCGCAACGGCGTCGAGTTCGTGGTCAAGCACATTCCCGCGACGCGCGATCCGTTCGACCGTGCCTATCCGTGGTACGTGCTCGTCGATCTGTCGGTGTTTGCGGCGGCGCATATCGGCGCGGCGCAGCAACTGCTGGCGGATGCGGCGAATGCGGGGCTCATCGTCGACGGCGTCGTCGCGCAATCGCTGGCGCAGGCGCAAGCCTTCTGGCGGCTGCGCGACAGTCTTTCGGAAGCGCAGAAGCCCGAGGGCGGCAGCATCAAGCACGACGTGTCGGTGCCGATCTCGGCGATCCCGCGCTTTATCGCGGAGGCTTCGCGCGCGGTTGTCGCCGCCGTACCTGGCGCGCGGCCGGTGCCGTTCGGGCACTTGGGCGACGGCAACATCCATTTCAACATCAGTCAGCCGGTCGGCTCCGACAAGACCGCGTTTCTTGCGCGCACGGTCGAGGTCAACCGCATCGTGCACGACATCGTGCACGCGTTCGGCGGCTCGATCAGCGCGGAGCACGGCATCGG
>CAZYGK010000394.1:0-1707 GCA_964647355.1 uncultured Flavobacteriaceae bacterium | reverse complement strand
CCATGGGCGGCTCGCGGGCTCTCTAGGGTGATATCAGCGGTCGTATCGAAGCCTGCGAACTGGGAACAGCGCAGAGCGGGGCGCACGTGTAGTATTCGGCAGATATCCGCCATTCCGTGTGCATCTTTATCGCATAATATGTATTATGGGAAATGCAAAGTAGCGTTAGATCGGGTTTCTGCGGTTCCCGGGACCTGAGGTCGCTTTCGGCCGCCTCCACGTGTCCAGATCAGTCTTGCGCGTCATCGTCGACGGCTGTCGCTTCGAGTTCGGCTTGGACCGGCGTTTCATCACGGCGTGCGATCTTGGCGAGCCACTCCTTGCTCCATTTGTTGTGCGTGATCTCACGCAGTTGGCGTTGCGCGAGATCGACGCTTGGCAAGGTCCCTGCCCCCACTTTAGTGGCCAAGGCAGCCACGCCGACCGACAGGCCCTTAAAGGCCTGGTACTCGCGGTGCTCCGACGAACTCCAGCCCAGGATGCGCTGCTTGACGATCGACTGGCGGAGAAGTTGGACGCCTTGGCGGAACAGTCCCAGCGTGCGGATGTCCTCGTTGGTGAGCGTCAGTTCTGTCGCGATCCGCAGGAGGATTGCTTCGCCGTTCGCTTCGAGCGCGGCAGCGCGGCGCATGAGATCCCAGAGTGTGGCGTCGTCGGTTTCATGATCGGCATCGCGGAAGGCATAGTTGCACAGCTTCCAGAGCGCGAAGAATTCGCCGTAGAGCCGGTAGAACTCGGCGACGCTGGCCAAGCTGTTCTCCCGGCGGCGCTGGCGGAGCGCCCATTCGGAGCTCAGCCGATTGCCGACAAGCCAGGCCAGGCCCACGGCAACGACCGGCCCGATGAGCGCTTTGACGATCTCAAATCCGATGGCGTCGAACATGGGAGGCTTCCTGTTGGCCTGCGGCGCGAATCGCGTCGCCGGTCACAAGGATGCCTGAGAAGTGCCACCAACGGCGGGATTCGAACCCGCATCTCTCGTACCGCCCGACCGGCTGACCAAGTGTCTTGCCCGAGCGCAGCTGTCGAGGCTGCGCTCTTGAGACGACGCTGATGACGTTTGAGAGTATCTGGTGATCCCGTTCCGTTACAACAAGTCGCCGCCGCAGGCGCCGGCGGTCGTTCCCGTCGCCTTGTAGGCTTTGATGACGTTGCGGCCCGTGGTCCAGCGGTGCACTTCGTCCGGGCCGTCGACCAGGCGTTGGCTGCGGATGTGCGTGTACCAGGCGGCAAGCGGCAGGTCGCGGCTGTAGCCGAGCGCACCGTGGAGCTGGATCGCGGTGTCGACCACGCGGTGGACCATGTTCGCGAGGTAGACCTTTGCGATGCCGTTTTCTTGGCGCAGGTCCATCTTGTGTTCGGCCTTGTACGCTATGTGCATCAGCATCAGACGCGCGATGTAGAGGTCGCTGGCGCAGTCGGCGAGCATGAACTGCACGGCTTGACGGTCTTCGAGTTTTTTGCCGAACGTCGAGCGTTCGGTCACGTGCTTCACCGCCATGTCGAGCGCGCGCTGTGCCATTGAGACGTTGTGCATGCCGTGCCGCAGGCGTCCGTAGGCCAGACGGTGCTGGCCCATCGCGAAGCCCTTGCCTTCGCCGCCGAGCAGGTTCTCGGCCGGTACTTCGAGGTCGGTGATTTCGATCTCCGCGTGGCCGCCGCCCAGAATGTGCGAGAGCGGTCCTTCGAGCGCCATCGTCGGGATGT
>CAZYGK010000393.1:0-1709 GCA_964647355.1 uncultured Flavobacteriaceae bacterium | reverse complement strand
TTTGACGGCGCGCTTCTTGACGCTTGGCGCGCTCGGCGAGGTAGCGGCGGAACGCCTCCTCGGACTTGAACGGCAGCATCTTCGCGTGCGGGCTGTTGCGCCAACTCGTCCAGCTGCTTTCGGCCGATGCGCTTCCCACGCAAGCGAAGGCCAGCATCAGCGCGAGGCCCAAATATCTTCCGACGGCGAACATGCGACGCCTCTCCTTCCCAAGATTGCGGAAGCGCACGCTCTGCGGGGATTTCGCCGAATTTGTGTCAGCGCTTGGGCGAGGTTGCGTTCGCGGCATGCGGCAAAACTGCCCTCGTGACGGCCGTCAAGCTTACTTCGGATATGTGCACGCCTCGGTTGCATCACAAGGCGAGCGTGCGCGGTACACTTGGCGCAAATGATTCGCCCGGCGGGGTGGGCACGGGGGTGCACATGGCTTTTGTTTGGAAATGGTCTTGGGAGCTCGTGCTGGCGCTGATGGTGCTCAGCGTCGGGATCGCCACTTATTCCTTCGCGCAGAACCGGCAGCTCACCTATGCGCCGTGCTTGGCCAAGGTGATGACCGCGTTGCGCGCGGATCCGGCGGCGGCGCGGCTTGAGAAGATCGCAGCGGTGGCGGTGCCGGAAGAAGCCGATTGCGCCGTATCCGAGGACGTGGCGCGCGAGGCGAACCGGGCGATCACCGACATGCTGGTCGGCGACAAGACCCTGTTCGCGCGGCTACCGAAATTGCTCAGCGATGCGGGCATGTTTTGCGAGAGCAACAAGAGCGCCGTCGTTTGCGACTGCAAGTCGAGCGGACCATTTGCAATCGCCAACCCAAGCGAGTCGTGCAAGACGCTGATGGACATACCGCTGCCGCTGAAGCGGGCGCTCGACGTCGGCGTGACGCGGCGGCCTGCGCTCAAGACCGCGACCTACAGCCGTCCCGTCACCTACATCGTGCGCGTCGCCTACAGCACGACTTTCTTCGAGCGCGAGGCACCGGTGCTGCCACCGGAAGAGCCGAGCGACGGCATGCCGACGGTGAACGAGATGGTCAACGCCGCCGTTCAGTGGTGAGCACGCAGTACTTCGGCCATTAGCGCGTTGGCGTCGCGTGCGAGCCTGCGCAACATCGGGATGTCGACGCGGTTGACTGTCAGGAACAGCGCTTTGCGTTCGGACGGGGCCAGAACCACGTAGTTCATGAAGCCGCCGCCGCCGCCCGTTTTTTGCAGAACGGGCACGCCGTTCAGGCGCATGCGGAGCCAACCCATCGCGATCTGCTCCATCGGACCCGCCATGTCGAGGTTGAGGACGCGCTTCAGCGCGGCGCGTTCGACGATCGCGTTCTGCGCGACAACGCGCGGCGCGCCGGGCGGCGCCTCGAGCTCGGCGCGCATCCAACGGGCCATGTCGCTTGCGGTTGAATAGAGGCCGCCCATCGCGGCGAACTCGTATGTCGGCATGCAGGGGTGCGTCGCGGGCAACAGGCGCCGGCACTGTGCGGATGTCGGGTTCAGCGTCGTGTCGGCGAGCGCGAGCGGGCCTGTGATGTGGCGCTTCAGCAGATTTTCGTAGCTTTCTCCGGCCGCGTTGCTCAGCGCGTCGCCCAAGAAGGTGTAAGCGGCGTTCGAGTACTCCGCGACCGCTCCCGGCGCGCGTTGCGGCTTGAAACGCGCGAGCCAGCGCCAGCGGGCGGCAACGCTCAAGCCCGGCGCGAGGTCGCGCGGCAG
>CAZYGK010000392.1:0-1713 GCA_964647355.1 uncultured Flavobacteriaceae bacterium | reverse complement strand
CCGATCGCCGCCGCCGTCGGCAACGCGATCTACGCGCTCACGAAAAAGCGTATCCGCGAACTGCCGTTCAGCAAGGCGACGTTGACCGCATCAACCCCAACCGGGGCTGCCAATGGCTAAAGCCTGGGTCGCGGCGCTAACGTTTGGCGTGAGCCTATTTGGCGCAACAGCAGCGACGGCGGCGGACACACCATCCGCTGCCGCCTTCCGCGACGTCGCGAAGGTTCTGAACCACCCGCGTTGCATGAACTGCCATACGACCGTGAATTGGCCGACCCAGGGTGACGACCGTCATCGCCACACGTTCAACGTGATGCGCGGCGCTGACGGCGGCGGCCCGCCAGGTATGCGTTGCACCACCTGCCATCAGGATAAGAACCAGGACCAGATGAACATCCCCGGCGCCAAGAATTGGCACATGGCGCCGGCCGGCATGGGCTGGACCGGCCTATCGCCCAACGCGCTCTGCAAGGCGTTGCTCGACCCGGCGAAGAACGGCGGCAAGACCGGGGCGAAGGTGATCGAGCACCTGCGAGCCGATCCGTTCGTGTTGTGGGCCTGGGCGCCGGGGCCGAAGCGCACAACGCCGGAACTGCCCCACGCGAAATTCGTCGCGGCCGCCGAAACTTGGATCAAGGCTGGCGCCGAATGCCCGCAATAGGGTGAATTCTTTGGAAGGACGGCGGCCTCGTGCGGGAGTCGCATCCGGACTATGACGCACGGGTGCGCGTCTACGCCTTGCATGCGCGCCCGCTCGGCAAGATGAAGGCCTGGCTCGAGGCGACCGAAGAAATGTGGGCGGCCAACTCGCCGCCTTCAAGAAACACATCGAGCGCGGCTCATGACTTCGCGCGTCATCGACTTCTTCAAGTTCACGCCCTGCAGCCCGGGCACGCTCGGACCGAACTCCTCGAAGCGGTGGCAGATCGGGCGCGGGCTAAGCCGCCGCGAGAGTTTTCAGCCGCGAGGCCAAGTGATCGCGCAGGTTCTCTTTCGGGATGCGCGCGAGGTCTTCCTTGAAGGCTTGCGAGAGAACGCGATGGACGAGCAGGTAAGCCTCGTTGACGCCCTTGCCGTTACGCTGGGCTTCGCTGATCAGGTCCGGGCCCATGGCCAGAACTTCGAACATCCGGTTCTTCATAGCGCACTCCAATCTTGAACCGCTCTCGCCCGAGTGTGCAGCGAGAACGCCAACCTCCACCACATGCACAGTGACACAGCTTCTCTTACATGTCGCTGACGAGTTCGTGACAAATTGTCTATGCGGTGAAAGTGCGATGAACATCACAGCGCAATTTGCATGAAATCGTCCGTGTACGGTTGCGTTGCAGCAAGCGCTGCCGCGAAGCCTATGCGCCGCGATACGCACGCGGCGTACGACGCAATGCTGCGGCGCACATCCGCTTTGTTTCAGGCTCGAAAGATTCCTGTGAATGGCCCTCCGCGGTCGCTCTGCGGCCCACGCAGCGCCGAGTCACGTTCCGTTGACCACGTTGGCCTAGTGCGGCGTACGCGCCGTCGATTCGCCGGGCTTCGAGCGTGACGCGGTCTTTTTGACCGCGCCCTCGTGGCCGGCTTTGCCGTTCAGCGGGCGCGATTTCACCGCCTTTAGGTCCGGCGGCATGACGACTTTGCCGTCCTCCGCAAGCTGGCCCGTGATCTTGGCCATCAAGTCGAACTGCGTCTGCACGTCGTCCATGATCCGCGCCATCG
>CAZYGK010000391.1:0-1718 GCA_964647355.1 uncultured Flavobacteriaceae bacterium | reverse complement strand
GGCGGTAAGCTGATCCCCCGGAAAACGGAGGCTTTCCCATGGGGTGGAAGAAGGGGCGCGGTGCGCTTGGGGCCTTGAAGCCCTTGATGGGACGCTGGGTGAGCGAGCCCTCGGGGCGGGCGACGGGTGCGAGCGCGGTGGTTTGTACGCGCGAGTTCTCCGCGTTCGGGGACAAGGCGGTGCAGCTCGACGCGCGCTGGGCCATGGGTAAGGGTCACGAATACCGCGAAGTTGCGTTCTACCGCGCGGGCACGAACGGCAAGCTCGGCTTTTCGTCGTTCACGAACGACGGCAAGAGCTCGGTGGGGACGCAATGCGACGGGCGCGACCTCCACCCGGCGGCGATCGCGTTCGAGGCCAAGATGCCGGCCGGCGTCGCGCGTATGGCCTACTGGCCGACCGACGACGGCGAGGGCTTTCACTTCGCGGTCGAAGCCAAGGCGAAGAAGGGCTGGCGGCGATTCTTCTTGCACACCTACCGGCGGGCTTAGAAGCGCCTTTGCGGGCACCGTTTCGGGATCATTTCGCCTGCGTGGTGCACGGTTGCCACGCCTTCGCATGGCGTTAACCGCGGCGTATCGCGTAGCATCCCGCCTGACTGATCCGCGACCCTTGTCGAAAGCCGAGATGGCCGAATCTCCCCTGTCCCGCAAGCTCGCCACGATCGTGGCCCTCGATGTCGCCGGCTACTCGGCGCGCACGGAAGCCGACGAGGCGAAGACGATCGCGCAGGTCGCGAACCTGCGGCCCATCATCGAGGGCATCGCTAAGTCGCATGGCGGGCGCGTGTTCAACACGGCCGGCGATGGGTTCATGTTGGAGTTCGCTTCGGCGCTGAGCGGCGTCAACGCGGCGCTCGAACTCGCCGACGAGTGCCGTCCGCGGGTACGGGTCGGCGTGCATGTGGGTGAAGTCTCGCAGCAGCCGAACGGCGACCTGCTCGGGCATGGCGTCAACGTTGCGGCGCGATTGATGGCGAAGGCGGAGCCGGGGTCGGCGATTATCTCCGCCGATGTTTGCCGCATGATCCGCGGTCCGCTTGCCGAGCGCTTCGTCTCGCGCGGGCCGGTGCAGCTCGAAAAGATGAACGAGACGATCGAGGTTTTCGCGCCGGCGGCTGGGGCAGTTCATCCAGCAGCTGCGCCTGCCAAGCCGAAGGCGACGATGGGCGTCGCGTTCCCGTGGCAGCAGTGGCTCACGCCGCGCAATGCCGCGTTCGTCGGCGCGCCGGTCTTGCTTGTGGTGCTTGGTCTATTCGTCTGGGGCTGGTCGCGCGGAGCGGCGCCGTCCGGCGACGCTGCGGCGTCGATTGCCGTGCTGCCGTTCGCCGACATGTCGCCGACGCAGGACCAGCAGTACTTCTCCGACGGTATCTCGGAAGAGGTTCTGAACGTGCTGGCACAGGTGAAGGACCTGCGCGTCGCCGGGCGCACGTCGTCGTTCGCGTTCAAGGGGCAGAACAAGGACTTGCGCGAGATCGGGGAGATCTTGAACGTCGGCTATATCGTCGAAGGTTCGATCCGCAAGTCCGGCAACAAGGTGCGCGTGACCGCGCAGCTGATCCAGGCGAAGGACGGCTATCATCAGTGGTCGAACACCTATGACCGCGATCTCAGCGACATCTTTACCGTGCAGGACGAAATCGCAAAGGCGATCGTGGCCGAGATGAGCGAAGCTGTGCCGGCACTCGCTGCGGCGTCGAAGACGCTGAAGCCGAC
>CAZYGK010000390.1:0-1730 GCA_964647355.1 uncultured Flavobacteriaceae bacterium | reverse complement strand
TCGTCGCCTGGGACGGCGAAAATGAAGAATGGGCCGACGTCGTCTACTACGGCGACTGAATACCTTCGTCCTGGGACCGCGGGCGGCCTCGCCCGCTCTTCGCTGACTCTGCGCGGCGGCTGCATTGGATAAACACCAAAGAGCGGGCGAGGCCGCCCGCGGTCCCGGGAAGCTGCCTCACGGCACTACACCCAACGCGCGTAGGTCGCCCTCGATCATCGCCACCGTGTCCGCATTGCCCGGATTGCGCCCCAGCGCTTCGCGGAAGTCGGCCTCCGCTTCCTTCTTCTTGCCCAGTTTCGCGAAGACCTTGCCGCGGAACACGAACCCCCAATAGTCGTCGGGGTTCGCTTCGATCGCAGCCGTGTGCTCGGCGATCGCCTTGTCGCTCTCGCCGCGCCGCGCGAACAGAATGCCGCGATAGTTCATCGACGTCGCATCGCGCGGGTTCGCCTTGATCGCATCGGCAAAGAAGGCGAGCGCGACATCGATCTCCGCCCCCGCTTTGGGCAGGCGCGCACAGCGCACGACGTCGTCCTCGACCTTCGGCAGCGTCTTCTTGCACGACTTCGGCCCGGCAAACGGCCCCGCCAAAATGCGCAGCGCCGGGAAGATCTCGACCCGGTACCACCCCGCGCGCGTCCACCTCGCGTCGGCCGCCGCGGCGGTGCCCGTGCAAACCAAAAGCAACGCGATCACAGCGAACCACCGCATCGATCGAACCTCCGAATCACAAGCGCCAGTGTGCCGCAAAGCGCCCGCCAGACGCCAGGTTCGCGCCGCGAAGCGGGCCAATCCGGATCGAATGATGGCAATATAAGCAACGAAGATAGCACTTGTTCTTGTTTTGTTCAAGTGATATTCCGAAGGCGGTTTCAGCCAAGGAGGCTTCCGCATGCATCGGACGCGTTGGACGAAGTGGTATTGGGGTGACTGGTTGACGGACTACAACATCCAAAGGAGTTCGCTAGCAGCTCAAGGTTTCTGGATGGGGGTCCTCTGTTACGCCGGCACGGGCGACCGCGTCGGTCACGTCAATGAGACTGACGACGAACTGATCAAGAAGATCCGTTTGTTGCGTATGCCGCCCGGGACGCGGGAAGCGACGCTCTGGAAATACCTCGCGGAACTAGAGCGTAACGGCGTGTTCAAACGCAATCGGCGCGGCCGTATCTATTGTCCGCGCATGGTTCGCGACGACAAGAATCTGCAAGCGGCGATCGATTCCGGCCGCAAGGGAGGTCGCGCAAGTCGCGATAGAAAAAAGGGAATTTTCCGTGTTGCCGAGGGTCCCTCGGATGCACCCTCGCGCAAACCCTCCGGCTAGACTCAGACTCTAAGACCAGAATCATGAAGCAGAAGCGTGAAGCAGAAGCTGCAGCAGCGGCACCCTTGCCGCTGCTGCGCTACCGCGCTGCGCTTTTAGGTGTTTACGCGCGCAATCCACCGCCCGAGATTCGCCACCACCTCCGCCCGGTTCGTCTCGTTCAGCATTTCGTGCCGGCCACCGGGATAGAAATCATGCGTCACGTCTGTGATCCCCGCCGCCTTGTAGCGCTCGACCAGCGGCGTCAACCCGGCAAGGTTGCTGTTCAGCGGATCCTTGTCCCCGGCGAAGAGATAGATCGGCAGGGTAGGGCGGATGCGTTTCAACGCGTCCGGCTCGAACAACGGTTGCGCGGCCGTGAAGATGCTCATCATCGATTCCGGCGTCGCATCGAAGCCGCACA
>CAZYGK010000389.1:0-1731 GCA_964647355.1 uncultured Flavobacteriaceae bacterium | reverse complement strand
CGCGTCCCGATGCCGTCTCGATCCAGGCATCCGCCGGCAGTTCCTGATCGCGCGTCAGGGCCACCGGCATGAGTCCGGGGCCGCCAACGCGCACCACGCCAGCGGTATCGACAACGCGCCAGCCGTCGCCAGCCTGCACATTTGACGGAAATGCTGCTGCCATCACCAGGGCAGCGGCGAATATCCAGCGATTCCGCATGGGCAAGATTCCTCCAACCGTTGAACGGGGAGAGTTGCTCCGCGAGCACTAAGGGCCTGGAAAGAAGTTTGGTTGACGGCATCGCGAATTCCTCCCGGATCAGGTGATTTGCCGGTATCCTTGAGAACCGCCTAACGCGCGATCTCCGCGGTAACGCGCTTTTAACGTTGCCCGCCGCATCAATCGAGACTGGACGAGTCGGTTTTGAAAGATGCTCACGGTGGGGCGTTTCGGCATAATTGCGAGCGTTTACGGCGCGCTGCTTGCGTGCGTCCACGCAGTGCATGCTGCCGAGCCGACCGCACCGCAACGTGTCGAGGAGCGGCTCCCATCCGAGCTGCCCAAGCCGGACGTTGCCCCGCCACCCGCCATCCAGGTCGACGACGCCGACCTGGCCTCGATTCAGCCATTCGACCTTAAAGCGGTAGCTGTCGAGGGGATGACGGCGATCGACCGCGTTGAAGCGGACGCATGCACCCGCGGCTTGACCGGCCAAAGAGTGGGTGCGGCCTCGCTCGTCGGCCTCACGAGCTGCATCACCCAACTTTACCGCGACCGCGACTACTTTCTTTCCCGCGCCATCATCCCCCCGCAGCAAGTCAGAGACGGCGTGCTCACCGTGCGCGTGATCGAAGGGTACATTGCGGCAGTTCAGCCCGAAGGCATCGACCGGTTCGATGCAGACGCTCAGTTTGCCCCCACTTTGGCGGAGCGCCCGCTGCGCCTTGCCACCTTCGAACGCAACCTTCTCCTCCTCGCCGATCGCTATGGTCACCGGATCGGCTCGACGCGGCTTGCCGCCGATGAAGGCGACCCGGCCCGCTACACATTGAAGCTTGACGTGAAGCTGGTTCCGGTGACGTGGCGCGCGCTTGGTGACAACCGCGGCGACGCGTTCCAAGGGCCTGAACAAGGCTTGCTGGCGGTTTCGTTGAACGCGCCGTTCGGCGCCGACAGGATCATCGCGCAACTGTTCACCGCGCCCGCCGACAAAAGCGAACTGTTCTTCGCGGACATCGGATACGGCAGGGCTTGGTTCGGCGGGGACCTTCTTACCGAAATCGGTGCATCGACTTCGCGCAGCAGCAGCGGCGACCAGTTCCCTATCTATGTGAGCGAGTCCGACCGCCGCTACGCCCGTGCGATCATGCCCGTGTTGCGCTCGCGGGAGCAGTCGCTTTGGGCGAAGGTCCAGATAGATGCGCGCGACACGCAGCTCCTCATTGCCGACGGCAGTGTTTTTCATGAAAACACGCGCGTCCTGCGCGGCAGTCTGAGCTACACGCTCGTGAAGGGCGCGACGCGCAGCGATGTCACCCTGGAGGTGTCTCAGGGCCTCGACGCCCTCGATGCGTCGCAGAACGGAGATACCAATCTCAGCCGGGTCGACGGACGCCCACAGTTCACCAAGGCAAGGCTCGACGCCACCGTCACCCACAGGCTCTTCGGCAGCCTCGACGTCGCCGCGAGCGGTGCGGGACAATGGGCCGACGGCGCGTTGGTCGCGTCCGAGGAGTTCGGCGTGGGCGGCG
>CAZYGK010000388.1:0-1732 GCA_964647355.1 uncultured Flavobacteriaceae bacterium | reverse complement strand
CCGATCAAGAGCACGATGATGCACCCGACGTCCCACCCGCTCTCCGTCGCAAGGTGAAAGCGCAACGGACACGGCGAACCCTTCGCCAGATTGTAGACCGCCGTCATCAGCGTCGGCACGTAGAAGCACATCGCAAACACGCCGAACACGTTCGCCGCGATCGCAAGCCACGGCGTATCCAGACTGAACGCGCGCAGCACGATCGCAACCGCCATGAGGCCGAAGACGAACACGACCGCCCGCGCGCCGTGCCCGGCGTCGATCCCCTTGCCGAGCAAGAGCCCGCCGGCCGCCCCCGCCAGCGCCGCCAACGTCATCGCGCCGCCGAACGAGGCATAACTCTTGTCGAGCGCGATAAAGAGCGCGATCCACCACAAGAGAATGAACGCGCCGGTAAACGCGCCGTGCCCGGCAAAGATCTGCGCCCCCGGCCAAGCTTGCGCGAACGCGCCGTCGGCCTCGGCCCGCACCGGCACATCCGGCAACGCAAACAACGGCAGCACCGCCGCCGCCTGAATCAAACCGGCAACCGCAAACGTCACCTGCGGCCCGAACGTCACGAGCCCCCACGTGCCCACGATCGGCGCCACGATCCCGATCAAGGCAACGATCGCCTCGCGCGCACTGATTTGATGGCCGCGGAACTCGCTGTCGCCGAGCGAGGCGAAATAGGCGTGATAGCTCGTCCAATAGAACGCATCGCCGAACGCCGACAGCACGCAGCGCAAGACGAGCGCAAAGCCGATCCCGTCGATGTACCCGGACGCCGGATACTGCGCCGCGAGCATCACCGTGCCCGCGATCAGCGCACCTTTGAGCCCGAAGCGCTTCGCGATCGGCAGCACGAGCGGCCGCGTGACGAACCGCCCGACCACGATCGCCGCGAGCGCCAGCAAAGCCTGCGGCAACGACAAGCCCGCCCGCACGAAATAGACGAGAATGAAAGCCCCCGCGCCCGCCGACGCGAACGCCTGAATCGCATAATGCACATTGACGCGGTTGACCGCGCTATTTGCCAAGTAAGCCATGAACCTGCCGTGTGAATAAGGAGGACGACGCGCGGGCCCGCAAAGAGCCCCGCCACAAGAGCTGATCCGTCAGCTACGAGATGCGAATACTGCCGCCCATGGAGGGAATCCCTCTGTCCTTAAGCGCTCACTATGACCCCGAGTCCCGAGACACTACAAGTGCGCCGAAGCCACAACCGCCAAGCCTTCGCAAACTCGGAAAGTCGTGGGTGGTCCGCCTTCGCGGACCATGACAATTGGGGTTGAGCGGACGCGAAAACCAACGCCAACAAAATCTGTCATGGTCCGCGAAGGCGGACCACCCACGACTTCTTTGTGCCATGAGAGCGAGCGCCTATGCCGCTCACACAGCCATATGCCGCTTGATCGCGTCCGTGATCCGCCACGCGGTCTTGTAGGTCACCGCGAGCTGGCGCTGCACCTCGCGCGCCGTCATCCGCTTGTGCCCGGCGCAAAAGAGAAACATCGCGTAGTACCAATCCTGCAGCGGCGTGCGCGAACGCGCGAACGGCGTCCCCGCCTTCGGGTGAATGTGATAGGCGCACCACTGGCACACATAGGCGTGCTGCTTACGAAGCCGGTGAAACTTCCCCACCCGCCCGCACTTCGGACACGCGCCCGGATTGCCGAAGCGCAGCTTCAACAGATGATCGAGACAAGCGTCCTCGGTCGGAAACCGCTGCGAAAACACGCGGTAGAGCACG
>CAZYGK010000387.1:0-1762 GCA_964647355.1 uncultured Flavobacteriaceae bacterium | reverse complement strand
GCTGTGTTCTCAATGATTTATCGTACCTGAGGCCACGGTTCCCCGGACACTACTGATTCCGTCCCCTCATTTCTATGATGAGGACTGGCGTGGCGCAGCTCGCCAAAGTAGCATCGTCGATGCGCAAAGGCGCGATCAGGGGTCCGTCTATGCCGTGGCACACCGTCTTTCGCACAACGAAGGTGTTGGCGATCGTGGCATCGATTACCACGGCATGTTCCTCCGAGGGTAACCGGCAAGAGATCCAGCCAGCGGCCGGCCATCTTTTCGTTTGGTCCGGCGACGCGGATGGCAATGATTCCGATTTTCTGGCCGTGATCGACGCGAAGCGATCCTCGGCAACCTACGGCAAAGTCGTTGCGAGTCTGCCCGTAGGTTCGAAGGGCATCGTTCCGCATCACACCGAGTATGAGTATTTTTCCGGTGACGCGATGTTCGCGAACGGCTGGGCTGGAAACGAGAGCTTCATATTCGACCTTGCCGATCCACAGGCACCGCGACTGGCTGCGCGCTTCAAGGATGTGGGCGGCTTGAGTTACCCGCACAGCTTTGCGCGTTTGCCCAACGGCAATGTGATCGCGACATTCCAAGGGCGCAACGGGAAGTATGGCGCGCCGGGCGGGCTCGCCGAGATTGACGGCGCGGGCCGGGTGATACGTGTCGCCTCGTCCAAGACGCCTGACATTCCCGATGATTTGAACTGGCCCTATAGCCTTGCCATCGACAGCCGGAGAGGGCTTGCGATCGTATCGATCGCAGAAATGGGTCTCGACCCCGCGGCTGAGCCGCACCAGACCCGCTATGTTCAACTCTGGTCGACCAGCGACCTCACGCTACGTGCGACGATCACGCTTCCCGACTCGCCAAGGCACATTCACGTAGACCCCGCAGAGCCGCGCATTCTTGCCGACGGGACGATCTACGTGAACACCTTCAGCTGCGGCCTGTATCGCTTGAAGGACGTCGACACGCCGCGTCCAAGCGCCGAACTGGTGTACGATTTCTCGCGCCTGGCATCGAACCCGCACGGCGATATGGGCGGGTGCGCCGTTCCGGTTGTTTTCGGGAAATACTGGATTCAAACCGTCCCTGGATTGCCGGGCCTGGTGGCTCTCGACGTGAGCGATCCCGCCCGTCCCGTCGAGACCTCTCGCCTGATACTGGATCCCAAGCGCTATGCGATGCCGCATTGGGTTGCCGCCGATCGGCAAGGCGGCAGGCTCGTCGCAACAGGGAACCATGGTTCCTGGGTGCTCATCGTCGACGTCGATGAAGTCACCGGCAAACTCTCCATCGATGAGCGATTTCGCGATGCGGACGCCGCGGTCCCCGGTGTTAGCTTCAAGCGCGCGTCGTGGCCGCACGCGGCGAGCGGTCCCGCCTGGGTGCACGGCGCGCTGTTCGGACAATGATCTTTCTTCTGGGCCTCAAGCGGCACCACAGGTAACGGCCAGCCCTTAAGCCTGCGGCCGCTCGCCCACGATGGAAACGCGGTGGCCGTGGCGCTCCATCGGATAGTAGTCCCACAGCGCGTGATGCTGTGTGCAGCGATTGTCCCACATCACCATCGTATTCGGCGTCCAGCGCACGCGGCAGGTGATCGCCGGATGCCGCTCGACCAATTGGTAAAGCATCTCAAGCAACGCCACACTCTCGGACCGCGCCAGGTCTTTGATGTGCGAGGTGAAGCCGCGATTGACGTAGAGGATCTTCCGCCCCGTCTCCGGATGGCGCACGACGACCGGGTGTTCGTTGCAGTTGA
>CAZYGK010000386.1:0-1784 GCA_964647355.1 uncultured Flavobacteriaceae bacterium | reverse complement strand
AGGGTGATTTGGACACTGACCGGGTTAAGGCGATCTGTGCCGCGCATGCGGGGCTAGAGGGGCCGTTGCTGCCGATCTTGCACGCGGTGCAGGCGGCGTTCGGTTGCGTTCCGAAAAACGCGATCCCCGTCATCGCGCACGAACTGAATCTCTCCCGGGCGGAAGTGTACGGGGTCGTTTCGTTCTATCACGACTTTCGCGAAGCGCCGGCGGGCCGGTGCATTCTAAAGATTTGCCGCGCAGAGGCGTGTCAAGCGGTGGGCGGGGCGGAGCTTGCAGCAACCGTGTTGCGGCACTTCGCGATCGATTGGAAAGAGACATCGGCCGACGGTCGCGTGACGATCGAGCCGGTTTACTGCTTGGGGCTTTGTTCGGTGGCGCCAGCGGCGCTTGTCGACGGGGAGCCGCATGGACGCATCGACCCGGTGCATTTGATTGCAATGGCGGAGCGCAAGCTATGACGCGCGTGTTTGTGTCCTCCGATGCTGCAGCGTTGGCGATGGGCGCGGACGGCGTTGTGCGCGTGCTGCGCGCGACGGCGGAGACACGCAAAATCACGCTTGAGATCGTGCGGACCGGCTCGCGCGGTATGCATTGGCTGGAGCCGCTGGTTGAGGTGGAGACAGCGGGCGGACGCGTTGGCTATGGGCCGGTAAAAGCGTCCGAGGTTCCGGCGCTGATCGATGCCGGGATGCTGGAAGGCAAGGCGCACCCGCATTGCATCGGCGTCGTCGAGCAGCATCCGTGGATGAAGCGGCAGACGCGGGTCACGTTCGCGCGCTGCGGCGTGATCGATCCGCTGTCGGCGGACGATTATGCCAAGCACGGCGGGTTCGACGGGCTGAAGCGGGCGCGCGAAATGGGCGCGGCGGCGACGATCGAGGCGATCACGGCTTCGGGATTGCGCGGGCGCGGCGGGGCCGGGTTTCCGGCGGGGATCAAGTGGAAGACCGCGGCGGATGCGAAGGCGGAGCGGCGCTACGTCGTCTGCAACGCCGATGAAGGCGACAGCGGCACGTTCGCGGACCGCATGATCATGGAGGGCGATCCGCTCTCGCTCATCGAAGGGATGGCGATTGCCGCGTTCGCGATCGGGGCGTCGAAGGGTTACGTCTATGCGCGCTCCGAGTACCCGCAGGCGAATGCGACGTTCGCGAAGGCGCTCGACGTGGCGCGGGCGGCGAAGCTGATCGGCGACGGCTTCGATATCGAGTTGCGCATTGGCGCTGGTGCTTATGTGTGCGGGGAAGAGACGGCGCTGCTCGAAAGCCTTGAGGGCAAGCGCGGTCAGGTGCGGGCGAAGCCTCCCCTGCCCGCGCATGAAGGTTTGTTCGGCAAGCCCACGATCGTGAACAACGTGCTGACGCTGGCGACGGCGCCGTGGATCATGGCGCACGGGGCGCAGATGTATGCCGGGTTCGGCTATGGCCGCTCGCGCGGGACGATGCCGCTGCAGCTTGCGGGCAACGTGCGCCATGCGGGCTTGTTCGAGGCGCCGTTCGGGATGACGTTGGGGCAGATCGTCGACGAGATCGGCGGCGGCACGGCGAGCGGGCGTCCGGTCAAGGCCGTGCAGTGCGGCGGACCCTTAGGCGCTTATTTTCCGCGCGCGCTGTTCGACACGGTCTACGACTATGAAGCGTTCGCGGCGCGCGACGGGTTGATCGGACACGGCGGCGTCGTTGTGTTCGACGACACGGTCGACATGGCGGCGCAAGCACGTTTCGCTATGGAGTTCTGCGCGATCGAGAGTTGCGGCAAGTGCACGCCGTGCCGGATCGGTT
>CAZYGK010000385.1:0-1784 GCA_964647355.1 uncultured Flavobacteriaceae bacterium | reverse complement strand
GCATGGTTGGTCCGATGGTTGGTATGGCTTGATCTTCAAGACGCTATCGGGGGCGCTCGCCCGATGGCAAGCGCCCTCGATGTTTCGCTACGTCCGCCTTATGCCGGCATCCAGTTGCCATGGAAGCCCGGCGGGATGCGGTGCGGGATCGTGATCGCCGCTTGCGGCACACCTTCGAAGTTGGCGGCGTCGAGGATGACGAGGTCCGTCGTCTCGTTCGTCGTGTCGATCACGTACCCCATGAGCCAGCCGTCGTCTTCGGCGCGGGCGTTCGCTTTGGCGACGAAGACGAACTCGCCGGGGACGCGGCCCGGGCCGAAGTCGTGGACTTGGCGCTTGCCGGTTTCGAGGTCGTGTTTGAACAGGCGCGTCGAGGTGCCGACGAACGCATTCTCGCGCGCCAGCGAGACGGCGTAGGCGTAGCGGTAGGGTTTGCCGATCAACGCTTCGTTCGGGCGCGGGAACTCCTGCGCTTCCTCGTCGACGACTTTGCGGGCGACAGTCTTCGTCTTCGGGTCGATCGTCCAGCGCTCGAACGGAACGTTGTGCGAGTCCGGACCCTTCGTGCTTTCGGCGAACATGCTGTCGTGGGCGCAGACGTCGAGGATCACCTTACCGTCGGGCGTTTCATACCCGTTGGCCGGGTGGAACACATAGCAAGGATCGACCGTGCACCAGATCACGTCGTCGCTCTTGCCCTCGCGCGGCAGCAGGCCGACGCGGGCTTGGTGTTCCGGGTTCCAGGCGTAGGGGAAGCCGTAGCCCGAAAGCAGGCGCTTCATCGAAAACGTCACCGGCATGTCGAGAATGATCACGTAGTTCTTCGTGATCATGCAGTCGTGGATCATGGGCCCGTGTTGAACCTTAATCGGTTCTTCGCGGCGCACCTTGCCCTGCTTGTCGACGACGACGTGGCGGATCGTGTCGAGGTTCGGACCTTCGTAGCAGATGGCGTGCATTTCACCCGTGTCCGGGTCGAGATGCGGATGCGCGCTGAAGCTGCCCTTCAGCGTGCCGCCGAACGGATCGTGCGCGATCGTCTCCAGATCGGGGCCGACGCGAACCGGGTTGCCGCCCGCTTCCACGACCGCCCATGTTTGACCAGCGTGGGGTACGATGTTCGTGTTGACGGTGTCGAATGCGGGGTTACGCGGGCCCGGGGCCTCCGGCTCGCCGAGCGCTTTGCTGACCGCGCGGCTTCTGATCCAGCGGTTGCGGTACCATTCGGCCTTGCCGCCCTTCAGCCGGACGCCGTGGATCATGCCGTCGCCGAGGAACCAGTGATAAGCGGCCGCGTTCGGGGGCGTCGCGGGGTTCGGTCCGATGCGGACATAGCGGCCGTCGAGGTCGGTCGGGATCGAACCCGTCACCTTGAGATCCGTGATCGTGCGCTCTTCGCGCATCGGCGTGTGGATGCCGGTCAGGAACGGATGCTGATCGTCCCCCTTCATCAGCGCGCGATTGACGCTTGCGACGGCGCCGACCGCTTTCGTGACGGTCGAGCGGATGATGGATTCGACTTGGCTGGCCATGGGGTTGAGCGCTCCTGCTTGCAAACCGTTCGTCAATGTTTACACTGCTAACATGCCGCGCAATGCTAACAGTGTCAACATGAAAAAAGCCAAGGACGCCTACCATCACGGGGATTTGCGGGCGGCGCTCGTGGCCGAAGCGTTGAGCCTACTCGAAAAGCAGGACTTGGAGCAGCTTAGCCTGCGCGAGGTGGCACGCAACGTGGGGGTGAGTGCGACCGCGGTCTACCGGCACTTTCCGAGCAAGGACGA
>CAZYGK010000384.1:0-1793 GCA_964647355.1 uncultured Flavobacteriaceae bacterium | reverse complement strand
GTCCAGGCGAGGTCGTCGAACGGGAAGACCGCGACGAGCGCGCCGTCGGCGCTGCGGTTCAGCGCGAATTCGCGCACGACGTAGAACTCCTTCAGCGTGCCGAGTTGGGCGCTGTGGCGGGCGAGCAATTCGGCGCGGTAGCGGTGGAACTTCGCGAGGTCGGCGCTGTCGGCGGCTGCGGCACGGCGAACGAACGCTTCCGAGTTGCGTGCGCCTAGCGCTGCCAGCGCGTCGGCGATCGCGTAGGTATCGGCGGGCGAGAAGGCCTTGTTTTCGACGAAGGCTTGGATGACGTCTTCGTTCACGTCGAGCGGCTTCAGCTTTTCCTCGACCAGCACGGCGATTTCGGCCGAGCTTTTGTCGCGGATCGGGTTCGCCAAGACGGACGCCGTGGACGTCGCCGAGACGGCGATGCCGGCGCCACCGGGGATCGCCGAGATCGCGGCCGAGACCGAAAGATTGCCTGCCGCCATGGCGCGCGCGACATCGGCAAGTCCGTCGCGCAGCGGCGTGAAGTCGGTATAGGGGTCGACCTTCAGTTCGAAGGCGAGGTCGCGCGTCGCCTTGCTGACGCCGGCCAGGCTGTCGACGAAGTCGTCGTGGCTGGCGTCGGCTTGTTCCACTTCGCTGACCGCGCGGTCGAACATGTTCGCGATGCCGGAGAAGAGGTTGCCGGTCGTTTCCACCGGGTCGAGGATCAGGTCACGGCCGAAGCGGATCGGGGCCAAGCCCGCGGTGCCGAGCGCGTCGGCAAAGGTTTCGGTCGTCGACATGGCTTCGAGCGCGTGCAGCGCGCGGAGTTCGTTCAGGCGCTGCTCCATCCGGCGCTGGCCGTTTACCTGGAAATTGCCGTAGGGCGTTTCGACCGCGTAGAGGCGCACGAAGCCGTCGGAGCGGACGATCTCGGCCACCGTCCAATTCGGGCCTTTGACCCTGTCGCCCAGCAGCTGGCCTGCGCTCATGGGCGGGGGCGTTTCGGCCGAAGCCGGCGCGAGGCTGAGCAGCAGGAGTAGGCTTAAGGCGCGGGTCTTCATGGCGGTCGTCCAAGCTTCTCTCGGTTGCAGAGTTCCGCGATTCCCCGGTTCGGGCAAGGCGCAGCGCTCACTCCTATTTTAGCTAACTATTTCAATAAGTTCTCGCGCGAAGTGAAATTTCTTCCACAAGAACCCTTGCCAGGCCGCTGCAACTTGTCGTTTTATGCCCTTCGAAGTTGGGGCCTTCACAAGAAAAATCAGCCGTTTGGGGGGAAAGATGGGACCAAAGATCCTGTTTTTGGTGGCCGCCGCGTTTTCTTTGAGCGCGTGTTCCGTGGTCCGGTCGTATGTGGCCGATATGGATATGACGGGGGCCGTCAAATACTGCGAGAAGAAGCGGTCCAATCCCGAAATTCAGCCGATCGCCGGAAAGTTGCCGATCGTGCATGTCGACGAAATCACGGCCGAGATGCTGATCATCGAGGCCGTGCCGAGCGAGGCCGAGGTTGTGGCGATCCGCGCCCTGTCGCGCGACCAGCGCGACTGCCGTGACCACATCGAAACCGTCGCGAAGGACCACTGGCCCACGCAGACGGCGGCGCGCAAGGAACTGGCCATGAAGGTCGACCTGGTCACCGCGCAGCTTTTGAAGCGCAACCTCACCTACGGCAACGCGAACCGGCTGATGCAGGAGGCCGCGCTCGAGGCCGAGGGCCGCTTCACGGAGGACCGCAAGGAGCAGCTGGCCCAGGCGCGCGCGCAGGAGGTGGAAACCTGGCGCACGATCGGGGACAGTGTGCGGGCGATCGCCGGCACGCA
>CAZYGK010000383.1:0-1799 GCA_964647355.1 uncultured Flavobacteriaceae bacterium | reverse complement strand
TCGGCACCGCCGCGGACGGACGCACGTTCAAAGCGCGCGTCACGGGGGATCGCGACCCGGGCTATGGCTCGACCGCGAAGATGATTTCGGAGGCGGCGATTTGTCTCTCCGAACTCGGCGACGGCGTGGGCGGCGGGTTTTGGACGCCAGCTTCCGCGCTGGGGTTGCCCTTGATCGAGCGGCTGCGCGAGCACGCGGGGCTGACGTTCGAGATGGTGGATTGATCCGGACGGCCGGCTTGGCCGTAGTTCGCTCATGACATCACGCAAAGAGACGGCCGCGCCGCCCGCCATCGTTTGGTTCCGGCAGGATTTGCGGCTTTCCGACAACCCGGCGTTGGCAGCAGCCATTGCCGCCAAGGTGCCGATCGTGCCGCTTTACGTGCTCGACGACGCGGCGGCCGACACGTGGAAGGCGGGCGGCGCGTCGCGCTGGTGGCTGCACAAGAGTTTGGAGGCGCTTTCGCGCGATCTGGCCAAGCGCGGGTCGCGGTTGATCTTGCGGCGCGGCCGGGCGGAAAAGATTCTGCCCGCGCTCGTCGCAGAGACCGGCGCCAAGGCCGTGTTCTGGAACCGGCTTTACGAGCCATGGGCGACCGCGCGGGACGCGAAGCTGAAAGAGACGCTGAAGGCGCGCGGTGTCACGGTCACGAGCTTCAACGGGTCCCTGCTGAAAGAGCCGTGGGAGGTGAAGACCGGCGGCGATACGCCGTTCAAGGTGTTCACGCCGTTCTGGCGCGCCGCACGTTCGACGTTGGAGCCTGCATCCGCGCTGCCCGCGCCGAAGTCTTTGATGCTTTGCGATGTGTGGCCCCTGTCCGATGCGTTGGCGGACTGGCAGCTTCTGCCGACACGGCCGGATTGGGCGCGCGGGTTCGAGCCGCTGTGGACGCCCGGCGAAGCTGGTGCGCGGGCGCGGCTGGCGGCGTTCGTCGACGACGGCTTGCTGCGTTATGCGGACGGGCGCGACAGGCCGGCGGAGGACAACACCTCGCGCCTCTCGCCGCATCTGCATTGGGGCGAGATCAGTCCGCGTCAGGTTTGGCATGCGATCGAGGTCGCCAAACAGAGCCCGCGTGCGGAGGCGAACGGCGACAAGTTCCTCTCCGAAATCGGCTGGCGCGAGTTTTCCTATCACCTGCTCTATCACTTCCCGACTCTGCCTGAGAAAAACTTCCGGCCCGCGTTCGATGCGTTCCCTTGGGCGAACGACAAGGCGGGGTTTCGCGCTTGGACGAAGGGTGAGACCGGTTATCCGCTCGTGGACGCGGGCATGCGCGAACTTTGGGTGACCGGCACGATGCACAATCGCGTGCG
Organism: uncultured Flavobacteriaceae bacterium; assembly: GCA_964647355.1. Classification (GTDB taxonomy): domain Bacteria; phylum Pseudomonadota; class Alphaproteobacteria; order Micropepsales; family Micropepsaceae; genus SZUA-430. The sequence goes on along the minus strand of CAZYGK010000383.1, from coordinate 483 downwards.
CATGGCGGCGGCGTCGTTCCTGATCAAGCATCTGATGACCGACTGGCGGCGCGGCGCGGCTTGGTTTTGGGATACGCTGCTCGATGCGGATCTCGCGAACAACTCGGCGAGTTGGCAGTGGGTTGCGGGGTCCGGCGCGGACGCGGCGCCTTACTTCCGCATCTTCAATCCGGTGCTGCAGGGTGAGAAGTTCGATCCGGACGGGGCGTATGTGCGGCGGTGGATTCCGGCGCTTGCCGCCTGCGACACGCGCTTCGTGCACCGGCCGTGGGACGCGCCGAATTTTCGCGCGCTGAAGTACCCGGCGCCGATCGTCGCGCACGACCAAGCGCGCAAACGCGCGCTCGACGCGTTTCAGGCGTTGGGGGCGAAGGCGGGTTAGTCTTGCATCCGGCGCGCGGTCTTGGCTTGATCCCGGATCGACGATGCGGGAGGCGTAATGCGGCGGGCTTTGGTTTGGGGCGGCGGGGTTTTGGCGACGCT
>CAZYGK010000382.1:0-1819 GCA_964647355.1 uncultured Flavobacteriaceae bacterium | reverse complement strand
CGGCGGATGGGGATCGACACGTATCACGAGCCGATCGTGTTCATGCGCGCCGACTGCCATGTCTGCCGCTCGGAAGGGTTTCAGGTGCGGGCGCGCGTTCTCGTCACAGCGGGTGCGCGGTCGCTGATCGCGACGCTCAACGTGGTTACTGAAGATTTGCTCGCGGTCGACGAAGCGGGGCTTTCGGAGGTTGCTTGGCGCGCGCTGCATGTCGAGCCGGGGCAGGTGTTGGAGTTCGCGCATCCCGAGCCCACGCAATCGTTCTCCGATGTCCGGCGGAAGATCTATGGGCTCCATCTTGAGCCCGACGCGTATGCCGGGATCGTGCGCGACGTGGTAGCCGGGCGCTATTCCAACATCGAGCTGGCGTCGTTTCTGACCGCATGTGCCGGCGACCACATGGTGCACGACGAGATCGTGAGCTTGACGCGGGCGATGGCGGAAGCAGGAACGACCCTCACGTGGCCGACACGGCCGGTCGTCGACAAGCACTGCATCGGCGGACTGCCGGGCAACCGCACGACGCCGATTATCGTCGCCATAGCCGCCGCTGCCGGACTCACGATGCCGAAGACGTCGTCGCGCGCGATCACCTCGCCTGCCGGCACGGCGGACGCCATGGAGACGCTCGCACCGGTCGATTTGGATTTGGCGGCGATGCGGCGCGTGGTCGAGCGCGAAGGCGGCTGCATCGTGTGGGGCGGGGCGATGGATTTGAGTCCGGCCGACGACATTCTGATCCGCGTCGAGCGGCCACTCGATTTCGACAGCGACGGACAGTTGGTCGCCTCGGTGCTTTCGAAGAAGCTTGCGGCCGGATCGACGCATGTCGTCTTGGACGTGCCGGTGGGGCCGACGGCGAAGGTGCGCTCCGCGGCGGCGGCGCGCGCGCTCGTCGATAAGCTCACGCTTGTCGGCAAAGAGGTCGGGCTTTCCGTCCATGCCGTGCAAACGGCGGGCACCGATCCCGTCGGCGTCGGCATCGGCCCCGCGCTGGAAGCGCGCGACCTGCTGGCGGTGTTGCAGCGGAAGAACGGTAGCGCCATTGATCTGCGCGAGCGCGCGTTGCACTTGGCCGGCGCGGTTTTGGTGCTGGGCGGCAAGGCAACCGGCGACGGTGTCGACGAGGCCACGCGCATTCTCGACAGTGGCGCGGCGTGGCAGAAATTCCAGGCGATCTGTACGGCGCAAGGGGGTTTGCGCGAACCGCCGGTGGCTTCGTTCCGGCGCGATTTCGTTGCGCCGCACGCGGGCCGCATCAAGGCGATCGACAACCGGAAACTTGCGCGGGTCGCGAAGCTTGCGGGCGCGCCGCGGTCGCCTGCGGCCGGGCTGGAACTGCACGTGAAGACAGGCGAACGCGTCGAACACGGTCAGCCGATGTTCACGCTGCATGCGCAGAGCAAGGGCGAGTTGCTCTACGCGGCAGCCTATGCCTCAGGGCACGGCGCGCCTTACGAGTTGGAACCCGTCTGATGACGATGGCGTTCGTTCCGTATCCGGGCAATGAAGCGCTGGCAGCGGATTTGGCTGCCGCGTGCGGCGGTGTCGTGATTCCGGTCGAGCACCGGAACTTTCCCGACGGGGAAACCTATCTGCGCGTCTGCGGCGACGTGAGCGGCCGGACGGTGGTGATCGCCTGCGGCCTCGATCGTCCCGATGCCAAGACGCTTGGGCTCTATCTTCTTGCATCGACATTGCGTGCGCTGGGCGCGCGGCGTCTGATGCTCGCGGCGCCTTACCTCGGCTACATGCGCCAAGATCGCGTCTTCCGTGACGGCGAAGGCGTGACGGCGCGCTACTTTGCACAACTGTTGTC
>CAZYGK010000381.1:0-1824 GCA_964647355.1 uncultured Flavobacteriaceae bacterium | reverse complement strand
CAGGCTTCGATACGACCGCTGATATCACCCTAGAGAGCCCGCGAGCCGCCCATGGACACGCCGACGAACCTGAAGAGCATCGACGCGCTGCTCGCCATCATGGCCAAGCTCCGGGCACCCGAGGGTGGGTGCCCCTGGGACGTGGAGCAGACGTTCGCGACCATCGCCCCCTACACCATCGAAGAGGCCTACGAGGTCGCTGACGCGATCGAGCACAACGACATGGGCGCCTTGAAGGACGAACTCGGCGACTTGCTCTTCCAAGTCGTCTTCCACGCCCAGATGGCCAGCGAGGCGAAGGCCTTCACCTTCGCGGATGTGGTCGAAGCGATCTCGCAAAAGATGCTGCGCCGCCACCCGCACGTGTTTGGCGAGGCGGACGTCAAGACGGCCGAAGCCCAAACCATCGCATGGGAGGAGCATAAAAAGCGTGAACGCGCAGCCCGCGCCGATCATGGCGGGAGTATCCTGGACGACGTGCCACTGCCCTCCCCTGCCCTGACCCGCGCTTTAAAACTCCAGAAACGAATGGCGAGCGTCGGCTTCGATTGGCGCGAGCGGGCCCCCATCCTGGACAAATTGAAGGAAGAGATCGTCGAGCTGACCGCCGAAATCGAAGCGGGCGCGCCGAAGACGAAGCTGGCGGACGAGCTCGGCGATATTCTGTTCGTTTGCGCGAACCTAGCGCGCCATCTGGGCGTGGACCCTGAAGAAGCGCTCCGCGGCACGAACGCAAAGGTCGTCCGACGCTTCAAACACATCGAGGCGACGGTCAAGGAGCGCGGTCGAAAACTTGGCGAGGTCTCGCTGGAAGAAATGGACGCCGCCTGGGACGACGCCAAGCGGCTCGAGAAGCGCTAGCCGTTACCGCAGCAGTCCAACGTCATTCGCCAGAACGAATGTCGGCCCCGGCATGCCGTCCGCTTTGTCGAGCCGGAACGCTTCGACGCCGCGTTGAGGCGACCACATGAACCACGCGCGCATCGTTTGCGGTCCCGTTCCGCGTTCGGCCGCAACAATGCGCAGCCGGCACTCGCTCGCGCAGCCCTTCACGTGGAAGGACCAAGGACCCGCCTGCCAGCGCGCATTGATCTCGGGCTTGATTTGCCGTGACAGCGACACGGCAACGCCGACAAAGCTCATGCAAATCGTCGATGCATCCGAGCAATTCTGCACCGCACCGAACGCTTCACCGTGCGGCGGAATATGTGTCGGCATCGGCACGTCTGCGGGCTGCGGCGGCCGCGGAAAGTAGTGCGCCCAACGTGAGGCGCCCGGGTTGACCCAAAGCGTCTCGGTCCCATCCGCCGTCACATACTGGGATGCGCCGGGCCCATAAGCCGCCTGATCCTCAGGCAGCGGTGGCACCAGTGCAGAGGCGGCGACCGTCGTGAGAAGAAATGTCGTTGCTGAGAGAAGCGCTCGGCGCATGGCTTACCACTCCTATTGGGAGGCCAAGCGTAGATGATGAAAGGAGCGACGCAACTGACGGCGGTCACACAGGCACCAGTTCGAAAGGCTAGTTTCGAACTAACCGCACCCCAAACCGCCGCTCGAACTTCGGCAAGGCGGCGCCGGCAATCGCCACCCGTAGCTTGATCCGGCCTTTGGCGTCGCTGGTGCGCTTGAGCACGTCCCCGTTCTCATACGCCCACGCGATATCGGCCCCCGCGTCCGGCTCAAGCCGCAGCTCCGCCTCGATCGCATTCGCGGCCAACGTCGTATCGATCATCGCGAGCAGCTTGTCGAATCCTTCGCCGGTGAGCGCCGAAACCGCCACGCTGCGCGGTTCGCGCTTGCCGTTCACCGCAGTCGGGCGCTCGG
>CAZYGK010000380.1:0-1855 GCA_964647355.1 uncultured Flavobacteriaceae bacterium | reverse complement strand
TGTTTCTGAAGACAAAGCGCGATCGATCGCCGGAGAACGTCGAGCAGATGCGGCAACGGTTGCTGTCGCGCTTCGAGCAGACCGGCGGCGTTGAGGTTTCGAACCTGGTCTACGCGGCGCATGTGGGGCTTGGCGAGGAGGTGTTCCGCCTGGCCGAGACGGCGCGGCTGGGTCCGCGCGGCGCCGCCGACGATGTGCTTGGCGTGGATGCCTATCGCACAGGGTTGCTGTTCTGGAAGGATATGCCGGAGATCCGCAACGATGTGCGCTTCGTGCGGCTCTGCGCGCGGCTGGGGCTCGTCGAGTTCTGGCTTGCGAGCGGCAAGTGGCCGGACTGCGCGGACACCACGCCCTACGACTTCCGCGCGGAGTGCGAGAAGGCGCGCGGGATCAAGCCGGAAGCGTTCGGGTTCTGACGGCGCGCTCGCGCGCCGCGGTGGAACGCGATTGGCGGCTCTCTCGTGCACGCCGACTTGGCAAGTGGCGAACGCGTGGCCAATGTGGCAAACAGAGCGCTCGTAGAGAGCGGAGCAAGATCATGTTTGCCGGCAAGGTGTGGTGGATTACGGGGGCGTCGTCGGGGATCGGCGAGGCTTTGGCTGAGGCTTTGTCGGCCGAGGGGGCGAAGCTGATCTTGTCGGGGCGCAATGTCTTGGCGCTCAAAGACGCCGCCGGCAAGTGCAAGACGGCGACGCATATCCTGCCGTTCGAGGCGACGGATTTTGCGAATATTCCGAAGTACGTCTTGCAGGCTTGGGGTTTTGAAGGCCGGGTCGACGGGCTCGTCAACAATGCGGGCGTGTCGCAACGGTCGCTCGCGGTCGACACCGTGTTCGACGTTTATCGCAAGATCGTCGACATCGATCTGATGGCGCCGATCGCGCTGACGCAGGCGCTGCTGCCGAAGATGGTGGCGGCCGGTGGCGGGCACATCGTCGCCATTTCGAGCGTGGCGGGGATCGCGGGCGTGCCGCTGCGCAGCGCCTATTGCGCGGCGAAGCATGGGCTCATCGGCTATCACGACAGCATTCGCGCCGAGACGGCGCATCAGGGCATGAAAGTTCTGGTCGTCGCGCCCGGTTCGGTCAGGACAAACGTGTCGAAGAACGCGCTCGACGCCACAGCGCAGACGCGCGGGGTCAGCGATGCGGCGATCGACAACGGCATGGATCCGGCCGTCGCGGCCAAGCGCATGCTCGACGCGCTGAAGGCGGGCGAGCGGGAACTCATCCTCGCCGAGGGCGGCGAAGCGGAACTTGCGAAGATGCGGCGGACGAACCCGAACGCGCTGTTCGACGCGATGGAACGCATGGTCGCCGCCGGCTATGCGCAGCGTATGGGTGCGGAGAAGAAGTGATGCGTAGCGCTCTCGTTCTTGCGGCGGCTGCGTTGCTGACCGTCGCTGCCTGCGATCAGAAGCCGAAGCAACCTCAAACGCCGAGTGCGCCTGCTGCTCCGGCGGTGCCGGCTGCGCCTGCCCCGGTTTCGGCGCCGGTGCGGCCGCATTTGATCCGGGAAGGCTTGGGGGTCGATGGGGTCGAGCTTGGGATGTCGGTCGCCGACGTTCTGCGCGTGAAGGGTAAGCCCGCCGTTCAGAACAAGGCCGGTGAGACTGTCGTCTTTATGGGTTATCACGAGCCGCAGATTTTCGGTGTCTATTTCGACGATGCCGGCCGCGTGCGGTTGCTTATCGTCGCGCAGCAGGACAAGTCGTGGTGCACGGCGTTCGACGTGTGCCTTTATCGCGAAGGCGACCTGGCGAAGCTGAAGGCGCATCATGGGGCGAAGCTGTTTCGCTTTGTCGATCGCGACGGCAGCATCACCTATCGCTTGCTCGAACAGCGGGGCACGCAAC
>CAZYGK010000379.1:0-1862 GCA_964647355.1 uncultured Flavobacteriaceae bacterium | reverse complement strand
TTGCAGGCGGATGCGCGGGCTGCGGTCGAGGCGCTGGCGAAGGAGACCGCGTCTGGGCCGGCGGTGCTGATCGGGACGCCTTGGGTCGAGCAGGGCAAGCTCTACAACGCGTTCGCATGCCTTGACGGCGGGGCGGTGAAATCGCTGCGCTACAAAGTGGACCTGCCGAACTACGGCGTGTTCGACGAGAAGCGTGTTTTCACGCCAGGGCCGATGCCGGGGCCGATCGAGGTTCGCGGCGTTCGTATCGGCGTTCCGATCTGCGAAGACATTTGGAAGGGCGACGTCGTCGAGTGCTTGTCCGAGACCGGGGCCGAGTTCCTGCTTGTGCCGAATGGTTCGCCGTTCGAGGCGGCGAAGGAAGAGACGCGCCTCAACATTGCGGTTTCGCGTGTCGTCGAAAGCGGGCTTGCGCTTGCCTATCTGAACCAGGTCGGGGGCCAAGACGAGTTGGTGTTCGACGGCGGGTCGTTCGTGCTCAATGCGGATCGCAGCCTCGCGGTACAGATGCCGGCGTGGGCGGAGGCGTTGACGCTGACGCACTGGCGGCGCGAGGGCAAAGGGTGGGTGTGCACACCCGGGCCGAAGGCTGCGCTGCCCGAGGGGCTTGAGTCGATCTACCACGCGACGATGCTGGGGCTCGGCGACTACGTGCGGAAGAACCGGTTTCCGGGTGTCGTGCTGGGTCTGTCGGGCGGTATCGACTCGGCGCTGACGGCTGCGATTGCGGCGGATGCGTTGGGGCCTGAGCGCGTGCGCTGCGTGATGATGCCGTCGCGGTATACGTCGCAGGACAGTCTCGACGATGCGGCTGCGGTGGCGAAGCTGCTCGGTACGCCGTACGACACGATCCCGATCGAGGAGGCTGTGAAGGCGTTCGGCGGGATGCTTGGGCCGCTATTTGCCGGACGCAATCCCGACACGACGGAGGAGAACATTCAGTCGCGTATCCGCGGCGTGACGTTGATGGCGCTCTCGAACAAGTTCGGGCCGATGGTTCTGACCACCGGCAACAAGTCGGAGATGTCGGTCGGCTATGCGACGCTCTACGGCGATATGTGCGGCGGCTACAATCCGCTGAAAGATCTCTACAAGATGCAGGTGTTTGCGCTGTCGCGTTGGCGCAATCAGCACAAGCCCGTGGGCGCGCTTGGGCCGTCGGGCCGGGTGATGCCGGAGCGGGTGATCGACAAGCCGCCGAGTGCGGAGCTTCGCGCGAATCAGAAGGACGAGGACTCGCTGCCGCCCTATCCGAAGCTCGACGATATCCTCGAATGTCTCGTCGAGAACGAGATGCCGGTTGAGGAGATCATGGCGCGCGGGCACGATCTTGCGACGATCAAGCGGGTGGAGCACCTGCTCTCGATCGCCGAATACAAACGCCGCCAAGCCCCGCCGGGCGTCAAAATCACGCGCAAGAATTTCGGCCGGGACCGGCGCTATCCGATTACGAACGCCTTCCGGGACGCGACGTGACCCGCTAAACACGCGCCCATGACAAACGTCGTCCGCTTTGCGCCCAGCCCTACGGGTAAGCTTCACGTCGGCAATATTCGCGCGGCGCTCACCAACTATTTGTTCGCGCGTAAGACGGGCGGCAACTTTCTGCTCAGGCTCGACGATACGGATACGGAGCGGTCGACCGAGGCGAACGCGCAGGGGATTTATGCCGACCTCGCGTGGCTGGGGCTGAAGCACGATCTCTTTGCGAAGCAGTCGGAGCGTGCGGCGGAGCACAATGCGGCGGCAGAGAAGCTGCGCGCGGCCGGCCGGCTCTATCCTTGCTACGAAACGGCGGACGAGCTTGACCGGCGGCGCAAGCGCCAGCTCGCGCAGCACAAGCCGCCGATCTACGACCGCGC
>CAZYGK010000378.1:0-1865 GCA_964647355.1 uncultured Flavobacteriaceae bacterium | reverse complement strand
CCGTTCAGGATGATCGTCGCCGCTTCTGCAGCGCTCGTCGGCGCATTCGCTTCGAACTGCCGCGCCATCTCCCGCATCATCTGCTGAATCTGCAGATCCGTCAGCGAGTCCGCGGGCATGCCCATACCCTTGAGAGAGCGTCGCGCATCTTCGACTTCCTTTGGCGACATCTCGGCGATGCTACGCCCGGTCAAAACCTTGCGGGAGTTTTCGACAATCGAGGTCCCGATATGACCCGGCATCACGACAGACGCCTTGATGTGCGGTGCATTCAGCCGCAAATCGGTGATGAGCCCTTCGGTGAACCCCTTCACTGCGAACTTTGCCGCCGGGTAGGCGGTGTGCGAACGCGTCGGCCCAAGCGACGCCCAAAACCCGTTGACGCTCGATGTGTTGATGATGTGGCCCTCGCGCGCCTTCAAGAGCATCGGCATGAACGCACGGCACGAGTAGTAGACGCCGTACCAACAAACGTTGAACGTCTTCTCCCAATCCTCGCGCGGCGTGTTGATGAAGCTTGGGCCGCCGCCGATGCCGGCATTGTTGAACAGCAGGTTGATGTGCTGCGTATCGAGCTCGCGCCCCACCGCATCCTTGAAGCGCAGGATCTGGTCCTCAGCTGACACGTCGGCGACGAACGTCATCACCCGCGTACCCTGCGGAGCGTTCGACTGACAGAGCCGCTTCGTCTCCGCCATGTTCTCCGCCGACACGTCGCACATGGCGACGGTACAGCCCTCGGCGACGAGCTGCTTCGCCAACTCCCGCCCCATACCCGTTCCGCCGCCGGTAATGACGGCAACCTTGCCTGCAAAGTCTTTCATGAAATGTCTCCTATCGCGGCACTCTAACAGCGAGGCCCACATTGCGCGCAAGAGCGTTTGCGGGTTACGGTCGAACGAAGCACAGGGCACATCAGACGGCCCGGCGGGAGGATGAATGGCCGAGGCCGTAACGGCGGCGCCGAAGGGCGCCGTGGAAATACCTGAGCACGTGAAGCGCCACCGGACTTACGCGCTCGTCATCCTCACCCTGGCCTACGTCTCAAGCTACCTCGACCGCACGATCATGGGCGCGGTGGCAGAGCACATTAAGAAAGACCTGAACCTCTCCGACACCGAACTCGGCCTGCTCACCGGTTTCGCCTTCGCCGTCTTCTACGCGACGCTCGGTGTGCCGCTGGCGGTGCTGTCCGACCGCATGAACCGGCGCAACATCGTCGCGGGCGCCGTGACGGTGTGGAGCGTGATGACGGCAGCCTGCGGCCTCGCGCAGAACTACACGCAGCTCCTGCTCGCGCGCATCGGCGTCGGCATCGGCGAGGCCGGCTCCTCGCCGCAGTCGCACTCCATGATCGCCGACATGTACGCAGAGCACGAACGCTCGCGCGCGCTCGCGTTCTACGCACTCGGCGTTTACGTGGGCGGCATGCTGGGCTTCCTGATAGGCGCGCCGCTCGCGGAAGTGTGGGGTTGGCGCCCGGTATTCCTCCTCGTAGGCTTGCCGGGTCTGCTGATCGCAGCCCTGATATATTTCACCGTGTCCGAACCCGTGCGCGGCCTCGCCGACGGCCTCGCAAGCGCCCACCGCAAGACGCAGACCTTTGATGAAGCAAAGACGGCGATGCTTGCGGGCTTTGCCTTCATCTGGAAATCGAAAGCCTGCCGCCACGTCGTTATCGGCTTAACGCTCACCTCGTTCGTCGGCTACGGCGGCGTCATGTGGGCAGCCCCATTTCTGAAGCGCACGCACAACATCTCAGGCGCCGAAATCGGCCTGATCTTGGGCCCCATCGTCGGTATCCTGGGCGCAAGCGGCGCGCTGCTCGGCGGCTACCTCGCCGATCGTCTGGGCAAGAGCGACAA
>CAZYGK010000377.1:0-1873 GCA_964647355.1 uncultured Flavobacteriaceae bacterium | reverse complement strand
AACAAGCCGTCGCCGACCTGAAGCACACCCGCGCAACCGACCCGGAAATCGAGCGCCTACTTGCAAGCTGAAGCCTTGTCGCCCGGCGCACCGATCGGCCCATTAGGTGCACTGCACAATACCCCTCTGAAAGTTTCGTGGCCCTCATAGCGATTGAAACGAAACCGCCTGCCCGGCATGCGCCAAGCAACACTCGAACGCGCGAACCAAGCCTTAGCCCTGCCCCCGCCCCGTCATTGACGGTGGGGCCGCCCGCGCCTATCCACTGCGCCCCAACGAACGGCTGCTTTCAGCGAAACGAGCCCTTGATGTCCACCGCACCCATCCGCCCGAATAAACCGCAACTCAAGCTCCACATCCCCGAACCGAAACACCGCCCCGGCGACAAGCCGGACTTCAGCCACATCAAGGTGCCGAAGCCCGGCGAAGTGGCCAAGCCCGACATCAACGTCAACGCCAAGGACACGCACGACGCAGCCTACTCGTTCATCCGCGTGCTCGGCGACGACAACAAAGCCCACGGCTCCTGGGATCCGAAAGTCGACGTCGAGACGCTGAAGCGCGGCCTGAAGCACATGGTGACCGTCCGCCACTACGACGCCCGCATGTTCGCGGCCCAGCGCCAGGGCAAGACGTCGTTCTATATGAAGTGCACCGGCGAAGAGGCGATCGCCGTCGCGCAATCGGCTGCCCTCGACCCGGAAGACATGTGCTTCCCGACCTACCGTCAGCAGGGCCTGCTCATCTCGCGCGGCTATCCGATGCTCGACATGATGTGCCAGGTCTATTCGAACGAGCGCGACCCGCTCAAAGGCCGCCAGCTGCCGATCATGTACTCCTCGAAGAAGCACGGCTTCTTCTCGATCGCGGGCAACCTCGCGATGCACTACAGCCAGGCGGTCGGCTGGGCGATGGCATCGGCCTTCAAGGGCGACGACCGCATCTGCGCCGCCTGGATCGGCGACGGATCGACGGCCGAAGGCGACTTCCACACCGCGCTCACCTTTGCCGCAGTCTACAAGGCGCCCGTCATACTGAACGTCGTCAACAATCAGTGGGCCATCTCGAGCTACCAAGGCATCGCCGGTGGTGACGAGTCCACCTTCGCCGCCCGCGGCATCGGCTACGGCATCCCGGCGCTGCGGGTTGATGGCAACGACTTCCTCGCCGTCTACGCCGTGACGAAGTGGGCCGCCGATCGCGCCCGCGCAAATCTTGGGCCCACGATGATCGAACACTTCACCTACCGCGTCGAAGGCCACTCGACCTCGGATGACCCCAGCCGCTACCGCCCGACCGACGAAGCGAAGGCCTGGCCGTTCGGCGATCCCGTCGAGCGTCTGAAGAAGCACCTGATCGCACTTGGACGTTGGTCGGAGAAGGAACATACCGACATGGACGCAGCGATCGCCGAAGAGGTACGCGCAACGCAGAAAGAAGCCGAGTCCTACGGCACGCTGAACTCCGGCAAAATGCCCAGCGTCAAAACCATGTTCGAAGACGTCTACAAAGAAATGCCCTGGCACATCCGCCGCCAGCGCCAAGAGATGGGAGTGTGATCGCGATGACCACCCTCATCACTGTCATCCCGGAAGCTAGCGAAGCTCGATCGAAGATCGTAGCGAAGCTTGCTATCCGGGACCCAGGAGAGCCACGCAGAGCAGTTGATGAGCGGAGCCCAGTCTCCTGGGTCCCGGCTCGCGCTCGGCTAACGCCTCGCTTGGCCGGGATGACAGATAAAGTGCAAACACAAGCGCGGAGCCGATAATCATGGCGACCATGAACATGATCCAGGCGCTGAACTCGGCCATGGACGTGATGCTGACGAAGAACCCCGACGTGCTGATCTTCGGCGAAGACGTCGGCTATTTCG
>CAZYGK010000376.1:0-1881 GCA_964647355.1 uncultured Flavobacteriaceae bacterium | reverse complement strand
ATCGTGTTCACGGGCAGTCTTGAGAAGATGACGCGCAGCGAGGCGAAGGCGCGGGCGGAGTCCCTGGGCGCAAAAGTCGCGGGCTCGGTGTCGGCGAAGACGGATTTGGTCGTGGCGGGGCCGGGGGCGGGGTCGAAGCTGAAAGAGGCCGAGAAGCACAGCGTTAAGGTGATCAGCGAGGACGATTGGCTGAAGCTGATCGGCGGGTAGGGTAATGTTCTGACGTCTTCAAAAATGTCACTCTCGCTTCGTCAACGCGTCTAGCAGAGGTTGGCGATACTCTGGATCTTTTTCGTGAAACTCGACGCGACGCGCGGCGACGTCGATGTTGAGGTAGACTTCCGCGTACCCTTCGTCCGCGCCGAAGAAGAGTTTCATCTTTACGGGCTGCGACATCACCTGTGACGGATCACTCGCCAAGCCAACGACCTGGATTGCGACATGATCGAGCATCGGGCCGGCAGGAGGTGACAATCCATAGAGCGTCGCCAGCGAGGTCACGAACTTGTCGCTGGTCGACCCAAGAGTGCGCCACGTTGCAGTGCCCCAATAAAAGTGTTGGCCAGCAGCTCCCGTGATTTCAGTTGCGGTCCATGAAGGGTCAAGATCGACCCGGAAGCCAACGTCAACACGCTCAATCTTGGTGCAAGCGAAGATGCTGACCATTCCTCGATCATCTTTGAGGATGTCGGCAAGCGCTAGATCAATGTCGATAAATCCACCTTCGCCGTGCGATGGTTGGGCCGCGACGGTTTGTGCGGTCGCGATCTTGCCGAGTAACCTTGCCAGGAGTGCAGAAAGGAAGCCCATTATCGCTCTCCGTGTTTGTTGCCAAGTCTGCCCCGACGTTCTCGTCAACTTTCAGCGAACTCAACTACGACGCCATGGGCGGCGCTTGCTGGGACGATGACGCTGTTGCTCGTCTCGCGATGCGGTAGTTTTGCCATGTCGAGCATCGCGGCGGCGGCGTCGGGTTCGTTGACGCGGATGGTGAGCGCAACGATGCCGCTGCGCGGCGCGCCGGCCAGGGATTTGGTGTAGCGGCGTTCGGCTTCGGCGGGTGTCAGTAGCGTGATCGCGGAGTTGGTGAGCTCGGCGCTGCCAAGTTCGCTTCTTGCGGCGCTTACGTCGTCGGCTGCGATGACGATTTCCGCGACGTTGGTTGCGCCGTTCGGGTGGAGTTGCCACTCACGGCGGGCGCGGGTGAGTTCCGGCGTCACGTGGGTGCAGACGAACTGCATCGTTTCGGGCAGCGCGAGCTTCGGCAGCATGATGTTGCGGAAGCGGACGATGTCGCGCTTGCCGTCGAGGTCGAGCGGGCGGGCAAGGTCGTTCGGCGGTTCGGCTTCGATGCCGGCAGCGCGTAGCGCGGCGTAGGTCTCGTCCGCGTCGTCGGCGCCGTAGGCTATGCCCATCCCGCCTTCGCCGCGGGCGTTGACGCGTTCGGCGAGGCGGCCCTTGGCGCCGGTTTCGTCCACGATACCCAAGAGCTCGATGTAGGTCGTGCCGAACATGATGCAGTGGTTGCCGGTGCCCTTGCCCTCATGCAGGCCGCACGGGGTGAGTGTGAAGCCGAGCTTGCGGTAGGTCGCGGCGGCCGCGTCGAGGCTTTTGACGGCGATGATGACGTGGTCGAGGCGCGAGAGTGGGGGCATTGGTCTCACCCGGGAGCGCGGGCATCTTGCCCGCTCTTGCTGCGTTAAAGTCGGAAGAAGAGCGGGCTGGAAGCCCGCGCTCCCGGGTGAGCTAGATCGCTTGCGTTGCGGATGTAATCCACGCTTCCGTCGCGGCGTCGGTCTTGCCGGTGAGAACCTTGCGCACGCGGGCGTGGTAGTCGTTCAGCCATTGGCGCTCGGCGTCGGTCAGCATCTTTGGCTCGAC
>CAZYGK010000375.1:0-1889 GCA_964647355.1 uncultured Flavobacteriaceae bacterium | reverse complement strand
GCCAGGTGCGTCTTGACCGGCGCCTTGTCGCCGAACGCCGCGTTGTCGAGCGCGAACTCGCGGAACGTGCCGTTACCTTCGTCTTTCGAGCAGATGATCATGTATCGTTGGCTTCCAGGTTTCTTGTTGTTCCCACCGGCCCGCGGGCGTTGCTCGCCCGCTGGGCCCAATTGATGCGGCTCAGCTGCAGCCCGTCGTCGTTCCGCAGCTGTCGCACTTCAGGCACGTGCCGTTGCGCACGAGCGTGAAGTTCCCGCAGTTGCCGCACGCATCGCCTTCGTAACCCTTGATGCGGGCTTCGGCGACCTTGCGTGCGCGCAGATGAGCGGTCGAAACCGTCACTTCGCGCTCGACGATCTCGATCTGCTGCGCGACCGGGTTGGCGACCACGCGCCGCGCTGCCGCGTCGAGCGCGAGCTCGCTCGTCGTCGCCAGCATCATCTGGGCCGGATCGACCTTCACCGCCGCTCCGCCTTCAACGACGATCAGCTGCTGCGGAATCTGGCCGCGAACGAGACCGGACGAAACGATCTTCGCCGGGTTCGGTGCGGGCGGGGCAGGGCGCTTGCCCTCGCCGTCGCCGCCGCCGATTTCCGAGTCGCCGGGTACCACATGCGCGAGGTCGTGACGGCCGAGATAGGAAACCGCCAGCTCGCGGAACACGTAGTCGAGGATCGACGTCGCGTTCTTGATCGCTTCGTTGCCCGTCACCATACCGGCCGGTTCGAAGCGCGTGAACGTGAACGCTTCCACGAACTCGTCCAGCGGCACGCCGTATTGCAAGCCGATCGAGATCGCGATCGCGAAATTGTTCATCAAGCTGCGGAAGGCGGCGCCTTCTTTGTGCATGTCGATGAAGATTTCGCCGATGCGGCCGTCGTCGTACTCGCCGGTGCGCAGATAGACCTTGTGTCCGCCGACCGTCGCCTTCTGGGTGTAGCCCTTGCGGCGATGCGGCAGCTTCTCGCGGTCGCGCTTCGTGATTTCGACCACGCGCTCCACGATCCGCTCGGCCAGCGCCTGCGCGCGCGCCGACTGCGCCATTTCGGGCAGCGTGTCGGCGAGATCGTCGTCCTCGTCCTCCGACGCGAGCAGCGTCGAGGCGAGCGGCTGCGAAAGCTTGGAACCGTCGCGATAGAGCGCGTTCGCTTTAAGCGCCAGTTTCCACGACTTCATGTACGCGTCGGCGCAGTCCTTCACCGTTGCGTTGTTGGGCATGTTGATCGTCTTGGAGATCGCGCCCGAGATGAACGGCTGGGCTGCCGCCAGCATCAAGATGTGGCTGTCGACCGACAGCGCACGCTTGCCGAGCTTGCCGCACGGGTTCGCGCAGTCGAAGACGGGCAGGTGCTCGTCCTTCAGGTGCGGCGCGCCTTCCAGCGTCATCGCCCCGCAGCAATAGAGGTTCGCCGCGTCGACCTCGGCCTTCGTGAAGCCGACTTCGAGGAGTAGGTTGAAGTCCGGCGCATCTAAACGCTCGGGCGCGATGCTCAGCGTCTTGGTGCAGAACTCGTCGCCCAAAGTCCAGCGGTTGAACACGAACGAGATGTCGAACGCGGTCGCCAACGATGCCTCGACGGCCTCCAGCTCCTTGTCCGTGAAGCCCTTCATCTTCAGCCATTCGTGGTTCACGCCAGGCGCGCCCTTCAGCGTGCCGCGGCCGACAGCATAGTTGATGATGGCGTCCGTTTGGTCCGGCTTGTAGCCGAGCACGCGCAGGGCTTCCGGCACCGATTGGTTGATGATCTTGAAGTAGCCGCCTCCGGCCAGCTTCTTGAACTTCACCAGCGCGAAGTCCGGCTCGATCCCAGTCGTGTCGCAATCCATAACGAGGCCGATCGTGCCGGTCGGCGCGATCACCGTCGTCTGCGCATTGCGGTAGCCGTAAA
>CAZYGK010000374.1:0-1891 GCA_964647355.1 uncultured Flavobacteriaceae bacterium | reverse complement strand
ATGCGGCGCACGATATCGCGCTCGGCGACTACGATTCCTGGGGCGATGCGGAGCGCATCGCCGTTAACGTGGCGACGCTCTACCGCGAGTTCTCCGGCGACGCGACGCCGCCCAATCCGGCGGAGCTGTTCGCGCTGATGGGCGAGATTTGGAAGAAACGGCGCAGATAGAGTTTCGATCACGCAGACCCAACCCAAACGCTGTCATCCCGGCCGAGCGAAGCGAGAGCCGGGACCCAGGTGAACAAGGCTGAGCTTCGTCTGCTGGGTCCCGGCTCGCAAGCTACGCCACGCCGCTTCGCAGCGGGCTTCGCTAGCGTCCGGGATGACAGTGTTGGATTGGATTCTCTAAATCTTCTTCCCGTATTGGATGAAGCCGGTGCGCTCCGCGATGCGGTCGTAGAGTCTTCGTCCGACGGCGTTCGTCTCGTGCGTCATCCAGTAGACGCGCGAGCCGCCGGCGGCCTTGGTCACGTGATAGACGTGTTCGATGAGGGCGCGGCCCATGCCGGTGCTGCGTTGGTCCGGGTCGACATAGAGGTCTTGCAGGTAGCAGGTGGCCGTGTCCATCCAGCCGTGGCGGTGGAGGATGATGTGGGTGAGGCCGCGGGGTTTGCCTTCGTGTTCGGCGAGGTAGGCGAACATCGGTTCGGCGGGGTCGAGATAACGGGCGAACGTCAGATCGTATTGAGCCTTCGGCAGCGTCGTTTCGTAGAAGTCTAGATAGCCCTTCCAGAGGCGGTCCCACTCGGTGCGGTCGGCCTTTGTGAGCGGGCGCACGGTCACGGCGCCGTAGGTGCGGGCTTGATCGAATGCCCTAACGTCAAGACCCATGTGCATTTGCATCCGAACTGCCCTCTCATCCGTAGTTCTGCTAAGTCACGCTACCTCACTCATCGAAGGCCGTCATCCATGCTTACGCTCTACGAACATCCGCTGAGTCCTTATGCGCAGAAGTGCAAGATCGCGCTTCTGGAGAAGGGCGTTCCCTTTGCGCTCAAGATGCCGGCGGCGATCGGCACGGGTCAGGTCGATGCCGAGTTCCTGAAGGCATCGCCCCGTGGCGAGGTGCCGGCGCTGGTCGACGGCGAGTTTTCGGTGTTCGATTCGACGGTCATTCTCGAATACATCGAAGACGCGTTCCCCTCGCCCGCCTTGCTGCCGCGCGATCCGAAGCTCCGCGCGAAGGCGCGGATGATCGAGGATGCGATGGACACGATCTATGAGCCGATCAATTGGGGGCTTGGTGAAGTTCGTTTCTTCAAGCGGGCCGAGGGCGAGCGGGCGCGCGTGATCGAGGCGCGCGCTGCCGGACAGGCGCGCGATTTCTTCGCGTGGCTGGAGCGGCAACTCGGCGACAACGATTGGTTCTGCGGCGACTTCGGCTGGGCCGACCTTTCGGTCATTCCCTATATCAACGGATCGACGGCGCACGGCGTCGGGCCTTCGGCGTCGTCGAAGCTCGGCCGCTGGCAGGCGCGCGCTAACGCGCGGCCGTCGATTGCGCAGACGGCGAGCCAGGCTTTGGAGTCGATCAAGGGCATGGCCATGGTGGGCGAAGCGGTGAAGCAGCGGCTGTTCAAGCGCGAGTACCGCGACCATCGGCTTGAGTGGATGATCCGCTCCGGTGGGCTCGACGTCGTGCTAGACGGCATCAAGGCCGATACCATTCGCTTCTCGAACGAATTCAAATGATCCTGCTTCGCGCCAAGCGCTACGCAGGACTGACGGTCCTCAAGGAGATCAAGTCGTGAGCCAAGAGATTATCTTCCACCACTACTGGACGTCGCCGTTTTCGGAGAAGGTGCGGATCGTCTTCGGGATGAAGGGGCTCAAATGGCGTTCGGTCGAGATACCGAACATGATGCCGAAGCCCGACCTGATGCCCTTGA
>CAZYGK010000373.1:0-1900 GCA_964647355.1 uncultured Flavobacteriaceae bacterium | reverse complement strand
GGCTTCATTTCGAACGCCCCGTGACCACCGAGGCAACGAGCGTTCCGTGCAGGGCCGCGATCAGCCACGTCCGCCCCTGCCGGACGTACGTTAGCGTCGAGCGCGCTTCGCTGTCGTGCAGTTCGTCGCTCATCTCGCGCTGGCGCGCTGTCGAGGCGAACGCCGCTTGCGGCAGATGGCTCGTCACCTTTTGGTGCACCAGACAAACGGCAACGTCGGGCTTCAGAAACTTGATGTGCTCGACCGTGAACACAGCACGCGCGCCTTGGAGGATCGTGTCGAACACATGCCGATAGCTGAGCTCGACGATCTCGCGCCCCTCGTAGCGCTCGCCGATGACCCCGACAAACGAAACGTCGCCGGTCAGGCACTCCGCAAACGCGACCGCGTCGCGCGCGTTCCAGGCGGCGGCAAGCCGATCGACCGCAGCACGCACGCCGCGTTCGTCGAGCTCGGGGGCGGGGAGGGGAGTGTTCTTGGCCATGAGGGGCGTATTGCTATACGCTCGGGTCGCGGAAAAACAGGGCGGCAAAATGCACAGACCCGTGAGAGCGATCAATTTCGCGTTGGTGGCGGCGCTGGCCGCGGCCTTAGGTCCCGCCACGGCGGCCGGCAAGCTCGCGAACTGCAAGCTGAACGGCAAGCCGCTCTACGGCAAAGTTCAGGTCGTGAAAAGCTTCCCCGACTTCCGCGTCCAACGCGTGACGAGCTTCCCCGACCTGAAAGTCGAAGTCGTGAAGTCCTTCCCCGACAAATGCGGGAAGTGGATGTGGGTGAACAGCTTCCCCGACTTCACCATCGAATACGTGGAAGCCTTCCCCGACTTCACGATCGAATTCGTGGAAAGCTTCCCCGGCGAGCCTTAGTTCCACACCCCCGGCTTCCGCCCGATCCACGGATGCGCCTGCTCGAGTTGCCCGGCGAGGCGGTAGAGCGTCGCCTCGTCGCCCCATTTAGCGGTGAACATCATGCCGATCGGCAAGCCGTTCGCCGAGTGTGCGAGCGGCAGCGACAGCGACGGCTGGCCCGTCATGTTGAACGGCGGCGTGAAACCGAACGTTTGCGCTTGCCGGTGGTCCACCTCGCGCGGGTCGAGCCGCACCGGATCGATGAAGCCGACCTTCGGCACCGGCGTCGACAGCACCGGCGTCAGCAGAACGTCGATCGAAGTGAACACGCGGAAAATCTCCCGCGTCATCGCCTTCAGCGTTTGCCAACCGCGCATCGCATCGGCGCCCGAGACTTTCTCGCCGCCTTTCCAATTGCGCCAGGTCAGCGCCTCGAGCTCGTCGGGCGAGGGCTCGCGTCCCATCCGCGCCACGCGCTCGCGCATACTGTTCGCAAGATTCGCGCCCAAGACCGCGCTGCTCGCCGCGTAAAGCTTGCGGTAGTTGATGCCAAGCCCGCGCTCTTCGACGTGGTGGCCGAGTGCTTCGAGTTGTTTCGCCGTCTTGCGCAAGGCGGCCGCGATCTCCGGATCGATCGGCTTGCCGCTCGGCGTTTCGTCCGTGAACGCGATGCGCAACCGCCCCGGCGTCGTCGCCGCTTCGAGCGCATAGGGCCGTGTCTTCGGCGGCATGGGGTAGGGCGAGTCCGCCTCCGGCATGTCGACGCAATCGAGCATCGCCGCCGAGTCGCGCACCGTGCGCGAGACCACGTGATGCACCGCATAGCCGTGTCCGATCTGCGTATCGTGCTCAGGCCCGTGCGGCACGCGGTACTGCGTCACTTTCATGCCGACGAGGCCGCAGCAGGCGGCGGGAATGCGGATCGAGCCGAGCCCGTCCGACGCATTGGCGAGCGGCACGATCCCGGCCGCCACCGCACTCGCCGAGCCGCCGGACGAACCGCCCGTGATGTGTTCCGTATTCCACGGATTGCGGCACGGCCCAAGCCGCGC
>CAZYGK010000372.1:0-1913 GCA_964647355.1 uncultured Flavobacteriaceae bacterium | reverse complement strand
AAGGTCGGCCTTTTCATCAAAGACTTCAAGGTGCTGGGCGGCTTGTTTGGCTAACAGTTCGGCTTGTGCGCGGGCGCGTTCGGGACCCAGCACTGTGACGAACGTCGCCTTGCCCGCTTTTTCGTCCTTACGCGCGGCCTTGCCCATGACGGCAGGGTCGCCTTCGACGTCGAGCAGGTCGTCGACGATTTGAAAGGCGAGGCCTAAATCCTGCGCGTAGTTCGTCAGTGCACGGTGCATTTGGGGCGAGGCCTTGCCCATGATCGCACCCGCATCGCAGGCAAACGCGATCAGCGCACCGGTCTTCAGCCGTTGCAGGCGCGTGATGTGGCCGATGTCGGAGACGTATTCCGCGTCCATGTCGATCATCTGACCGCCGACCATGCCGTTCCAACCCGCCGCTTGCGCGAGGCGCGCGACAAGTTCGGCGCGCACGTACGGGTCGGCGTGGGTTTCTGTGCTCGCGAGCAGCGCGAAGGCGTGCGTCAACAGCGCATCGCCGGCGAGGATGGCTGTCGCCTCGTCGAATTTCTTGTGCGTCGCGGGCTTACCACGGCGCGTGTCGTCGTCGTCCATCGCAGGCAGATCGTCGTGGGCGAGCGAATAGGCGTGCACGCACTCAACCGCGGCCGCGACGCGCGAAAGCGCGCGCCGATCGACGCCGAATTGGCGGCCGGACTGCAGCACCAGGAACGCGCGCACCCGCTTGCCGCCGCCCAGGGTGGCGTAGCGCATCGCCTCGAGCAGCCGTGCCTGCGGGCCCATGGGCTCCGGCAGGAACTCGTTCAGCGCGTCCTCCATGAAGTGGGCAACTTCGTTGAGGGCGGGTTCGATGGGGCTCAAGGTCATGGCCTTACTTCTCGAACGGTGCGGTGGCGGGCCCTGAAGGGGTGATCACGATCTTTTCGATGCGGGCTTCGGCGTCTTTCAGCTTGGCCTCGCAGTGGGCTTTGAGCTTCGAACCGCGCTCGTAGATCTCGATCGAGTCCTCAAGGTCGACCTGGCCCTTTTCCAGCCGCTGGACGATCTGTTCCAGCTGGGCCAAGGCCTGTTCGAACGTCAGGGCGGCGATCTCTTTGGTGTCGTCTTTTGCCATCGGGAGTCCGGGGTGGGTTTCTAGCCGGGGGGTATACTGGTTTCGGGGGTGGAGGTCACCCCTTCATTCCGCAACGTTGTCATCCCGGGCGAGGGAGCGAAGCGAGCGAGAACCGGGACCCAGGAGAGCGAGGCGCGGATTCTCCTGGGTCCCGGGTCTCGCTTCGCTCGCCCGGGATGACAACGTTGGGGTAATGTCGCGAACGGGAGAACGACATGACCAACGAGCACTTCGAATTTCAGGGCAGCGACGGCGCGCGCATTGCGGCGTATCGCTGGGCAGCGAAGGGGCCGGTGAAAGCCGTGCTGCAGATTTCGCACGGGATGGGCGAACATGCGTTGCGTTATCTCGAGCCGCTGGCGCCTTTGCGGGAAGCCGGGATTGCGATCTATGCGGAGGATCATCGCGGGCATGGGCGGACCTCGCCGGACAAGCTCGGCGATTTCGGGCCCGGCGGGTTCGCCTCGATCGTCGACGACATGGCGACGTTGAGCGCGCTCGCGAAGCGCGAAAATCCGGGCAAGAAGCTCGTGCTGCTCGGGCATTCGCTGGGGTCGTTTGCGCTGCAGATTTATCTCGTGAAGCACAGCGCGCTGATCGATGCGGCGGTGCTGTCGGGATCGGCCGCGCTCGACCTGCTGCCGCCGCCCGATCCGGAGGGCGGGTTGAAGTCGTTCAACAAGGCGTTCGAACCGGCGCGCACGCCGTTCGATTGGCTGAGCCGCGACCCCATGGAGGTCGACAAGTACATCGCCGATCCGCTGTGCGGCTTCGATGCGACGCCGGAATCGATGATGAGCATCTTCACGGCCGCGCA
>CAZYGK010000371.1:0-1914 GCA_964647355.1 uncultured Flavobacteriaceae bacterium | reverse complement strand
TCGTGGTCGATGAAGATGTCGGGCAGCGTCATCGGGCGGAATTTGCAGCCGCGGTCGAAGAGGCCGGCTTTGGCCATGAACTGCATCACGTGACTGGCGAAGCCGCCGATCGCGCCTTCTTCGATCGTGATCAGGACTTCGTGGTTCGCGGCCAGGCGGCGGATCAGGTCTTCGTCGAGCGGCTTGCAGAAGCGCGCATCGGCGACGGTCGTCGAGAGGCCGCGGGCGCCGAGGTCGTCGGCGGCTTTCAGCGCCTCGCCCAAGCGCGTGCCAAAGCTTAGGATCGCGATCTTCGAGCCTTCGCGGATGATGCGGCCTTTGCCGATTTCGAGCGGCGTTCCTTTTGCAGGCAACTCGATGCCGACGCCTTCGCCGCGCGGGTAGCGCACGGAAGACGGGCGGTCGTCGATTGCGGCGCAGGTGGCGACCATGTGCTTCAGTTCGAGTTCGTCGCTCGGCGCCATCACGACGAAGTGCGGCAGGCAGGCGAGGTAGGTCGTGTCGAAGGAGCCCGCGTGCGTGGCGCCGTCGGCACCCACCAACCCAGCGCGGTCCATGGCGAAGCGTACCGGCAGCTTCTGGATCGCCACGTCATGCACGACTTGGTCGTAGGCGCGCTGCAGGAACGTCGAGTAGATCACCGCGAACGGTTTGTAACCTTCGGTGGCGAGGCCGGCGGCGAACGTGACTGCATGCTGCTCGGCGATGCCGACGTCGAATGTGCGGTTCGGAAAGCGCTTTTGGAAATGGTCGAGGCCCGTGCCGGACGGCATGGCGGCGGTGATCGCCACGATTTTCTCGTCGGCTTCGGCTTCGGCGATCAGGCTGTCGGCGAAGACCTTCGTGTATTGCGGTGCGTTCGACGGCGCCTTTTTCTGCGCACCGGTGATGACGTCAAACTTGACCACGCCGTGGTACTTGTCGGCGGAGGCTTCGGCAGGGGCGTAGCCTTTGCCCTTCTTCGTCACCACGTGCACGAGGATCGGCCGGTCGATCGCCTGGTCGCGCACGTTCTGCAGCACGGGCAACAGGTGATCCAAATTGTGGCCGTCGATCGGGCCGACGTAATAGAGGCCAAGCTCCTCGAACATCGTGCCGCCCATCCAGTAACCGTGGGCGTAGCGTTCGGCGCGGCGGGCGCTCTCTTCGATGAAGTGCGGGAAGTTCTTGGCGAGCTGCTTCGCGAAATTCCTGAGCGTCGTGTAGCCCTCGGACGAGACCATGCGCGACAGGTAGGCACTCATGCCGCCGACCGGCGGGGCGATCGACATGTCGTTGTCGTTCAGGATCACGATGAGGCGCGAGCGCGAGGCGCCAGCGTTGTTCATCGCCTCATACGCCATGCCGGCCGACATCGCGCCGTCGCCGATGACCGCGACGATGTTGCGCTTTTCGCCCTTCAGGTCGCGGGCGACGGCCATGCCGAGGCCGGCCGAGATCGAGGTCGAGGAATGCGCGGCGCCGAACGGGTCGTATTCGCTTTCGCTGCGCCGCGTGAAGCCGGAAAGGCCGCCGCCCATGCGCAGTGTGCGGATACGGTCGCGACGGCCGGTCAGGATCTTGTGCGGATAGGCCTGGTGACCCACGTCCCAGATCAAGCGGTCGTACGGCGTGTTGAAGACGTGGTGGAGCGCGACGGTGAGTTCGACGACGCCGAGCCCGGCACCCAGATGGCCGCCGGTGACCGAGACGGCGTCGATCGTCTCGGCGCGCAGTTCGTCGGCGAGCTGCTTCAGCTGTTCGCGCGTCAGATTTCGGGTGTCGGCGGGTGACTTGATCGTGTCAAGCAACGGAGTTGCGGGCATTTTCTAGCCTTCAAGCCTTACTCAAACTTCGTGACGTCCGCCTGATGCGAAAGTAGTGCAGCGTAGGCCCCGATTCTAGCGGCATTTAGGCACGCCGATTCACGACATA
>CAZYGK010000370.1:0-1915 GCA_964647355.1 uncultured Flavobacteriaceae bacterium | reverse complement strand
GCGCATCGCTGATTAACTTCTTCTCCTCGACGAGGAGCTTGTGCATCAGCGCGATTTGCCCCGCCGGTCCACCGAAGTTGACGCAGCCGACATAGGCCCAGAGTTTGGCGGCTTCGCGGAACGAGGGGAGTGAGGTCACCGGGCGGCTGTCTTGTGGAGGCTTGCAACGTTCTCCCAATCGATCGCGCTCATGAACGCGTCGACATAGGCGCCCGCCTTCGCGCCGTAGTCCATGTGGTAGGCATGTTCGTACATGTCGAGCGCGAGGATCGGTGTGGCGCTCGCGACCGTCATCGTGTGGTCGGCGGCCCAGCTGTTCACGAGCCGGTTGTCGCGCGGTACGTGACACAGAAGAACCCAGCCCGAGCCACCGCCTTGCGCTTTGCCCATCGCCGCGAATTCGTTGCGCCAGGCGTCGATGCTGCCGAAGTCGCGTTCGAGCGCGCGCGCGAGTGCGCCGCCGGGCGCGCCGCCCGGCCCGAGATTTGCGAAGTAGAGTTCGTGAAGGATCATCGAGTTCATCGCGACGAGTTCTTCGCGCTTTAGGCCGTTGATCGTGAAGTTGGGCGCCGTCGGCCAGTCGAGCGCCTTGAGCTGCGCACCGATCGTGTTCAGGCGCTTCACGGCGCCGGTGTAGTTGTTGTCGTAATGGCTGGTCAGCAGTTTGGCGGACAGGCCCTTGATCGCGTTCGGGTCGAACGGCATGGGCTTTGGATCATATTTCATCGGGATGGCCTTGGCTGCGGCGTGCGCAGTGGTGGAATCGTTGACGATGGCAGCGGTCGCCATAGTGGCCGCTGCAGTGAGCAAGACTTGGCGCCGGTCCGGTCGGTTTGGCATGTGTGTGCTCCTTTGCGCCTGGAGCTTACGCGATTTTCGGAGGCCATGCGTGGGTCTCGTCGCGCGCTTGCAGCAGCCAGGCGTAGAACGCGTCGTACATGGTGAGTCCGTGGCGCAGCATCTCGTGGTCGTCGGCGAACATGCGCGAGAGGCCCAGCGACATCGCGTAGAGGCCCGGCGACTGCGGGGTGAGGTCGAGACGGCTGGTGTCGGCGCCGCGGACGATTTTGGCGAGTTCGTCGAGGCCCGGCGCGGTGAGCGCGAAGCGTTCGACGAAGGCGTCGAACGAGCAGTGTTCGCCGTTGTGTTCGAACGGGGCCCCGGGGATATCGTAAGCGACGGCGTTTTCGCGCTCGGCGGTCGCGAAAACTTCGTTGATGGGGACGTAGAGAAACTGCGCTTTCGGGTCAATGAAGCGCAGGATCAGCCACGGGCAGGCGATGCGGTCGATTTTCGGGCGTTCGCGCGTGACCCATTTGGTCGGGCGGCTGGCGCCAAACAGCCTGTCGAGTTCGGATGCGAGTCTTGGGGAAATGCTCATGACAAGCCCCTCGTGTCTAAACGAGGCAGAGCTTGGATGGGTGACCATCTGAGAAGACCGGGAGCCTGCCGCTGTCCCGATGAGGGTGAGCATAGGGCGGGGCCAAGCGATGTTCAAGCGGCTAGAATCGACTGCCGCGATTAATTTGGATTTCCTGAGAGGCGGCCAAGATCAGTAGCAACCCGATCAGGGCCGCAAAGAAGGTGAAGTAGATGCCCTGGATACCTAGGGCGACGAGCAGGAAGCCGATGCCGACGCCGATGTAGGCCGTGATGAGACGTGCGCGGCTTGAGGGCATGAAGTTCGACAACACCGCCGCCGTAATGTGGCCGCCGTCGAGCGGGTAGCCGGGGAGAAGATTGAAGAGGCCCAAGAAGACGTTGACGTAGGCGAGGCTTCTGACCAGCCAGCTCGTGTCCTGCACGTTCGCCGCATACCAAAACAGTGCTGCGCCGATGAGCAGGTTGACCGCCGGGCCCGCGAACGAGACGACGACCTGCTGAAACGGCGTGCGCGGGTTGCCGACGAGCCTGG
>CAZYGK010000369.1:0-1924 GCA_964647355.1 uncultured Flavobacteriaceae bacterium | reverse complement strand
GTCCGACGCGGACGAAGCGGTCCTGCGCCGCCAGCTAACCTACGACATCGGCACCATCGACTGGCACCGCGTCAACAGCAGCCACAACGCAGACCAAACCGCTCGAGACGCACTCGCTTGTGTCCGACGAAGCTAACCTCGGCGTTGCCCGGCTCCTCGCCGTGGAGGTCTCGCGATCCAGCCTGGGCCCTCACCGGACAACTCTTCCACCGAGAAGGGCACAGGGTACCAAGCAGGCGAACCAAACGAGGTGGTACCAAATCGGATAATCGCTCCAAATTTGAATGTGCCACGGCACGGAAATCGCCACCAGGACGAGACCTACCCAAAGTGCCGCGATCTGACGATCCCGCGCGATCGTTGCCGCGCCCCACCCCGCAACGACGACCGCCGCCGCGCCGGTGACCAATCGTGTGAGCAGCATCGGCAATGTGTAAGCCCTCTCGGGGATGGCGGCTGCGTACGCGGGCCAAAGCGACTGCGCGGCCAATCCCGCAAGGAATGACAGCACGAAGAAAATCAGCAAACCGGCAACTATCGAACCGACCTTGCGAACCATGGCCGAACCTCCTCTGTGACTTCGTGCCGAGTGTCATCAATCCAACGCCCGCGTTGCGGTCACCGTCATCAGAACGAGTGTCCAGTGATGAGCGGCGTGGGCGTAATCGAGCGCTCCCGTCAGGCACCGTCACTCCGCCAACTTCAAATCCCGCAGGCAGTAATTCATCCCGTCCGTAAGCATCTGCTTCAGCGTGGTTTGCATCGTCTGCTTTTGCTCCGGCGTCATCGCGTCGAAGGTTTCGATGTCGTCGAAGCCGTCGGGCGCCTCGTTCATGAAGTGCATGTCCGGATTCCAAAAAGAGACATCGCGCACGCGGGCGAGGCAGGTATCGATTTCCTCAAACGTCGTGCCGTCGAGGAGGCTAACGCGCAACGACATGTAGAATCGCGCGGTGTTGCCCCGGGTAAGAAGCCCCACGCCTTCGACCATTTGGTTCGTCGGATAGATTTCGCTTCGTCCGGGCCAAACCACAACGTAGGCATCGATCGGCTGGCCGTCCTTCGACCGCGCCTTCGCGCGCATGTTGTCGTCGGGGCTCGGATCGTTCAGAAAGCCGCCTAGCTCCGGGGCGATCTCACCTCGCGGGAAATCGACCGCGCGAAGTTCATAGCGGCTTCTAAGGCCCTCGCTTAAGACCGTCCCGATATGCGCGTCGATGGCCCAATCGGGGACATCTTGAACGCTCAGGCTGTTCGAGAACACCATGAAGCCGATATGCTGCAACGCGACTTTGTCGCCGACATCGGAAACGACGCCGATCGTCTTGATCGGCGGGCGGTCGGCCGCGAATACCGCTGCTGGAGGGGCGACAATCAAAACCACCGCAGCGACGAGACGGGCGAGGACAGGGAACCGCATGCCATTTTCCGGTCTTGAGCGACCGAACTTAGCAAGCCCTTGACTCAAGCTCTAAAGTTCGCTATTTGTTCTATTCTTATGTTGTACCCCTGCTCCTTGATCGGAGCGGGTGCGCGCACGGCTTTGCGGTTCTCATGATCATGTCGGTTCGTTCGTTTGGCCTCGGCGGGCTTTGCCTAGCGGGGCCGAAAGCGGCTGGCTGCGAACGGATACCTAACGCATTCTAACGGATTCCGAACGGATAAAGTCGCGGAAATCAGCCATTCTAACGCATATAACGGATACGATTTTGCATCATCGCTCGCCGGCACAACGGAGCACGCGCTCAGAGGCGCGGATTTCTGGGCTTTTGCGGTTTGTTCGGCGCTCGCCAAGGCGAAACTCGCGGACCCAAAGCGCGCCTTCGCCAAGCGGCCTCTGCAGCGCAGCCTTCTCGCGCTTCGCGAGCGAAGGCTGGTGCCGCCTGCGTGACTCGAACACGCGACCCCCGCATTACGAATGCGA
>CAZYGK010000368.1:0-1927 GCA_964647355.1 uncultured Flavobacteriaceae bacterium | reverse complement strand
ACGAAATCAAACGCCTGCAAGCGACCGAACTCGCCATCGCCGACGACCCCTTCGCCAGACAAGAAGCCATCGCCGAAGCCGCAGACGAAGCCCAAGCCCGCAAACGCCCGCGCCCCCGCGAAGACGGCGACGAGCGCCCCGCCGCACCGACGCCAACCGGCAAATCCACCCGCGGCCGCCCCGGCCAACGCGGCGGCTTCAGAGGACGGCGGCGCTAGATCGAAGCGCTCAGCAATTCCGCAGGAGCGCTAGCCCTGGGAGCGCAGGCGTCCCGCCTGCTCTTCGCTGACTCGCGACCGACCGCGCGGTTGAGGTGTTACCAAGAGCAGGCGGGACGCCTGCGCTCCCGGAATTAGCGCCCTCCTACAGACCGTCGTGACGTACGACCACGAGCGCCCCTTGATCTCCCTACGCTGGTTAGCTAAACACCGCCCGCTCTAAACGAACCAAAACCGGGCGAACCGATGTTTATGCGCAAATTCTACGCGCCGCCGCCGGCGGGCCGGACCTAGCGTCCCGACGCCGCCGTAAGCGCGGCTGCACCCAACGCCTGAACAGCATCAACGCGCGCGTGATCCACGCGCGCGGCCGAAGGTTCGCACCTCATGTACGTCCGATTCATCGTGCTGGCGCCACGCAGGCGCCGACCGTTCGGCCTGTTCCGCGCCAAACGCCAAGCACTCGACGATGTTGAGTTGCCCGCGTGGCTGCGCGAGCAAGTCGACGCGCAATACGAATGGTTCAGCAAGAACCTGCGCGTACCGCGCAACCGAAACGGCGGACTGGTCGACATAACCGGCGTGTGCTGGTTTCGCGCGGAAGCGCTCGAACACATCGCCCATGCGCGCCAACTCGCCTGGCTGCTCGCCGAAGCCGGCCACCCGACGGAGATGATCGCGACCCGCCATCCCGGCCAAATCCTCTACCGCGACGACTTCCAAATCGTCGCGAAGCCTGAGCGGCGCACGCGCCTCTGAAACTAAAACAGTTGCTGGCGTATATCACATCTGATATACAGCTGCATGGCCTGGACGGTCGAGTTCTTCAACGAAGCGGCGCGCGACGAAATGGATGCGTTGCCCGAGGACATTCGTGCGCGCTTCCAGCGAATTGTGGAACTGATTAAGTCGAAAGGCTTGTCGGAGATGCGCGAGCCCTACGTCAAACACTTGGAAGGAAAACTCTGGGAAATGCGGATGAAGGGCCGGGACGGCATCGCGCGCTCGATTTACATCACTGCGTCCGGGCAGCGAATCGTCATTTTGCACAGCTTCATGAAGAAGACACAGAAGACACCAAAGCCGGCGCTGGAGCTTGCACGAGCCCGCGCGAAGGAGATCGAATGAAAAAACCAACCGGTTACCGGCCACAGCCGATCGAAAAGAGTTTTGCCAAATGGCGTAGGAAGCCTTCGTACGCCGCCGCGTACGAGGCCCTGAGCGACGAGTTCGCCATCGCCGAAGCGTTGATCGAAGCGCGAACGAAAGCAAAACTGCGTCAAGAGGACGTCGCGCGGCGCATGCAGACATCGCAAACGGCAATTGCAAGGCTTGAAAGCGGCCGTGGCAACCCGTCGCTCAAAACGCTACGCAAGTACGCCAAGGCAACGGGAACCAAGCTCAAAGTCAGTTTTCAACAATAGCACTCGGCAACCATAGAAAGCCCTCCATGCAACGCGCTCTTCTTTTTTTCGCCGCCACGACACTCGCTGCCTGCGCCACGACGGCGCCGGAAGAACCCGCCGACGAATTCATGGCGAACCTGAAAGAACTCTGCGGCCAAACGCACGAAGGCCGCCTCGTCACCACCGATCCGGCGGACGCGGACTTCGCAGGCAAGAAGCTCGTCATGGGCCCCGTCGCCTGCAACGGAAACGAAGTGCAGATCCCGTTCGCGGTCGGCGACAACCGCACGCGCACCTGGGTGA
>CAZYGK010000367.1:0-1938 GCA_964647355.1 uncultured Flavobacteriaceae bacterium | reverse complement strand
CGTCATCAGCCACGCGGCCTCAAGCTCCGCCCACGCCCGCGCGAGCGGATGCTGGATCGCTTGGTTTTGCCCGATCGGCCGACCGAACACGACCCGCTCCCGCGCGTACTTCGCGGCCCGCGCCAGCGCATCCTGCCCAATCCCGATCGCCTCAGCCGCGACCAAAATGCGTTCCGGGTTGAACGCATGCAGCATGTGGTCGAACCCTTTGCCTTCCTCGCCGATGAGGTCGTTCGCCGACACCTTCAGTCCGTCGATGAACACCATGTTCGTGTCGACCGCGTGACGCCCCATCTTCGGAATCTCGCGCACCTCGACATGCGCCCGGTCGAGTGGCGTGTAGAACAGGCTCAACCCGTCAGTCGGCTTCTTGCCCTTGGGCGACGTCCGCGCGAGCAACAGAATATGCGTCGCCGTCTGCGCCGTCGTCGTCCACATTTTGCGACCGTTGACGACCCACCCGTCGTTCGACCGCTCCGCGCGCGTCTTGATACTAGATGTATCGAGCCCCGCGTCCGGCTCCGTCACGCCGAAACAGCACCGCGTCTGGCCGGCAATAAGCGGTGGCAACATCCGCGCCTTCTGCTCATCCGTCCCGAACACCGCAACCGGATGCGGCCCGAAGATGTTGACGTGCACCGCAGAGACACCGGTCATCCCCGCCCCCGACCGCGCGATCGTGTGCATCATCAACGCGGCCTCGGTCACGCCAAGGCCCGCACCACCCACGCTCTCAGGCATCGCGATGCCGAGATAGCCGGCCGCCGCGACGTCGCGGACGAATTCGTCCGGAAACCGATGGTCGTTGTCCCGGGCGAGCCAATAGGCGTCGTCGTACTTGGCACAGATGCGGCCGATCCCGTCGATGATTGCGCTTTGCGCGGCGGTGAGCTCGAACATCACTCCGCCCTCCCGCCAAACGTCTGCACCGCGGCGGCGATGCGCGTGCCACCCGTAATCCAACACATGACACCATAGACGACGGCGATCACCGAAAACCACGCCGGAAACACACACATCAGGCACAGCGTAAGGATCGTCTCGAACCCCTCCGTCAATCCGCCAAGGTAGTAGAGCGACTTCGCCCCGCGGATCTCCGTCGTGATCCCGTGCTTCTGCGCAAAGATCGCGTAGGTTAGAAACGTCGACGCCGGCGCCATGAAACTCGCGGTCAAGAATGCCGCCGCAAGCGCGTTGCGTTCGGGGTCGGCCAGCGCGAACGCGAATACGACCGAGGCGTAGAAGATGAAGTCGAGCGTGATGTCCAGAAACCCGCCCACGTCGGTCAGCCGCGTGAGCCGCGCAATCGCCCCGTCAAGCCCGTCCAAGAACCGGCTAATAATCAGAAGCCCAAACCCCACCCAATAGAATTGCCCCGCAATGAAGGCCGCTGCCGCTATCCCAACCGCGAACCCCGCCATGGTCGCCATATTCGCCGAAATCCCCAGCGCAACGGCACGGCGGGCGGCCGCCTCCAGTGGTTTGTTCATATAAGGTCGGATCACGGCGTCGAGCATGGGCACGAGGTCCTTAAAGCGGCAGTTGTCCAAATCACTAGCACACCCTACGCTAGCGCCGGTAATGGGGTGCCATTCAAAGGGAAGCCGACCAATGCGCCGAGCCGCCATCCTCGCCGCCGTGCTGATTTGCGCGAGCGCCGCGAACGCCGCCGAAATCAAAACGGGACGCGACCTCGTCCAGGCCTGCCGCACCTACGCGGCGATCGAAAACCCGGATAACGCCCGCGCACCGCACGACTGCCGCACATTCCTACAAGGCTTCGCGGTGACACTCGTCGCGCGTGAGGAAGCGCGCCGCGACGCCATGGTGAAAGGTTTGCCCATGACGTCGAAAGAGGCCTGCGTCCGCATGCCGGACTTTATCTCCTTCCGCGAGCTCGCGGCCCGCATCGTCAATTTCGGCGACACGAACCCGAGC
>CAZYGK010000366.1:0-1940 GCA_964647355.1 uncultured Flavobacteriaceae bacterium | reverse complement strand
TTCATGCCCGCCAATCGTGGCACGATGAAGGCAGCGCGGCCGTAGCGGCATGGCGAAAAGGGCATCTTCCGATGGGACCGCGCCCGCCAGCGGCGGCCACAACACCAAGGCAAAGCCGCGTTTAGGCCGACGCGCTAAGTACTAAGCCGCCTTGACGAACCGCACGTCCAGTCGACGTCCGAGGGCAGCAGCCGCGCGCCCCATCGTATGAAGCGTTACCGACGCGTTCGCCGGATCGAGTAGACGATCGAGCGCGGCGCGGCTGGTGCGCATCCGTTTGGCCAACTCGACCTTGGTCACGCCTTGCGCCTTCATCAGCCGCTCGATCTCCAAAGCGAGTACGCGCTTCATGGCGCCAGCCGTCACTTCTTCGAGCAGCCCGTCTTCCGCCAAGAAGTCGTCGAACTTCTGCCCGCGATGCGGGTTCCGCCGGCTCGTCATTTGCCTTTCTCCCATGCCTTCTGACGCTTGCGCGTCAACTCAAGTTCAGCCTTCGGCGTCGCCTGCGTCTTCTTGATGAAACCGTGCAAGAGCACCATGTCGCCGCCGTCGATCAGGAACATCACGCGCGCGATTCGCCCCTTCAAATCACTGCGCACTTCATAGAGACCACCGCCGAGCGGCCTGCACACTGGAAGGCCTACAGGCCAACCGAACTCCACCGCCTTGATATCCTCCCCGATCTGCCGCCGGTCCTCTCGTGCGAGTTCAAACAACCAATCCCGGACCGGCGCGTGGCCCACGGCGGTTTGGAAGAACACGACCTCGATCCTTTTCTCGGCCATTCTCCAATGTACCAAATTTGATACTATGACGCAAGCCCTAACAAGTGCTAAATGTCGTTCGCCACCGGAACCTCCATATCCATGTCGAACACTCTCAAACTCTACCACTGCAAAGGCGCCCGCTCGTTGCGTCCGCTTTGGATGCTCGAAGAACTGGGCCTGCCCTACGAACTGCACGTGCTCCCGTTCCCGCCGCGCGTGCTGGCGAAGGAGTATCTTAGCGTCAACCCGCTCGGCACGATCCCGTGCTTCTTCGACGGCGAGATGCGCATGACTGAGTCGCCCGCGATCTGTCATTACCTCGGCGAGAAATACGCCGCTGCCCAAGGCAAGAGCGACCTGCACGTGACCGCGAGTGATCCCGATTGGGGCCGCTATCTGAACTGGCTCTACTTCTCCGACGCGACGCTGACGTTCCCGCAAACGCTCGTGCTGCGCTACACGCAGCTCGAGCCGCCGGAGCGCCGCCTACCCCAAGCTGCGGAGGACTACCGCAAATGGTTCTACGGCCGCCTGCGCGCGGTGGACGCGGCGTTGCAGCAGTCGGACTATCTCGTGAAAAACCGCTTCACCGCCGCCGACATCGCGATCGGCTACGCGCTCTATCTCGCGACCACGCTCGGCATCGACAACGACTTCCCACCCGCCGTCCGCGCCTACCTCGACCGCCTCCGCAACCGCGACGCCTTCAAACGCGCCGACGCGAGGTAACAACCAAAGAGTTGTCATCCCGGCCGTTAGCGAAGCCCGCTGCGACAGCAGCGTGGCGTAGCTTACGAGCCGGGACCCAGGAGAGACACGCTCAAGCGGCGAAACTGCGCCCGTCACACCTGGGTCCCGGCTCTCGCTTCGCTACGCTCCGCTCGGCCGGGATGACAAATGCATGGGGAAGTGATGAACGCTACCCCAGCGACTGCTTCAGATCCGCGATCAGGTCTTCCGGATGCTCCACGCCGATCGAGATGCGGATGAGCCCGTCGGGAATGCCGAGCCGCGCGCGGTCTTCCGCCGAGAAGCTCGAGTGCATCGTCGTCGCCGGATGACACGCAAGGCTCTCGGTACCACCCAAACTCACCGCAAGCTTCACGATCTGCAACCCGTCGAGCACGCGGAACGCCTCGTCCTTGCCGCCCTTCACGACGAACGAGAACGTCG
>CAZYGK010000365.1:0-1940 GCA_964647355.1 uncultured Flavobacteriaceae bacterium | reverse complement strand
AGAACCGCCTGTCGCGCAAGAGCTATGAGAAGCAGAAGTACCGGCTGCAGGTGGAACTGTTGAAGTTTCAGGCTTGGGTGAAGGCGACGGGGCAGCGCGTCGTCATCCTGTTCGAGGGGCGCGACGCCGCCGGCAAAGGCGGCACGATCAAACGCTTCATGGAGCACTTGAACCCGCGCGGCGCGCGCGTGGTCGCGCTCGAGAAGCCGACTGAGTTCGAGCGCGGTCAGTGGTACTTTCAGCGCTATATCGAGCATCTGCCGACGAAGGGCGAGATCGTGATGTTCGACCGCTCTTGGTACAACCGCGCTGGCGTCGAGCGCGTGATGGGCTTCTGCAACGACGCAGAGTATCAAGCGTTCATGCGCCAAGCGCCGGAGCTTGAGCGCAATCTCGTCGCCAGCGGCATTCATTTGTTCAAGTTTTGGTTCTCCGTCAGCCAGACGGAGCAGCGCCGCCGTTTTCGCGAGCGCGAGTTGCATCCGCTAAAGCAATGGAAGCTTAGCCCGATCGACATGGCCGCGCTCGACAAGTGGGACGAGTACTCGAAGGCCAAGGAGTCGATGTTCCTGCACACCGACACGTCGGAAGCGCCGTGGATCGTGATCAAGTCGGACTGCAAGAAGCGCGCGCGGCTGAACGCGATGCGCTATGTGCTGAACAAGCTCGACTACAAGGGCAAGGACGCGAAGAACCTGCCGCCGCCCGATCCGCTGATCGTCGGGCGCGCGCATTTGAATGCGGTGACTTAGCGGGCGCCAGTGCAGTCTGGGAGCGCGGGCGTCCCGCCCGCTCTTTGCTGACTGGCAACGCAAAGTGCGTTTGATATTCTGAACATGAGCGGGCGGGACGCCCGCGCTCCCAGGCTAGCGAGCCGCCTCATATTCCCGCACGAACCTGGCCACGATATCTGCGGCCGGTTCGATGCGTTGGACGAGGTCGACGCTTTGGCCGGCGGACCAGGTGTCTTTCCAGCGCTTGAAAGCAACGTTCGGGTCGCCGAAGTTCGGGGCGTCGATGTTCGCTTTATCGGGGTCGATGCCGACGGCGTGCAGGCTGCCTTTGAGCCAGTTCGCTTTCACGCCGGTGACGGCGGCGGTCGTGACAAGGTCCTCGTGCGTCGAGGTGATCAGCATTTGCTTGTAGGCGTCGGGGGCGAGCGACTCTTTCGCGGCCACGAACGGCGTGCCGATGTAGGCGAGGTCGGCGCCCAGGACTTCGACGGCTTTCACCGCGCGGCCGTTGCCGATGGCGCCGCCGACCACGATGGGGCCCGGGAAGATGCCGCGTACGGCGCTGACGAAGGCGAAAGGACTTAAGGTTCCGGTGTGGCCGCCGGCGCCGGCGCAGATCAGCACCAGGCCGTCAACGCCCGCTTCGAGCGCTTTCTTGGCGAAGCGCAGGTCGATGACGTCGGCGAAGACCAGGCCACCGTAGGAATGCACGGCGTCGATCACCGCGTGAGGTGAGCCCAGCGCCGTGATGACAAGCGGCGGCTTGTGCTTGACGATCAGCTCAAGCTCGTCCTTCAGGCGCGGGTAGGAATGATGGGCGACGATGTTCAGCACCCACGGGCGGTCGCCTTGCGCGAGCGTTTCGTTGACCTCGCCCATCCATTGGTCGAGGTCTTCGATCGTGCGCGCATTCGGCGCGGGGAACGCCGCGGCCATGCCGGCCTTTGCGACCGCTGTCACGAGCTTTGGGCCCGAGACGAGGAACATCGGCGCGGCGATCGCGGGGATCGTCAGCCGCTCTTTGAAGGAAAGCCACGCGGAAGCCATGCACGACACCTCGCGGGTTGGGGTTGAATCCTAGTCCTTGGCGCGTTCGACGTAGGAACCGTCTTCGGTGTTGATGACGACTTTCGTGCCGACGTTGATGTGCGGCGGGACCGCCGTCTTCACGCCGTTCGACAGCATCGCGGGCTTGAACGAGGACGA
>CAZYGK010000364.1:0-1947 GCA_964647355.1 uncultured Flavobacteriaceae bacterium | reverse complement strand
GAGGAAGGCTCCGACTACGTCGAGAACATGACGCGGCTGTTGCGCAAGTTCGAGACGGCGAAGAAATATGTGCCGGGGCCGGTGATCCGCCAGGCCAAGCAGGCAACGCGTTACGGCGTGATCTATTTCGGCTCGACGTCGGCGGCGATGGACGAGGCGTTGAGCTCGCTTGAAGGTCAGGGCATTCACCTCGACACGCTGCGTGTTAGGGCGTTTCCGTTTGCCGACAGCGTCATCGACTTCATCAACGCGCACGATCAGGTGTTTGTCGTGGAGCAGAACCGCGATGCGCAAATGCGCATGTTGCTCGTCAACGAAGGCGCGATCGATCCGGCGCGGTTCATCTCGATTCTGCATTACGACGGCACGCCGATCACGGCGCGTTTCATCACCAAGGAAATTGCCGAGCGGCTCAAGGCTTTCGGCAAGCCCGCCCGCACGAAGGTTGCGTCATGACCTATCTCGCCAAACCGAAGTTCCGCCATCCCTCGCTTGAGAAGAACGAGCGCGGGTTTACGCGGCGCGATTATGAAGGCTCGATCTCGACGTTGTGCGCGGGTTGCGGGCACGACTCGATCTCGGCGGCGCTGATCCAGGCATTCTTCGAGCTCAACATCGAGCCGCATCGCGTGGCGAAGATGTCGGGCATCGGCTGCTCGTCGAAGACGCCGGACTATTTCTTGGGCCAAAGCCACGGCTTCAACAGCGTGCACGGGCGCATGCCGTCGGTGCTGACGGGCGCGAACCTTGCGAATAAGAACCTGATCTATCTCGGCGTTTCCGGCGACGGCGACTCGGCCTCGATCGGGCTCGGGCAGTTCGTGCATTGCATTCGGCGCGGCGTGAATATGACCTACATCACCGAGAACAACGGCGTTTACGGCCTGACCAAGGGGCAGTTCTCGGCGACGGCCGACCGTGGCTCGAAGTCGAAGGCCGGCGGCACGAACAGCGACTCGCCGATCGACCTCGTGTCGATGGCGATGCTGGCGGGCGCGACGTTTGTCGGGCGCTCGTTCTCGGGCGACAAGACGCAGCTGGTGCCCTTAATCAAAGCCGCGCTCTCGCACAACGGACCTGCGTTCATCGACGTGATTTCGCCTTGCGTCGCGTTCAACAACCACGCGGGCTCGACGAAGAGCTTCGATTTCGTGCGCGACCACAACGATGCGGTGAACCGGCTCGACTTCTTCGAGGGGCGGGCGGAGATCACGGCCGACTACAAGCCCGGCACGGTGCAGGACGTGGAGCAGCACGACGGCTCGGTGATCCGTCTGCACAAGATTGCGGACGGGTACGACCCGACGAACAAAGTTGCAGCGATGAATTACCTCGCGACCCATCACGAGAAGGGTGAGGTGGTGACGGGGCTGCTTTACCTCGACCCGAATCCGAAGGACATGCACCAGTTCCTGCGCACGGCCGACGTGCCGCTGAACCGGCTGGGCGTGAAGGAATTGTGCCCGGGTTCGAAGATGTTAGAGACGATCAACGACGAGTACCGCTGATGAGCCGTTTGCAGGGTAAGCGCGCGATTGTGACCGGTGCCGGGTCCGGCATCGGGCGGGCGACGTCGAAGCTATTCGCGCGCGAAGGCGCGGCGGTGCTTTGCGTCGATAAGACCGAGGCCGTGCACGAGACGGTCGAGGCGATCACGAAGGCCGGCGGCAAAGCGATTGCCCTGACGGCCGATGTCGGCGTCGAGGATCAGGTGCAGGGCTATATCGGCCGCGCGATCAATGCGTTTGGCGGTGTCGACGTGCTTTACGCCAATGCCGGCATTTCGGGCGGCTATGTGCCGATCGTCGATCAGACGGTCGAGCAGTGGCAGGAAATCTTGCGCGTGAATCTGATCGGGCCGTTCCTCGCGATCAAGCGTGTGGTGCCGCTGATGGTGGCGCAGAAAAAGGGCTCGATCATCTGCACCGCGTCGGTTGCAGGCATTCG
>CAZYGK010000363.1:0-1952 GCA_964647355.1 uncultured Flavobacteriaceae bacterium | reverse complement strand
TTGAAGACGACGTCTATATGAACGAAGTCGTCGAGACGGGCGAGGAGAGCGCGCTTGTCGTGAAGTTCTCGGATGGGTCGAAGCTGACGCTGGGCGAGAACGCGAAGATCGTCATCGATAAATACGTCTACAACCCTTCAACCTCCACCGGCGAGCAGGCGGTGACGTTGACGAAGGGCGCGTTCCGGTTTCTCTCAGGCTCCGTGCCGAAGGCGAACGTGAAGATCACGACGCCCACCGTCACGATCGGCATACGCGGGACGGAACTCATCTTCGACGTCGCGGATGACGGCGAGACGGAGATGTCGACGGTCTCGGGTGAGGCCGATGCGACGGACGGGTCGGGCGAGACGCTGACCGTCGCGGCGGATGAGTCCGTCGTGATCGACAAGAACCGGCGTTTCCGGGGCCGCGTGCGGCGCCGCCGACACGTGTCGCGCTCCATCGCTATCGCCGAAGGGCTCGACGGGGCGCGCAAGCGCTGGCGCATCCGCAAACCCGCGCGGCGGCGCGCGATCCGGCGCAGGCGTCGGCGGCGCGCGAATTAGGGGCTGAAACGCGCGGAAATGCGGGCATTTTGCCGCTCGACAGGGCGGAGGCGGCCCTGTATTCCCTGCCCCTCTCATGACCGACCTCAGCCACATCCGCAATTTTTCGATCGTCGCCCACATCGATCACGGCAAGTCCACGCTTGCCGACCGGTTGATCGAGTTTTGCGGGGCGCTCGAAGCGCGCGAGATGAAGGCGCAGGTGCTCGACTCCATGGATATCGAGCGCGAGCGCGGGATCACGATCAAGGCGCAGACCGTGCGCCTGACCTATCCCGCGAAGAACGGCAAGACCTACACGCTGAACCTGATGGACACGCCGGGCCACGTCGACTTCGGCTATGAGGTGTCGCGCTGTCTCGCCGCGTGCGAAGGCGCGCTGTTGGTCGTGGACGCGAGCCAGGGCGTCGAGGCGCAGACGCTTGCCAACGTCTACCAGGCGATCGACGCCGGGCTCGATATCGTACCGATCCTGAACAAGATCGATCTGCCGGCGGCCGAGCCGGAACGCATCAAGCAGCAGATTGAAGACGTGATCGGGATCGACGCGTCGGACTCCGTTTTGATCTCGGCCAAGACCGGCGTCGGTAT
This sequence comes from uncultured Flavobacteriaceae bacterium, assembly GCA_964647355.1. Taxonomy (GTDB): domain Bacteria; phylum Pseudomonadota; class Alphaproteobacteria; order Micropepsales; family Micropepsaceae; genus SZUA-430. Next base: position 813 of record CAZYGK010000363.1, on the reverse strand, counting down.
CGGCGACGTGTTGGAAGCGGTGGTGAACCGCCTGCCCGCGCCGAAGGGCGAGGTCGACGCACCGTTGAAGGCGCTGCTGATCGACAGCTGGTACGACGCCTATCTGGGCGTCGTCGTGCTGTTCCGCGTGGTCGACGGCGAGATCAAGAAGGGTCAGAAGATCCGCATGATGGCGACGAACGCCGTCTATGAGGTCGATCGCGTCGGCATCTTCAATCCGAAGCGGATGGCGGTGGCGAAGCTTGGACCGGGCGAGGTCGGGTTCTTGACCGCCGCGATCAAGCAGGTTGCGGACACGAAGATCGGCGATACGCTGACCGACGAGCGCAAGGGCGCGGATACGCCGCTTCCCGGCTTTAAGCCGGCGCAGCAAGTGGTGTTCTGCGGGCTGTTCCCGGTGGATGCGGCCGAGTTCGAAGAGCTGCGCGAGGCGATCCAGAAGCTGGCACTGAACGATGCGAGCTTTTCGTACGAGACGGAGACGTCGGCGGCGCTCGGCTTCGGGTTTCGCTGCGGGTTCTTAGGTCTGCTTCATCTCGACATCATTCGCGAGCGGTTGGAGCGCGAGTTCAATCTTGAGCTCATCACCACCGCGCCGTCGGTCGTCTATCGCATCTATATGACGAACGGCGACATGATCGAGCTGCACAATCCGGCCGACATGCCCGATGTCGTGCGCATCGAGAAGATCGAGGAGCCGTGGATTGCGGCCACGATCCTGGTGCCGGACGAGTATCTGGGCGCGGTGCTGAAGCTGTGCGAAGACCGGCGCGGGCGGCAGGTGGACCTGACCTATGCCGGCAACCGCGCGCT
>CAZYGK010000362.1:0-1970 GCA_964647355.1 uncultured Flavobacteriaceae bacterium | reverse complement strand
GAGTTGATAAGGTGTCCCGCAAGCTCCGGGATCAACGGCACGTCCGAGCGCATCCGCTCCAAGATCAGAGCGTTAACGTGCTGCAGATCGCCCTCGATCAGCTTGTAGAGCCGCTCCACCGCCCCGGTCGGCGCTCCCGCGCCCTTCGCCAGTCGTTGAACAACTTTCACGTCGATGCCCCGGATTTGATTGCGCGCAAGTGGCGGATAAGGTGGAAATTAGGAAGCCGCCCGAAGCCAGGTCAAGGGTGCAGGGTGCCGCCCCAAGGAACTGTGTTCAAATGGTTGAACTGCTGCGGTCGAACGACATCGTCCTTTTGAGCTACATCCGTGCCTTGTTGGAGGCCGAAAACATCGAAGTCGTGGAGCTCGATCAGCACGCGAGCGTCATGGACGGCAGTGTCGCGATGGTGCAACGCCGCCTGATGGTTGACGACGAAGATGAACGCGCCGCGCGCCGGCTCCTCCAGGACGCGGATCTCGCTCATGTCCTCAAGCGCTGATCAGCGTCCAAAGGCCGCACAAGCCATGGAGCTGACCGACGACGCGTTCCTGGGCGGCCGGGTCCAGGCCTGGCAACCGGCGCAAGGGTTCCGGGCAGGGCTCGATTCCGTGACACTCGCTGCATGCGTTCCCGCGCAGCACAAGGAGCACGTCTGCGAACTGGGTTCGGGCGTCGGCGTTGCAAGCCTCTGCCTCGCCGCCCGCGTGCGCGATCTCGCGGTGACGGCGGTCGAAATAGACGAGGACCTCGCTGCGCTCGCGCGCGCCAACGGCGAGCGCAATCGCACGCCGCTCGACGTCGTCGTCGCCGACGTGCTGAAGCGTCCGCGCACACTCGCGCGCCAGAGCTTCCACCACGCGTTCACGAACCCGCCCTACCACGACATCGGCCGCGGCACGCGCGCCCCGCAAGCGGCGAAAGCCCGCGCGACCTCCGCCCATGCGCACGACCTCGTGACGTGGCTGCGCTTCGCGCGCGCGCTCGTCCGTCCCAAGGGGACGATCACGGCGATCCTGCCGCTTGAGCAACTTCCGCTGGCGCTTGCGGCGTTGAGCTCGGAAGGGCAGGGTTGCGAAATCATCCCGCTTTGGCCGAAGCCCGGTTCCCCCGCGAAGCGCATAATTATCCGTACACGGATGAACTCGAAGGCCCCGCTGCAACTGCACGCGGGCCTCGTCCTTCACACAACCGCCGGAAAGCCCTCGGCCGAGGCCGAAGGCGTCTTGCGGCACGGCGCCCCGCTGTTTACATAAAGCTCATGATCGTCGAGTGGTTCAAACGTCTGTGGCGCGTCGTCGGCGGCAGCACGCCGCCAGTCGTGAAGGTGCTGCGCCTGAACGGCGCCATCGGGATGAACGTCGGCATGCGCAAGGGCCTGTCGCTTGCGACCGTAGCGCTGCCCATCGCGAAGCTGTTCGGCGACAAATCGGTCGTGGCCGCCGCCATCGTCATCAACTCGCCCGGCGGCTCGCCGGTGCAGGCGGGCTTGATCCACGACCGCATCCGCGCCCTTGCCAAAGAACGCGGCATCAAGGTCCTAACCTTCGCCGAAGACGTTGCGGCCTCAGGTGGCTACATGCTCGCGCTCGCGGGAGACGAAATCTACGCGCACCCGAACTCGATCGTGGGCTCGATCGGCGTCGTCTCGGCAGGTTTCGGCTTTGAAAAATTGATGGACAAGATCGGCGTCGAACGGCGCCTTTATCACGCGGGCGATCGCAAGGCGATGCTGGATCCGTTCAAACCGGAAGACCCAAAAGACGTCGCGCATCTCGAATCGATCCAGCGCGAAGTGCACGACAGCTTCAAGCAAATGGTCCGCGAACGCCGTGGCGACAAGCTGAATGGGGACGAGGCCGAGCTCTTCTCCGGCGCGTTTTGGACTGGCGCCAAGGCCAAGCACTTCGGCCTGATCGACGGCGTCGGCGACCTGCGCACGATCTGCCGCCAGAAATTCGGCGACAAAG
>CAZYGK010000361.1:0-1974 GCA_964647355.1 uncultured Flavobacteriaceae bacterium | reverse complement strand
AATAGCCGCTATAGGTATTGTCGATCTGCTTCGGGAAGATGCGTCCGAGCATTCTCTGTATCCTCCGCCAAATAGGGTAAGCTAGAGCGATTGCGGCTCATCCTTCCACCACTTCGTGAACCGCACGCGCACGAGCCAGAACACCAGCAGCACCAGCACCAAGACGATCGGAGCGAAGTTCATATTGGTCTCGCGCAAGATCGCCGGCACGAACTTCGGCTGCCCAGCGAAATAGGCGCCGGTCGCCACCAGCATCGCAAACGACATCCGCCACAGATGCCGCGCAATCCGCCGCTTACCCGAGAGCCCTTGACGCCAAATGACGCTCGCGTCGCAAAGCACCGCGATCGCCGCGATCGTGCCGAAGACGTAGTGCACGGGCGCGGCACCCTTGTCCGTCACGGCGAACCAAGCCGCAGATGCGACCACGCCAAGCCCGCCTATCAACGCCACCGTCTCGAACTGTCCGATTTCGCCGTCCCTGCGCATCGCCGCCATCCACGACGTCATGATCATATAGAACGTCACGGTCGAGGCGGTAATATTGATCGCCTGATCCTTCACGATAGCAGCACCAAAGGCCGCTACCGTCATCACGATCATCGAGACAAAGAACACATTACCTGCTAGCCGGTGCCACATCTCCCCCTTTCGAGCGAACAGCGCAACCCCGCCGGCCACGAGCGCGAAAGCCCCGGCGGTAACGTGCGCATATACAACAGCAGAAACGTCCATTCGCACCTCACGCACCGAGCACGCCAGCACTGCCGCGCGCGCACGCAGCCTCCGGCGTTGCGAAGAGCATCGCTAGTCCTTACTTACTGTTATGAGGAACCTAGTGACGCCGGCCGCGAGCGCCCATGACGCCACGCATCAAAAACTTGATCTCACGTAACAGGCTGGCGCGATGACGGAACGAACCGTCGCCGCCGGCCTCGTCCGCGGGCTCACGCGCTTCGCCGCGGCGCGCGGTGCCGATGTCCCAACGTTGCTTGCACGCGCCGGAATTGATCCAACTTTGCTGGAAGATCAGGACAATCGAGTCCCATTCGATTCCTACGTAAGGTTGATGCGCACCGCCCAAGAACTCACCGGCAACCCAGCGCTCGCGCTACAATACGGCGCGATCGACGACCTTGCGGAAATCTCTGTCGTGGGCCTCATCGGCCAGGCAGCCGAAACCGTCCTCGAGGCGTTCATGCAACTCAGGCGCTTCGGACAACTGGTCGTCGAAGTCGATGCGCCCGGCGGCGACCGCTTCCAACTCGTTCGCGAAGGCGGCGAACTGTTGCTCTGCGACGTGCGCGCGAACCCAAACGACTTCCTAGAGCTGACGGAATCGACATTCGCGCGCATGGTCTGCGGCGCCCGCCGCTTCACGAACGTCCAACTCGTGAAGCGCATGTCCGTCACCCATGCGCCGCCAAGCTACCGCAAGGAATACGACCGCGTCCTGCAAGTGCCGGTCGAATTCGAAAGCAACAAAAACGCGCTCGTCCTCACCGAAGAGTGGCTGACGCACCGCATGGCGGTTCAGCCTCGCTACGTCTTCGGAATCTTGAGCGAACACGCCGCCAAACTGCTGCAAGCCCTCGAAGCCTCGAAGACCACGCGCGGCCGCGTCGAACACCTGCTGATGCCCCTGCTCCACACCGGCGACATCAGCATGGACAAGATCGCCGGGAAACTCGCCATGGGTCGCCAAACCCTGTTCCGTAAACTGAAAGACGAAGGCACGACGTTCGAGAAAGTCCTCGACGACCTCCGCCACAGACTCGCGCTGCACTATCTGAGCGGCAAGAAAGTCTCGATCAACGAAACCGCCTACCTCGTCGGCTTCTCCGAGGCAGCCGCGTTCTCCCGCGCCTTCAAACGCTGGACCGGCAAGAGCCCCCGCGAGGCACGAAAGGCCTAAGTGTTAGATCTGATAATCCAGCGGCACGTCTTCGATGATCTGGTTCATCTCGTGGCTGG
>CAZYGK010000360.1:0-1992 GCA_964647355.1 uncultured Flavobacteriaceae bacterium | reverse complement strand
GGCTGGTTGGGGGACTAGGATTCGAACCTAGACAGGCAGAGTCAGAGTCTGCAGTCCTACCATTAGACGATCCCCCAATGGCGGGGCGCCTTCATAAACCTGCCGCAGCCGCCCCGCAAGCCTTCGCGTCCCGCCCGGAACACCCTACATATAGGGCCCCAGCGCAGGACCGTCCGATGCCCATACGCGCCGAACACTTCGACTTTCTGTCAAATCTCGACACCCTAACAGCCGTCGTGGCCGGCGCCGTCCTTGCGACCGCGGGCGGCTTTATCGGCACGCAAATCGAGCACCGCGTCGATACCCGCCGGCGCGAGCGTCAAGCGGCGCTGTTCTTCGGCGAGATCATGTCGCTCTTAAGTGTCTCGGTAGGTGCCGCCAAGCGCGCCTACGGCATAGGCGATCCCTTCGGTCCGGTGACGATGCGCATCCTGCGCACGATCCGGCGCGAGCTCGACATCTACGACCGCAATCGCGAGCGCTTGTTCGAACTCAGCGACCCGGCATTGCGCGCGCGTATTCACACGATCCTGCTCCGCACCACCATGGGTGTCGAAGGCGCACTCGAGTCGGCTACCGAAGCCGCCGACATCCAAGCCGAATTCCAGACGTCGCCGGATATGACCGACACTCGCCGCGAACATCTGGAAGCAAAGCTCGCCCAGCGCCTCCGCCTGCGGGACGGAGGGTTCGAGTTTCTAATCGAGGCGTCCGAGCAGGCCGCAAAGCTAGCGAAGGAACTTGAGCCCATCGCGCGGGTCGACTTTGAGAAATTGGTGGAAGCGACGCGCGACGCTTGAAGCGTCAGTCGCCGATCAGCCCGTGACCGAACACGGGATCGCGTCCCGGTGCGCCCAGGTCCCGCGCTTCGGCGGCCAGTGCCTCCACCGCCTTGGCCGCGAGCGCCACGTCCGGCACCTCGAGGTATGCCGCAAGCCTGGCCGCGACGACAGGCGCGGCATACGACGTGCCGGACACCGTGTTCACCGTGCCGCGAGGATCGGCCACGCGCAAATCCACCCCGTGGGCTGCAAAGTCAACGTATTCGCCCTGATTGGCGTAAAGATACACGCGGTTCTTCCCGTCCACCGCCGTAACACCCACGACCTTGTCGTAGGCCGCTGGAAACTGCGGTGCGCCACGAGGCCCTTCGTTGCCGACCGCCGCCACGAGCACGTGCCCAGCTGCATTGAGCCGGCCGATCATCGCCTCCAAGATCGGATTGGCAGGCCCGGTGAGGCTAAGATTGATCACAGCGACGTGCATACTGGCGAGCCAATCGAGCCCGCGCACAATTGCATCCGCCGTTGCGATCTCTTGCCCGTCCGCCGATGTCGTGAACACGTTGGCGGCAAACACCGTCGCGCCGGGCGAAACGCCGGCAATCAAGGACGCAACCGCAGTACCGTGAGAATCGCCGCGCGCATTGGTGAGCGGATCGAACGAGCGCGTGTTGACGACCACCTGTTTCAACATCGGATGCTTTGCGTCGATTCCGGCGTCGACCAAGCCGACCTTCGCCTTCACGGGCTTCTTCGCGGAAGCGCTGCGCACGGTCGCGCCGGCCGTGCCTGCTGCCGCAGGATTGTAGATGTGATTGAAAGTCACGATCCCTTTCGGATCGAGCGCTTGAAGGGCATTGAGTGCATCGCGCTCGCTCATGCCCTTCGGCACGGCAATGCGCATCGCGGAGGCGCCGATCGTCTCGACGCGGAAGCTTTCGACCAGGCGGAAACCCTGGCTGGCAAGCCGCGCCGAAAAGTCGGACCGGCTGGTGAGGACGACGGCCTCCCCTTCGCGCACGCGCTCGCCCGCATCGTTGCGGCCGACGGTCACGATATCGTCGTCGTCTACGCTACCGCGGCCCGAATTGGCCGACTGACCGGAGTTGCCTTCGCCGCCGTGACCGGAGCCGGAATTGCTACCCTCGCCGCCGCTGGAACCCTCGCCACCGTCACCGGAGCCGGAGTTACTGCCCTCGCCGCCGCTCGA
>CAZYGK010000359.1:0-2011 GCA_964647355.1 uncultured Flavobacteriaceae bacterium | reverse complement strand
CAAACCCTGGCGCCTCCAATCGCTAGCCTTCAAAGCCATCCGCAACCTCCACCCCGGCTACCCCCTCTGGCGCGACTTCCCCTACGAATACGAACTCGGAAAGCTAGCCATCGACGTCATCAACGGCAGCCCACTCCTGCGCGAGTGGGTGGATGACAAGAGTGCAACGTCGAACGACCTCGACGCGCTAACGAAGCCGGAGGAGCAATCGTGGGCAGCCGAGCGCCGAGCTTTTCTGCAGTACCTCTAGTCGCGAATTGTGGAGTCCCACTCTAGTTGCCGCTTGGCGAGCTGCGCGCGATACTCGTCTGAAGTCGGGCGGGGGCCGGTGCGCAGTGCTGTGAGGAACTCCGACGGCGGTGCATAGCTGTGCGCGGCAACGTAGTGATAGATCAAGCTGGGCGCCGCGTATGCGCGGCCATCGGGTGAGAAAACGCGTATCTCGGAGTAGCCAAGCCTGAGCGTCTCGCCGTTCCTGATCTGGTCACAATGCTCTATGCGCCAAGCCTCACAAAACTCGCAACCGTGCAGGCCTCGTGTAGCAGTTACTTCCACTTTGCAGAACTGCCATAGCAGTTCCAAATCCGCCTCATTCGGCACTGCCGTTTCGAAGTGGTGCCCGACAGACAACCAGCCAACGTTCAGTGTTCCCGGTTCGGGATTCCAATAGCCGTATGGCGTAAGGTCAGCAAAATACGTCATTCGACCATCCGGTTTTGCCAAGCTGGTAAGAAGTCTAGACCAATCGCGCAGCCCATGCCATTGACTCCGCATATAGCCATTACCCACCACCGGAGCCCACACCCATGAAAACCCGCATTACCGAAATGTTCGGCATCGAGCATCCGATCATCCAAGGCGGCATGCACTTCGTCGGCTTTGCCGAGATGGCCGCCGCCGTGTCGAACGCAGGCGGGCTCGGCATCATCACGGGCCTGACGCAAGGCTCCCCCGAAAACCTCGCGAAGGAAATCGCACGCTGCCGCGAGATGACGAAGAAACCGTTCGGCGTGAACCTGACGTTCCTGCCCGCGCTGACCCCGCCCGACTATCCCGGCTACATCAAGGCGATCATCGACGGTGGCGTGAAGGCGGTCGAGACCGCGGGCAACAACCCGCAAAAGTGGATGCCGGCGCTGAAAGAGGCGGGCATCAAGGTGATCCACAAATGCACGTCCGTCCGGCACTCGCTGAAGGCCGAACAGATCGGCTGCGATGCGGTCTCGGTCGACGGCTTCGAATGCGGCGGCCATCCGGGCGAAGACGACGTACCGAATTTCATCCTGCTCCCGCGCGCGGCGGACGAGTTGAAAATCCCGTTCGTGGCCTCGGGCGGCATGGCCGACGGGCGCAGCCTGGTCGCGGCGCTCGCGATGGGCGCCGACGGCATGAACATGGGCACGCGCTTCATCGCCACGAAGGAAGCGCCCGTCCATGAGAACGTGAAGAAGGCGATCGTCGCCGCCAGCGAACTCGACACCCGCCTCGTCATGCGCCCCTTGCGCAACACGGAACGCGTGCTGAAGAACGCCGCCGTCGACCGCCTGCTCGAAAAGGAAAAAGCGCTCGGCGCCAAGCTCCAATTCCAAGACATCATCGGCGAAGTCGCCGGCGTCTACCCGAAGATCATGAAGGACGGCGATATGGAGGCAGGCGCCTGGTCTTGCGGCATGGTCGTGGGCCTGATCAACGACGTGCCTACGGTGAAGGAACTGATCGACCGCATCATGAAGCAAGCCCACGACATCATCGCGGGCCGCCTAGCGAAGTTCGCGTAGCTAGAAGAAGAAGCTCACCCGGGAGCGCGGACTTCCAGTCCGCTCTTTCTGAATCGCGACGGTCCTAAGAGCGGGCTAGAAGCCCGCGCTCCCGGGTGAGCCCACCCTTCAATTCTTCAACCGATACCCGGTCTTAAAAATCCAAGCGACCACGCCGAGACACACCACAAACATCGCGAACGTCGCCGCCAGGCTAACCTCGATCGCGACGTCGCCCTTCCCGAAGAAGCTCC
>CAZYGK010000358.1:0-2013 GCA_964647355.1 uncultured Flavobacteriaceae bacterium | reverse complement strand
AGGCTGCCCTGGTCGGCGGACACATCCAGCAGCATCGTCCATCCGCCCGCGCAGCATTCGAACAGCCGTCCGTCTTCCGACAGACGTTTGGTCGAACGCACCTGAAAACGGAAACCAAGCGGTCCGCGATACTCCCGGACCCACGCCATTCCACCCTGCCTCGCTCCCACGCTTACGGATGCCTGCGCTTCCCCGGCGAGCAACGGCAACGGGGAGCCGAACGGGAGCAACGCCCACGCAAAGGCTGCACCCAGCCAGGTTAGCTCAGTCACGGTGCGGCCGTCATAGAGCGTCGGCACCGTGCGCGAGAACCGCGCGCGAACGGCATCGGGTAGCGAACGCCAAGCAGGCGCGCCCAGGACGCGGGCGATCGTAGCGCTGTGGTCATCGTCAGCGTCCGCAACGGGCCTCGGACCGCTCCACAGCACGTTCGGCAAAGCGAAGGCCATGGCGTTACCCTATTTTGAGACGATAAGCCGGGCGACACCGGCACCCATTTTGATCAAACGCTGCAGCGTGGGCTTCGGTACGCGGCGCATCTGCTCGTACCAGCCTGTCATGCGTTCGATGAAGCCGAGCATTTCCGCCACGCGGTCTTTAACATCGGGCGGCGTCTCGTTGTCCGTTTCCGCAAGATCTCGCGCTGCGCGGAGCACCTCTAGCGTCGGGTCGATTTCGCGTTTTTTGCGCTCGTCGACGATCGTCTGGACGATGTCCCAGGTGTCGCCTCTTGCCTCGTAGTAGTTCCGGCGGTCGCCGATCGTGTGGATCAGCGTGACCAAGCGATAGGTTTGAAGCTCTTCGAGCGAGGTCGAAGCATTCGAGCGTGCGATGCCAAGTGTCTCGGCGATCTCTTCGGCGTTCATGGGGCGGCCCGAAAGCCAAAGCAGTGCGTGGATCTGCGCAACTGAGCGGTTCACGCCCCAACGGGCACCCATTTCGCCCCAATGCAGCACGATCTTTTCGATGACGGGAGGCAGTTTCATGAGACACCTGCCATTCATTTCTGTCTCTACAGAAATTACTGACGAACGAGGCGCCGTTCAAGAGGGTGCCGGCGCGGCGCCGAGCCGCACGCTTGGTTTTCCTCAGAGGCTGAGGCGACCCTAAGTGGTGGCACTATGCCGTGGCCTCCCGAACGGCAGTGGCGCCCATTCTTGAAGCTGCCACAGTTGGATCCCACGTTAGGGCCCCGTCGATTCTGGGACGGATCGGCAACAAATCAGGAGCTAGAGTTCCATGGGACGATTCTTGGCGTTCTTATTCGTCTTTGTATTGGGCGGCGTTATCGGCTTGGCCGTCGGCGGGTTCGGCGGCGCGGCGGCTGGTGGTTACATCGGCGCTTGCAAAGTCGTCGACAACGCAGTCGCTGCCGGCACGATGACCCAAGACGAGGCCAACGCATCGATCAAAGCCATCGCGACCGAAATCGGTGTACGCGCAGAAGACAAACAACGCATTGTCGATGCGCTAAAGCGCTCCAACCAGCCACCCTCCCCTTGCTCAACGGCGATCGAGGCTCTCTGACGGGACCGTAGGGCGGACCCCGCACGAAACCTCATGGTTTCGTGCGGCCCGACAACCGCCAGTTGTTTGGGACCGGACTCGTCACAGCCACGCTCACTCGGACGTGAACCAACTCACACTGTTTTAATGGGTGTGTGTCCCCGGAATCGTGTTTCCTCAAGACCGAGAGGGTGCGAGGGGAAACGTGTACGCTCAACGACTTTGGCAGGCGCTGCTCGGCGCCGGCGTCGGCATTTCTTTGTGTGCAAACGCATCCGCTGCGGAGCCGCAGCCTGCGCGTGACTTCGCGACCTATCAACCGAGTGCGACAGCGGCGCGAATTACCCCCGCCGAAGCCCCTAAGCTCGACGGCAATATATCGGATGCCATCTGGGCGAAGGCACCGGTCATCAGCGAGTTCTATCAGCTGGAGCCGAACGAGAAGCAGCCCGCAAGCGAACGCATGGAAGTGCGCGTTCTCTACGACGAGAGCAACATCTACTTCGC
>CAZYGK010000357.1:0-2014 GCA_964647355.1 uncultured Flavobacteriaceae bacterium | reverse complement strand
TGACGGATGCGGAGATCGGCAAGCTTCTCGGAACGACGAAGTCGACGATCCAGCTCATCCGCAATCGCGAACACTGGAACATGCAGAACATCAAGCCGGTCGACCCGGTGACGCTCAGCCTCTGTTCGCAGCTCGAGCTCGATCTCGCGGTCGAGAAGGCGGCGTCGCGTCGCGCGAAGACAGCGCCGGACCCGAAGGGCGCTACGCTAAAGCCGGCGAGCGATGCGGTCGAGGCCGACCAGGCGAGCGAGGAAGAGGCGCCTCAGATGAAATACGATCCGGCGTCGGTGTTCGCGTCGTTCCAGCGCACGAAGGACAAGCCGTAAGCCCGCCTCCGGCGTGTCATTGCGAGGGCCGCGCACGTTCGCTAACGTCGCGGCCTTCCACTTGAGGCCCGGGACATGAGCGCGAATCCGTACGAGATCGATCTCGACAAGAACTCTGCCAACTATCAGTCGCTGTCGCCGCTGACGTTCCTGGAGCGCGCGGCGTTCACGTTTCCCGACCGCATCGCCATTCTGCACGGCGAACAGAAGATCGCCTATCGGGAGTTCTATGCGCGTTGCCGCCGTTTGGCGTCGGCGCTTGCGAAGCGCGGGATCGGGCTTGGCGATACGGTGGCGGTGATTGCGCCGAATATTCCGCCGATGCTCGACGCACACTACGGCGTCCTGATGACGAACGGCGTGTTGAATGCGATCAACTATCGCCTGAGCGCGCAAGAGGTTGCCTTCATTCTCGATCACGGCGAGGCGAAGGTACTGATCGTCGACAAAGAATTCGGCGCGCTGGCCCGGGAGGCGCTGAAGCTCTGCAAGGCGAGGCCCTACGTTGTCGGAATCGACGATCCGGAGTTCGAGGGCGGCGAGTTCGTCGGCGAGATCGAGTACGAAGCCTTCTTGAGGGGCGGCGATCCTGAGTTTGCTTGGGACCTGCCCAAGGACGAGTGGCAGGCGATTACGCTGAACTACACGAGCGGCACGACGGGCAACCCGAAGGGCGTCGTGTTCCATTCGCGCGGGGCCTATCTGCTTGCGATAGGGAATGTGATCTCGGCCTCGATCCGGGCGCATCCCGTGTATCTGTGGTCGTTGCCGATGTTCCACTGCAACGGCTGGTGCTTTACCTGGACGATCTCGGTTGTCGCCGGCACGCATGTTTGCTTGCGGCGCGTGACTGCCGCGAACATGTTCGATGCGTGCGCGCGCTATGGGGTCACGCACATGTGCGGCGCGCCGATCGTAATGGGCATGCTCGTCAACGCGAGCGACGCCGAGCGCAAGGAACTCAAGACCCGCGTCGAATTCATGACGGCGGCGGCGCCTCCCCCGGCGGCGACGCTGGCGCGGATGGAGGCCGCGGGGTTCCAGGTGCATCACGTGTACGGGCTGACCGAGACGTACGGACCTGCCGTCGTGAACGCTTGGCACAGCGAGTGGGATGCTTTGCCGATGGACGAGCGCGCGAAGATCAAGGCGCGCCAGGGCGTGCGCTATCCCGTGCTTGAGGCGCTGTCGGTCAAGGATCCCGAGACCATGAAGGACGTGCCACGCGATGGCGAGACGATGGGCGAGGTCTTTTTCCGCGGAAACGTAGTGATGAAGGGCTATCTCAAGAACCCGGCGGCGAGCGAGGCAGCGTTCAAAGGTGGGTGGTTCCATTCCGGCGATTTGGGCGTTTGGCACAAGGACGGCTATATCCAACTCAAGGACCGGTCGAAGGACATCATCATCTCGGGTGGCGAGAACATCTCCTCGATCGAGGTCGAGGACGTGCTGATGAAGCATCCGGCGGTGGGCTTGGCCGCGGTCGTGGGCAAACAGGACGAGAAATGGGGCGAGACGCCCGTTGCATTCATCGAGCTCAAGTCCGGCGCCAGCGCTACGGCCGAAGAGATCACGGCCTTCGTCAAGAGCCAGATCGCCGGTTACAAGGTGCCGCGGACCGTCGTGTTCTGCGAGCTGCCGAAGACCTCCACCGGCAAGATCCAGAAGTTCAAGCTGCGCGAGAAGGC
>CAZYGK010000356.1:0-2018 GCA_964647355.1 uncultured Flavobacteriaceae bacterium | reverse complement strand
AACAGCATCATCGTGTTGTCGCGGAAGAAGAGTTCGTTTTCGACGCCGGCGTAGCCGGAGCCCATGCCGCGCTTGATGAAGAGCACGGTCTTTGCCTTTTCCACGTCCAAGATCGGCATGCCGAAGATCGGCGATTTCGGGTCGGTCTTGGCGCTGGGGTTCGTCACGTCGTTCGCGCCGATCACGTAGGCGACGTCGGCGGTCGGGAACTGGCTGTTGATGTCTTCGAGTTCGAACACTTCGTCGTAGGGAACGTTTGCTTCGGCGAGCAGAACGTTCATGTGGCCGGGCATGCGGCCCGCGACCGGGTGAATGGCGTAAGAGATCTTCACGCCTTCCTTCTTCAGCTTGTTCGCCATTTCGTGCAGTGCGTGCTGCGCTTGGGCGACGGCCATGCCGTAGCCGGGAACGACGATCACCGACGATGCGTTCTTCATGATGAAAGCGGCGTCGTCGGCCGAGCCTTGCTTCACGGGGCGTGTTTCGGTTTTGCCGGTTGCCGCGACCTCGCCACCGAATCCGCCCAGGATCACCGAGATGAAGGAGCGGTTCATGCCCTTGCACATGATGTAGGAGAGGATCGCGCCGGACGAGCCGACAAGGGCGCCGGTGATGATCAGTGCCGAGTTCTCGAGCGTGAAGCCGATGCCGGCGGCCGCCCAACCGGAATAGGAGTTCAGCATCGAGACGACAACCGGCATGTCGGCGCCGCCGATCGGGATGATGAGGGTCACGCCCAGGATGATGGACAGGATCGTGACCGCCCAGAAGGCCCAGGTCGCCTCGCCGTGGCTCATCACGAGCACGAAGATCAGCGCGACGATGGCCGCGAAGATCGCGATGTTCAGCACGTGGCGCGCGGGCAGGATGATCGGCGCGCCCGACATGTTGCCGTTCAGTTTGGCGAAGGCGATGATCGAGCCCGAGAACGTGATGGCGCCGATCGCGACGCCCAAAGACATCTCGATCAGCGACTGCATATGGACGTTGCCGGGCTCGCCGATGTTGAAGGCTTGCGGCGCGTAGAGGGCTGCCGCCGCCACGAACACGGCCGCCAAGCCCACGAGGCTGTGGAACGCCGCGACGAGCTGAGGCATTTGCGTCATCGCGATTCGGTTCGCGGTGATCGCGCCGATCGTGCCGCCGATGCCGACGCCGATCAGGATCAGGAGCCAGGTGAGCGTGTCGCTGGGGGCGGCGACGGCGAGCGTGGTCGCGACCGCGATCACCATGCCCACGATGCCGAGTTGGTTGCCGCGGCGCGAGGACTCCGGGCTTGAGAGACCGCGAAGCGCGAGGATGAAGAGAACGCCCGAGGCGAGGTAGAGAAGTGCGGCGAGATCGGAGGTCATCGTCTGGTTGAACCTTTTCTCTTATTCTCGTGGCGCGTCGAAAACGCCTGCGCGCAGGAGACCGACGGCGGCGCCGGCCATCCAGATCGCGATCAAGGCGACAATGGTGGTGACGCTGAAATCTTGGCGGACGTAGACGACGCCGGCGCAGGCGAACATCGCGATGCCTTCCCACAATAGGAGGTGCGGGATCAGTTTGTGCGTGTCCGGACGGTTGGCGAAGAATTGACCGGCTACGATTTCGCCGATGGCGGCCATGGCGAGGCCGATCGCTACGAAATCAAACACGGAGAGGCCGCCTTCGCTCATGCGGCTATTTCTTCTCTTTCTTCTTGTACATCGCGAGCATGCGCTGCGTTACGAGGAACCCGCCGAAGATATTGACGCTGGCAAGCGCTACGGCGAGCACACCGAAGATCTTTGCGACCCAACCGCCTTCGCCAGCCGACAGCAGGTCGACGCCGACGGCGAGCAGCGCGCCTACGATGATGACGGAGGAGATCGCGTTCGTGACGGACATCAACGGCGTGTGCAGCGCGGGCGTCACGCTCCACACCACGTAGTAGCCCACGAAGATCGCCAGCACGAAGATCGAGAGGCGGAAGATGAAGGGATCGATCGCTTCCATGGTGGTCTCCGTTACTTCACGGCTGGGTGCACGACTTC
>CAZYGK010000355.1:0-2019 GCA_964647355.1 uncultured Flavobacteriaceae bacterium | reverse complement strand
AACGGGCGGTCCGGTAACCCCGGCCCGCCCGTTTCCTTTTGGAGAGCCTAGCGCCTCAAGCGCCCCACCGCCTCATTGCCGGCAATGCCAACAACAGTGCGGCCAAGACAATCGCTCCGATCGGAAAAACGTCGCCAAGCACCGTGTAGGGCGTGGATGACGGGCCTCGGGCAATCCGCGCAACAAGCGTAACCGGACCGGCGCGATCGCTTTGCGCGCGGGCATGAACGCGCCCGTTGGCATCCGACACCGTCAACAGTCCCTGGCGCGCGGACCGCACGACCGCAAAACCGTTCTCGACCCCGCGCATAATCGCCATGCGCGCATGCGCCCACGCATCCCGGTCGAAGTCCCACGCCGGTATTGCCGCAATTTGCGGGCCGAGCGAAGCATCGCCGCGCAGCATTGCCGGAAAGTCCATGTCCTTGCAGATCGCGACAAGCGTCCGATCCGCAAGCATCAGCGGCGCTTGGCCGGTCGCGAACGCGCTTTCAAGCCCGCCGACCAGCCGGCGCTTTGAATAGACGCGCGCTGGCGCCGAGCCGTCGAACACATACGCCTGGTTCAACCGCTCCTGTGCACGCTCGTCGAACCCGGCGACGACCGTCGCCCCCGTCTTGCGCGCCACATCTTGCAACCGGCCAATGGCCTCATCGCGCCAAGCGGGCGACAGCACCGCAAACTTCTCGGGTAGCACGATCAGCGTGGCGCCGCGCGCGGCAAGGTCGCGCGATACCGCGGCATAGGCATCGACCGCTTTCAGCGCGGAGGGCGCGTCGTTCGCAAACCCTGCCCCTCCCAAGGAATCGTCGGCGACCAGTCCCACAACCACATCTTCGCCGCCGGTCGCCGCATTGAGACGCCACACGCCGTATCCGGCGTTGAGCCCGAACACCAAGATCGCGAGCAGCGCCGACGCCACGCTCTTGCGCGCAGCAGCCATCGCGATACCCGCTGCAACGAATCCGATCGCAAACGTCACCGCCCACAAACCGAACACGGAAGCGGACTGAATGAGTTCGATCGCGGCGACTTGACTATAGGCAGGCGATGTCGCGGCACCGTCCGGCCCAAATGCGAGCGCATAGTCGATCGCCGTCCAAAGTGCAGCAAAGCCTGCAACCCCGGCCGCCGGCGAAATGGTTCGCGCTATCCGTCCCGCGCCAAGAACCGCCAGCGCAAAACATGCCGATGGCACAGCAATCGCCAGTACAATTGCCGCGAGCGGCAGGACGTTGCTGTAGGCTTCTAGCAAATTCAGCAGTCCCAGCGCGTAGGCCGCAAACGACACGGCAAACGCCTGCATGCGCGGCGTATCTCCGAACGCGAACCAAAGCGCGGGCACGGGTGCGAGCCAGGCGAGCGTCCAGATCTCGCCCAAGTGCAGCGACAGATAGAACCCCGCACCGCTCAGCAGCGTGCAAATGACGGCCGTCATCAATCCCCCCACTCCAGACAAGCGCTCGTCGCTGCATAGAGTGTAACAAGGACGCGGCCGGTCGCAACGCGAGGAAAACCGCCGAGCCTGTCGCTTGGTGACCTAAGACTTCGCGCCCACGATCCCTGCGCGGGCGGCATCCAGCGGCCAGCGGGCGCGGGCGCCGAAATCGAGACCGCTCGTCAGTCCGAGTGCGAGCCGCTCCAGCCCCGCCCAAGCCACCATCGCGCCGTTGTCGGTGCATAGCCCGACCGGCGGCACCACGAGATCGAAGCCTTCGGCGCGCGCCATGTCCGAGAGCGCGTTGCTCAAAGCCTTGTTCGCAGCGACGCCGCCTGCAACGACAGCCCGCGCGATCCCGCGCGGGCTGAGGCTGCGCATCGCCTTGCGGGTGCGTTCCACCAGCACCTCGACGACGGCCGCCTGAAAGCTTGCCGCGATGTTGCGAACGGTCGCCTCCGTCAAATCGGCATCCTCGGCCGCGCGGCGCACCGACGATTTCAAGCCCGAAAACGAGAAGTCGAAGCCGTCTTCGTCGAGCAGCGGACGCGGAAAGCGATAGCGCTTCGCGTTGCCGCCGC
>CAZYGK010000354.1:0-2026 GCA_964647355.1 uncultured Flavobacteriaceae bacterium | reverse complement strand
TATCGCTGGCTCCACCGCTGCCGCCACCGCCGCCCATCGCAAGCTGCCGCCGCGCGTCGCCAAGATCGCGCTCGAGCTTCTTGCGCTCTTCCATCAACTGCGCAATGCGCTCCGGCACTTCCGCCGGCGCCGCACGCATAGCGGATGCCGCTTCCCGTACCAGCTTGTGCTGCTCGTTCAAGAACGCGAGTGCGCCAGCGCCCGTCAGCGCCTCGATGCGCCGCACACCCGCCGCAACAGCGCTCTCGCCCACGATCTTCATAAGCCCGATATCGCCCAAGCGCCGCACATGCGTGCCGCCGCAAAGCTCGACCGAGTAGCTCTTGGTCCCGTCGCGTCCCATCGAAAGCACGCGCACCTCCTCGCCGTACTTCTCGCCGAAGAGCGCCATTGCACCTTGCTCGATCGCCTTCTCGGGCGTCATCAGCCGCGTCACGACATCGTCGTTGGCGCGCACCATGTCGTTGACCATCGCCTCGATCGACGCCATCTCGGCCTCGCTCACCGCCTTCGGATGGCTGAAGTCGAAGCGAAGCTTGTCGGGCGCGACCTGCGATCCCTTCTGCGTGACGTGAGCGCCTAGCACACGGCGCAAGGCCTCGTGCAGCAAATGCGTCGCCGAGTGGTTCGCCCGCGTCGCCGTTCGCCTAACGCCGTCCACGCGCAGATCGACCACGTCGCCGACCTTCAGCGTCCCGCGATTGAGCTTGCCCATATGCACGTGCATATCGCCGAGCTTCTTCTGCGTGTCGCTGACCGCGAACTCCGCGCCCGAGGCGGTGAACATCGCACCTTCGTCACCGACCTGACCGCCGGACTCGCCGTAGAACGGCGTCTGGTTGACGACGACCTGACCCTCGTCGCCCGCATGCAGTGCATCGACAGGCTTGCCACCCTTCACCAGCGCCGTGACGACGCCTTCGGCGACTTCGGTGTCGTAGCCCAAGAACTCGCTCGCGCCGACCTTCTCGCGCAACTCGAACCACACGCCTTCGGTCGCGGCTTCGCCGGAGCCCTTCCAGGCCGCTCGCGCATCTTCTTTCTGCTTCGCCATCGCCGCTTCGAAGCCGGCTTTGTCGACGCCGATCCCGCGGCCCCTGAGCGCGTCCTCGGTCAGATCGTAGGGAAACCCGTACGTGTCGTAGAGCTTGAACGCGACGTCGCCCGGCAGCGTCTTGCCCTTGCCCATGCCCGACGTCGCTTCGTCGAGCAGCTTCAAGCCGCGCTCCAGCGTCTGGCGGAACTTCGACTCTTCGAGCTTCAACGCCTCCGTGATCAGCGGCTGCGCCCGGCCCAACTCCGGATAGGCCGCACCCATCTCGGCGACGAGCACCGGCACGAGCCGGTACATCAACGGCTCCTTCGCACCCAGAATATGCGCATGCCGCATCGCGCGCCGCATGATGCGGCGAAGCACATAGCCACGCCCTTCGTTCGACGGCGTCACGCCGTCCGCGATCAGGAACGACGACGCGCGCAAGTGATCGGCAATCACGCGATGCGACGCGGCATGCGCGCCGTTCGCATGCTGGCTCGTCGCCTGCGCCGACGCGTCGATCAACCGGCGAAACAAATCGGTGTCGTAGTTGTCGGTCTTGCCCTGCAGGATCGACGCGATGCGCTCAAGCCCCATGCCCGTGTCGATCGACGGCTTCGGCAGCGGCACGCGCTTGCCGCCCGGCACCTGATCGAACTGCATGAACACGTTGTTCCAGAACTCGACGAACCGGTCGCCATCCTGATCCGCCGAGCCCGGCGGGCCGCCTTGGATCGTCTCGCCGTAGTCGTAGAAGATCTCCGAACACGGACCGCACGGCCCCGTATCGCCCATCGACCAGAAATTGTCCGACGTCGGGATGCGGATGATCTTCGACTCCGGAAAGCCCGCGATCTTCTTCCAAAGCGCCGCCGCCTCGTCGTCCTCCGAATAGACGGTCACGAGCAACCGCTTCGTGTCGAGCTTGAACTCCTTCGTGATCAGGTTCCACGCGAGCTCGATCGCGACGTCCTTGAAATAGTCGCCGAA
>CAZYGK010000353.1:0-2030 GCA_964647355.1 uncultured Flavobacteriaceae bacterium | reverse complement strand
GCACCTGCGGCGACGCCTGACCAGATTGCGTCGCGGCTCCAGGCGCCGTTGTGGAAGCCGAGGTCGGTGCGGTAGAGGGCTAGGCGCTCCTCCGGCGAATAGGTCTTCTCGGTGGGCGCGGTGGCCCAGGGGAAGTTGTACGCTTTGCTCAAGCCCGTGCTGCCGCGGCTGATCCAAAGGCGCGTTTGCGAGAACTGGATCAGGGCGCCCACCGCGGCGAACGCCAAGCTGTAGCTGGCGCCGGAGACGATGGCGTCTTGTGCGGCGCTCTTCGCATCGCTGCGCCAGGCCAGCATGAGGATCCAAGCGCAGAGCGATAAGCCGTACGAGCAAAAGAGTGCCGCAAGTACGGGCACAAGAACGAGGAGCAGCAGGACTAGGAACCACATGAGGCCGAAGCCGGCCGGGCCGCCTCCGCCTGCGCCGCCGATCGCTGCGACCGGGCCCGTCAGCACGAGCTGTGGGTCGCCGGCGAACACTTGAAAGCCAAGGCCCAGCCAGCTGAAGATCAGCGAGGCGAGCATCGCGACGGCGAGATAAAGACCGACGCATAGCGCACCGTAACTCAACGCCGAAACGAAGCTCGGCGAGATGATCGCTTCGACGGCCCATTTGTGTCCCTGGTTGTTGCCCGTGCCGTTGCCACGCCAACGCGAGCGAAAACGCCAGAGACCGAGGACGATACCGGCGATGGCTCCGTATACGGCGTTCTCGACGACGAGCATCGAGAACGTCTGCCCAGGCGGCGCGACGACGACGTTGATGAAGCCCTGCCACGCGCCGCCCCATGCGGCAAAGACATCGGTTGCGGCGCCCGTCAGGCCGTTGGTGGCGAAGTACTCCACGATCGAGCTCGCGCCCATGAAGACGAGAGCGGCCGCGACGGCCGCCGCAAGCAAGCCGGTCACTGCGATGACCGTGAACGTCCAGATCGAAACGAAGACGTCGCCGGCCTTCGAGAGGAAGCGGTCGAACGCCGTCTCCGGTCTCTGCGGCACCGGCGTGCGCGGCACGCTCGAATGGGACTGAGATTGCTTGACGGTCACAGCGAAGACTTCCTGGTGCGGAGACTACGACCTACGTCTCAGAGGCGCCACATCAGATTGGCGAGCGCTATGCGGGCGGCGCGGGACCAGGGTGCGAGCGGCTTTGGGGCGAACGGGTCGCTTGGGATGCGGGCGAGTGTGGCGGGGCTTAAGGCGGGCATGGCGCTGAGGCGGAAGCGTGTGCTGTTGGCTGCGGCGAGCGCTTGCTTCGTGCGGGCGCGCGCGCGGGCCGCGATGCGCGTTAGCGCGGGGGTCGTTGCGGTTGCGGCGAACACGTCTTCGGTGTTCAGCTTCTCGTCGGCGAGCCACGCGAGCGGGAGGCGGCACCGGCGCAGCCTTGCGAAAAGCATGAGATCGCGGACGTGCGCCGCGTAGGCTTGCGCGATCGCGGCTTGGCGGGCGGCTTCGTCAGCGCTTGAGCCCAGCACGCCTAGCGCGAGACGTATGATGTTGCCGGTGGTCGCGTCGGCGTGGGCTTCGAGGGCGGCTGCGTCGGCGAACGGGGCTTCGTCGAGGTCGTGGGCGCGAGCGTCGATGACGGCGTCGAAGAGGGCGCGCGGGAGCGCGTGGGCTTCGATCGCTGCTTTGAGGGCGCGGCCGGTGGGCGATGCGGGCGGCTTGCCGTCGTAGATGGCGGCGATCTGTTCGCGCCACCAGGCGAGGCGGACGTGGCCGGCCATCGGTTCGCGCACGGCTTCGCCGACATGGGCGAGTTCGCGGTCGAAGGCGTAGAGCGCGGTCAGTGCGCGCCGCTTCGTGGCGGGGGCGAAGAACGTCGCGACGTGGCGGTCGGGATCGTGCGCCGCCACCAGGTCTGCGAGTTCGCGCCAGTCGGCTTCGGTCACGTGCATGTTTTCAACGACAAAGGGCCGTGCTTTCGAGCACGGCCCCCTGCCCTTTTCGCGTGCGCGATCCTTTAGCCGAGGTTCGCGTTGATGCCGCCGCCGACCATGCAGAACAGCATCGGGATCGAGAGCATGAAGT
>CAZYGK010000352.1:0-2031 GCA_964647355.1 uncultured Flavobacteriaceae bacterium | reverse complement strand
TCATCTCGACGAGGCCGAATTCGGACATCGGCAAGATCTGCGTCGGCGTGCGATCCTTGGCGACGCTCTCGGCGAGCACGGTCAGCACTTGGGCGATGTTGTCCGGCTCGCCCAGATGGATGAAGTCGATGACGATGAGACCGCCGATACCGCGCAGGCGCAGCTGGCGGCCGATCTCGGCGGCGGCTTCGAGGTTCGTCTTGAGCGAGGTCTGCTCCAAGCCCGTCGCTTCGGTGTAGCTGCCGGAGTTCACGTCGATGGAGGTGAGCGCCTCCGTCGTCTCGAGCGTGATCCAGCCGCCCGACGGCAGCCGCACGCGTGGCTGAAGCAGCGTCTCGATCTCGCCCTCGATGTTGTGCAAGTCGAACAGCTCGCCGGGGCCGTTGAAGAGCTGGATCTTCTCGACCGCATCGGGCATCGCGCGGGCGCAGTAGGCGCGGGCTTGCGCGACGGCTTCGGCGTTGTCGATGAGGACGCGATCGGTGGTGTCGTCCACGCCGTCGCGCATCGTGCGCTCGACCGGATCGAGGTCGTGATAGATCGTTGCGGGGATCTTCGCCATGCTGCGGCGCGCTTGGATCGCACGCCATTCGTCGCCGAGGCGCGCCATGTCCGAAGCGATGTCGTCCCGGCTTGCAGAGAGAGCCGCCGTGCGGACGATGTAGCCGGCGCCTGCTGCAGCGCGCGGGTCGTTCGCGGCGATGTCGGTGAGCAAGTCGGTGAGGCGCTTGCGCTCGCCCTCGTCTTCGATGCGGCGCGAAAGTGCGATGCCGGACTGGTTCGGGACGAGCACGACGAGACGGCCGGGGATCGTGACGTTCGCCGACAAGCGCGCGCCCTTGTCGCTGATCGGGTCCTTGATGACTTGCACCACGACGGCTTCGCCCTCGCGGACGCATTTCGAGATGCAAGGTTGATCCATGAAGCTCGGCAGATCGGCGAGGCAACGTGCTTCGCGGGCGGCGAGGAAGCCCGCCTTCTCGAGCCCGAGATCGACGAAGGCGGCTTGCATACCCGGCAGCACACGCTGCACTCGGCCGAGCATGATGTTGCCGAACAGACGATGGCCGCCGCGGCCTTCGCGGCCGGCTTCAGCCGTGCGCTCGATGAAGAGCTCGCTCAAGCGCGCTTCATCGACCATTGCGACCCGCGTTTCGGCGGGGCCGACATTGATGAGAACTTCGGAAGCCAAGGCGATACCAAGATAGCGTGAGTTGCGATTGGCTCTAGTGTAGCAGGTTCACGCGGCGCCGTGCGCTTTAAGCATGTGCAATGTTTCGGTGAGCGGCAGCCCCACCACGTTGGTGTACGAGCCGTTGATCATGCGCACGAATGCTGCAGCGCGGCCCTGGATCGCATAGCCGCCCGCCTTGCCCAATCCCTCGGTGGATCGCACGTAGTCGGCGATTTCTTGCGCTTCGAGGCGGCAAAACGCGACCTTTGTTTCAACAATGCGCGTCGCGAGCTTTCCGTTCGCGGCAATCAGCGCCACTGCGGTGATCACCGTGTGACGGCGACCTTGAAGCAGATTCAAACATTCGGTGACGGTCGCGTCATTTTCGGCTTTGGGGAGAATTCTGCGTCCGCAAGCGACCACGGTGTCTGCGGCGAGGATCAGAGCGCCGGGCGTGCGTGCCTGAACGGTGCGCGCCTTCTCCGTTGCGATGCGCAGCGCATGTGGGCGCGGCAGTTCGCGCGGGCGGACGGTTTCGTCGATGTCGGCAGGCTCGACGCGCGCGGGCTTGATGCCGATCTGTTCGAGCAGAGCGAGGCGGCGCGGGCTTGCGCTCGCCAAAATCAGCTGAGATGTCACTTGCTGCGGTAGACGATCCGGCCCTTCGTCAGATCGTAGGGGGTCATTTCGACGGTGACTTTGTCGCCGGCCAGCACGCGGATGCGGTTCTTGCGCATCTTGCCCGCGGTGTGGGCAATTACGATGTGTTCGTTGTCGAGCTTCACGCGGAAGGTTGCGTTCGGGAGAAGCTCCACGACCGTGCCTTCGAAACTGAGCAGTTCTTCTTTCGCCATTCT
>CAZYGK010000351.1:0-2061 GCA_964647355.1 uncultured Flavobacteriaceae bacterium | reverse complement strand
ACGATGGACGAAGCGCGCCACGTCGAAGTCTACGCGAAGTACTGCGACAAGGTCGCCATGGTCTATCCGATGACGCCGTGGCTGAAGATGCTGATCGACGCGACGCTGAAGTCGGACCGCTACGAGAAGGTCATGATCGGCATGAACATGATCGTCGAAGGTCTCGCCCTCGGCGCCTTCAACAACATGTACCACGTGACCAACTGCCCGCTTCTGAAAGCGCTGACCTTCAACGTCATGCGCGACGAATCCCGCCACGTCTCGTTCGGCCACATCTTCTTAGGCCCCGTCATCAAGAAGCTGGACGAGGCCTCGCGCGAGGAACTGGCCGACTTTGCGTTCAACGCCATCTATCTGATCGTGCAAGGCACGCAGGTCGGCGGCGGTCAGACGCTGGCGAGCCGCGCGGACCCGGGCTTCATGCAGGTTCTGGCGAACTCCGAGATCGACCCGGAAGACTTCTTCAAGGGCCTGCAGGAAGCGGCCGATGCCGGCATCCTGATGGACTTCCCGCCGGGCCAGATCCACTCGCTGCACGATCTGATGCTGCCGGCCCTCGCCCGCGTCGGCCTGATCACGCCGCGCGTACGCAAGAAATACGACGAGGCCGGCATTCAGATCAGCGAAGATTTGCGCGTCCTTCACCAAATGGAAGGCGGCACACCGAACGTCGAAGCTGCTGCAGAGTAGGCTTCGAAGGAGCCGTCGCGCCGGACCTGCCGTCCCTTCGGCCCGGCGCGCGGTTCCAATAACAGGAGGGTGGCATGACGAACCTCACCCGCGAAACTGCAACGCCGGCCGATAAGACATCGCCGGCGTTCTTTCGCGCGCTTGTCGAAGGCGTCCCGGAGGCGATCATCGTCACCACGCCCGACGGCACGATCACGTATTTCAACCCCGCGTCCGAGAAGCTGCTCGGCTACGCGCAAGCCGACGTGCTCGGCCGCAACATCGTCATGCTCGTGCCGCAGCAGCCCGACCGGCGCGCCGACGTCGTCAAGTGGCTCGAGCGCTGGGCGAACGAACCGGACGAAACCCAGTCGCGCTTCCTCGACTTCATCGCGCAGACGAAATCGGGCGCTCAGATGCCCGTCGACGTGCGTGTTGTCGAGCGCAAGATCGACGGCGAACGCCGCTACGTCGTCACGTTCCGCGACAACACCGCCCGCAGGAAGGAACAGGCGGCGTTCCGCCAGGCGCACCTGCGCGCCTCGCGCATCCTGCAAGTCGCCGAGGACGGCATCGTCTCCGCCGACGCCGCGCAAACGATCACGTTCTTCAACCTGAAAGCCGAGGAGATGTTCGGCTACCGCGCCGAAGAGGTGATGGGCCGGCCGCTGTCGACCCTGATGCCGGAACGCTATCGCGCGCGCCACAAGGGCGACGTCGAACGCTTCGGCATGGGCAAACAAGCCTCCCGCCAAATGAACGAGCGCGGCAGCGTCGTGGGCCAGCGCAAGAACGGCGAAGAATTCCCGATGGAAGTCGCGATCACGAAGGTCAACGTCGGCGGCGCGCTCACCTACACCGCCCACGTGCGCGACATCACGAAGCGCAAGCAGCGCGACGAACAGCTGCGCGAAAGCGAGCGCCGCTTCCGTGCGATCTTCGAACACGCGTTCGAGGCGATCGGCCTGCTCGCGCCCGACGGCACGGTGCTGGAGATCAACCGCGCCGGCCGCCTGATGACCGAAGGCGCCTCCCAGCTCGTCGGCCTGCCGCTCTGGGACCTGCCCTGGGCCGGCAGCGACCTCGCCCCGGACGACACGGCACGCCAACGCCTGCGCAGCGCGGTCGCCGACGCCGCCAACGGCAAACCCGTGCGCTACACCGCCGAACTCCGCCGCAGCGAAACCGACATCCGCAAAATCGACATCTCGCTCACCCCCATCCGCGACGAAACGGGCAAAGTGATCTACATCGTTCCGGAGGGGCGCGACGCAACGCTCAGTTAGTAAGGTCGCTCGATCGCAAGCCCCGCATCTCGGGCACTATGTTCGCATTTCGAACGAAATTGGTGGGTGATGCAGGAATCGAACCTGCGACCCGCTGATTAAGAGT
>CAZYGK010000350.1:0-2073 GCA_964647355.1 uncultured Flavobacteriaceae bacterium | reverse complement strand
TCGTGATCAGGTTCCACGCGAGCTCGATCGCGACGTCCTTGAAATAGTCGCCGAACGAGAAGTTCCCGAGCATCTCGAAGAACGTATGGTGCCGCGCCGTATAACCGACATTGTCGAGGTCGTTGTGCTTGCCACCCGCGCGCACGCACTTCTGCGAGGTGACCGCGCGCGAATAGGGCCGCTTTTCCGCCCCCGTGAAGACGTTCTTGAACTGCACCATGCCTGCATTCGTGAACATGAGCGTCGGGTCGTTCCGCGGCACCAGCGGCGACGACGGCACGACCTCGTGGCCGTGCTTGGCGAAGTAATCGAGGAAGGTTGTTCGAATGTCGTTCAGCGTGGTCATCGGCGCACATCAAATGATTGATTGTGCAGGATGTATCGGCCACGGGAGCACGTGTCCACTAGTTCACCCCTCGCCCTCCGCCAGGAGGGAGAGGGGCCAGGGGTGAGGGAGGCCGCGCCGCGAAATTAGGATCAATTCAGGCGTCAGCTAACGCTCGTGCAAACTTTAAGAATCGCGCTCCCTGGTGCGCCCTCCCTCACCCCCTTCCCCTCACCCTCCCGAAGTGGGGGGAGAGGGGTGGATAATACAAAGCGGCCCGGACCTTTGGGGGAAAGGTCCGGGCCTATTCTCTCCACTTTGTGGGGGCACTGAGGGGGTGGAGAGTGTCTCGTTAATGCTGTGGCAAGTTCCTACTCGTCGTCGTCCTCGTCATCCGCGTCCTTTTCGGCCGCGAGCGAATTGCCGAGGATGCCGGCATTGGCGCGCACCGCCGCCTCGATCTTGGCCGCGATATCCGGGTTTTCGGCCAAGAACGCCTTCGCGTTCTCGCGGCCCTGCCCGATCCGCTGGTTGTCGTAGGAGAACCACGACCCCGACTTCTCGACGATCCCGGCCTTCGACCCGAGGTCGATGAGCTCGCCCGTCTTCGAAATGCCCGTGCCGTACATGATGTCGAACTCGACCTGGCGGAACGGCGGCGCGACCTTGTTCTTCACGACCTTGACCCGGGTCTGCGAACCGACGACGTCGTCCTTTTCCTTGATCGCGCCGATCCGGCGAATATCCAAACGCACGGACGAATAGAACTTCAGCGCGTTGCCGCCCGTCGTCGTTTCCGGGTTGCCGAACATCACGCCGATCTTCATGCGGATCTGGTTGATGAAGATGACGATGGTGTTCGAGCGCGAGATCGAAGCCGTCAGCTTACGCAGCGCCTGGCTCATCAAGCGCGCCTGCAAGCCGGGCAGCGAGTCGCCCATTTCGCCTTCGATTTCGGCCTTCGGCGTCAGCGCCGCGACCGAGTCGACGACCACGATGTCGACCGCGCCGGAACGAACCAGCGTATCGGTGATTTCAAGCGCCTGCTCGCCCGTATCCGGCTGCGACACCAGAAGCTCCGCCACGTCGACGCCGAGCTTCTTCGCATAACCGACGTCGAGCGCGTGCTCCGCGTCGACGAACGCCGCGACGCCGCCGGCCTTCTGCACTTCCGCCACGACATGCAGCGTCAGCGTCGTCTTACCCGAGGACTCCGGCCCGTAGATTTCGATCACCCGGCCACGCGGCAACCCGCCGATCCCGAGCGCGATGTCGAGGCCGAGCGAACCCGTCGAAACGGCCTCGATCTCCTGCGGCTTGTGACCCGCGCCGAGCTTCATGACCGACCCCTTGCCGAACTGGCGGTCGATCTGGCTCAAAGCGGCTTCCAGGGCTTTCTTGCGGTCCATATTGTCCTGCTGTTCTACGACGCGAAGTGCACCACTCATGGGTCTCGTCCTCTCTCTTATTCACCTTAGGCTCTGCGCCTGCAACGCGAGGACATGTACGCCGTTCGTTCTCGTTTTGCAAAGAACGACTAAGTTACTGAAGTAAAACAATTTTACGACTCAAGTTCGGCCTTGGTTCGCAAAACGGCACCTAAAAATTATCCCCTTCGACAACGTAGAACAATTAAGGCACACTGCGCCCGCCAACGAACGCCTCTGTGGAGCGAAATCCATGCGGAAGAAACCGCCAACCGCCCGCCGCCCGCAGGAAGCCATGGCCCGCTTCGACCGCCTCCTCGC
>CAZYGK010000349.1:0-2075 GCA_964647355.1 uncultured Flavobacteriaceae bacterium | reverse complement strand
CCCGTCGATCTTAGGCTCGGCCGTGATCGCCAACTCCTCATCAGCGGGCAGATTCAAGAACCGGCGGATGCGATCGACGAAGTCCGTCACATCCTCGTCGTCGAACGCATTGTCGAGCGACAGCATCGGCACGCCATGTTTGACCTTGCCGAACTTCTCGACCGCCGTTGCCCCTACCCGCCGCGACGGACTGTCCGGCCGGATCAGCGCGGGAAACTTCGCTTCGATTGCTGCGTTGCGCTTTCGAAGCGCATCGTAGTCGGCATCCGAAACGGTCGGTTCATCTTCCTGATAATAACGCTTGTCGTGCTCCGCGATCTCGCGCGCCAGCCGCTCGAGCTCCGCCGCCGCTTCCTTTTCGTTCAGCTTCGTAACCGGCGTCGGCTTACTCACGTCGCCCGCTTCCGCTTAGGCAACTGCGTCACAGGTCCGCCGATCAGCCGGTCGGCCGCCGCACGCGCCTCATCGGTCACCTTCGCGCCCGCCAGCATGCGCGCAATCTCCTCGCGCCGCCCCGGCGCATCCAGAAGCTCGACCCGCGTCGTCATCGAGCCTGCAGCCATCGCTTTCGAGACGCGCAGGTGATGCATGCCGCGCGCCGCCACCTGCGGCGAGTGGGTGACAACGAGCACCTGCTCGCCTTTCGCCAACCGCGCCAGCCGCTCACCCACCGCATCCGCGACCGCACCGCCGACACCGCGATCGACCTCGTCGAAGATCAACGTCGACGCCGAGCCTTCCGCCGCCAACGCCACCTTCAAAGCCAGGATAAACCGCGCCAACTCGCCGCCCGACGCGATCCGCGTCAGTCCGCCGAACGGCGCGCCCGGATTGGTCGCAACCATGAACTCGACGCGATCTTGCCCAGCGGGCCCACCCGCTTCCATCCGCTCGATCTGCGTACGAAACAGCGCGTGCTCCAGCTTGAGCGGCGCAAGCTCCTTCGCCACGCGTTGATCCAGCGTCTCGGCAGCCTTCGCCCGCGCAGCCGAAAGCGCCGCCGCCGCTTTGTCGTAAGCCTTACGCGCTTGGAGGCGAAGCCGCTCCAGCTCCGCCGCCCGCGATTGCGCCCCGGCGAGCGCTTGCAGCTTGGCTTCCGCGTCAGCGCGCTTCACGCTAAGTCCGTCGCACGTACCGCCGTACTTCCGCGCCGCAGCGCGAAGCGCGAAGAGCCGCGTCTCGGCCTTCTCGAGCGCATTGGCATCGAATGCCAAGCCGCGTGCCGCCACTTCGACCGCGCGCCGCGCCTCCGTCGCCTCGATCACCGCACGGTCGAGCGCCGCCACCGCCGCATCGAGCCGCCCCTGCGCCACGGTCTGCGCGCGCGAAAGCCGGCGTAACGCCAAGCTCATGCGCGCCTCGACGCCACCGTTGCCGGACAGCGCTTCAACCGCCTCGTGCAGATCGCTCGAAATCTTCTCGGAGGCCATCATCACGGCCCGCGCATTCGCGAGTTCCGTCTCCTCGCCCGCGCGCACGTCGAGCGCGCGAAGCTCCTCCGCCATATGCTTCAAATAGTCGAAATCCTGCGCCGCCCGCTGCTGCGCTTCCGCCTCCGCCCGCGCCGCTTCGTCGGCAGCCGCAAGCGCACGCCAAGCCCCTTCGACCGCCGCAACCTCCTCGTCCAAGCCGCCGAACGCATCGAGCAAATGCCGGTGCCCCGCCGCATCGAGAAGGCCTCGATCATCGTGCTGTCCGTGGATCTCGATCAGCATCGCCCCGGCCTCGCGCATGAGGCCGATCGACACCGGCTGGTCGTTGATGAAGGCCCGGCTGCGCCCGTCGCTTGCGATCGAACGCCGGAAGATCAAGGCCCCGTCGCTCTCAAGACCATTGCCGGACAGCGCCGCGCGTGCGGGATGCTTCGCCGGCGGATCGAAGACGGCGCTCACCGTCGCCTGGGCACCGCCCGCGCGAATGAACCCGCGCTCGGCCCGCCCGCCGGTCGCCAATCCCAAAGCATCAAGCAGGATGGACTTCCCCGCCCCCGTTTCGCCCGTGAGCACGCAAAGCCCCGGCGCGAATTCCAAGTCCAACCGCTCGATCAGCACAAAGTCGCGGATCGAGAGAGACGT
>CAZYGK010000348.1:0-2107 GCA_964647355.1 uncultured Flavobacteriaceae bacterium | reverse complement strand
GTGCCGAAGTCGCGGAACATCAGCACCTGCGGAAAGTTGCCGACGATCGAAGCTTCGTTCTGCAGATCATTGTGCAACCCCAACCCCTTCGCGGCCAGATGCTCGCGAATGATCGCCATCGCCAGGTTGCCGATATCCTGCCCGCCATATTCCTTCGGCAGCGCAAGCCGCAAAAACCCCGCCTTGTCCGCACGCCGCCGCATCTCGCGCAAGAGCGCTTCCCACTCATGCCGGGGCAGGCCGTCGCGATCCCAATCCGTGCGCGCATGCTCGCGCCGGTGATCGAAGAAGCGGATATTGTCGTCCTGGTTCTCGAGCGGCTTGATCTCCCGCGCGATGAAATCGTCGAGCTTGCCCAGCAACTCTTTGACGTTTGGCGGAATCCGGAAGTCCATGGTTGTCTCCTAATGTCTCGATACGAGACCTTAGCGCCGGCGCGGTTGACAGACAAACCCGTGTAGCGGCATCAGAACGCATCATGAAACCTGAGCCCCATCGCCTAATCCGCACCAATTATCCCTACATCCGCCGCGTGATCGCCCGCTTCTCCGACATGGACGTCGAGGGGCACCTAAACAACGTCGCGCTCGCGTCGTTCTACGAAGACGCCCGCGTTTCGTTCCTGCGCGACATGATCGGCATCGATCGCACGTTCCGCTTCGTGATCGCCAGCATCCGCATCAGCTACCTCGCCGAAGCGCATTATCCCGGCGACTACGACGTTGCCTTAGGCGTCACCCGCTTCGGTAACACATCGTTCGATATCGGCTGCGGCTTGTTCCTTGGCGAGGCATGCGTCGGCATCTGCGACACCACGCAAGTGACGATCGGTGCGTCGGGGCCGATAACCATTCCGCAAGCACTTCGCGTCGCCCTCGAGAAAAAGTTGCTTGCACCCGCTTGACGCACGGAATCGAGAAGCGTAGAAGCCGCGTCCCTTGTGCGGAGGCAGCTCCGCACGCGAACAAAACGAACGGCGCATGAATTCGAAAAGAACATATCGAACCGATGCATTCGGCCTTGGCATTGCGATGCCATGTGTCGATGCGCGCGCCGTTCGCGGAGGGGCCTTCTAACAGAGGCCGCCGGTCCAACTCATCGGACCCCTCCCGAGCTAGCGCTCTGGAGGGGTTTTTCATGTCTCCTTCGAGCACGAACGTGCAGGGCCGCTGCCCAGCGGCCGGGAGACCCGGATCCTAACAAAGCGCGGGGCCTGCCGGAGGGAACGGCGCGAGCGATCGCGGAACCACCGAGGGCAGGGCAGGCAAGAACGGCCTGCTAGACGGCGCGCCATGCACTGCGCGCCGCGACAAATACTGTGGGCATGCCGGATTCCACGGCACGATTGCCCAACAAATGTGCATCTGCCCGCATAGACAGCGGCGAATGCCCGAAAGTAGGTCTGTCCGGCACGTTCTCGGGGAGATTCTGCAATGGCCGAAAGCACCATCAACGCCGCCGACACCGCATGGATCATCGGCGCGACCGCGCTGGTGCTGATGATGACGCTGCCCGGCCTCGCGCTGTTCTACGCCGGCATGGTCCGCCGCAAGAACGTGCTCGCCACGATGGCGCAATCGGCCGCCGCCACCTCGATCGTCTCAATCCTCTGGGTAGTTGCCGGCTACTCGCTCGCCTTCGTCGGCGGCGACGCGTTGATCGGCACGCTCGATCGCTTTCTGATGCTGGGCTCCGGCATGGAAAACACGAACGCACTCGCGACGAACCTGCCCGAGTCTCTGTTCATGATCTACCAGATGACGTTCGCCGTGATCACGGTCGCGCTCGTTGCGGGCAGCGTCGCCGAACGCCTGCGCTTCGACGCGTTCTTGGCGTTCTGCATTCTCTGGCTCTTCATAGTCTACGTGCCGAGCGCCCACTGGGTCTGGGGCGGCGGCTTCTTGAGCCAGTGGGGCCTGCTCGATTTCGCCGGCGGCACGGTCGTGCATATCAACGCAGGTATCGCAGGCCTCGTCGCCGCCTACGTGCTCGGCCCCCGCGTCGGCTTCGGCCGCGAAAACATGGCCCCCTTCGATCTCTCGCTCGCCGTGATCGGCACGGGCCTGCTCTGGGTCGGCTGGTTCGGCTTCAACGGCGGCTCCGCCCT
>CAZYGK010000347.1:0-2110 GCA_964647355.1 uncultured Flavobacteriaceae bacterium | reverse complement strand
ACGGCTTGCGCAAGTCGCGCTTCAGGATCTTCCCCGAGCCCGTCCGCGGAATCTCCGTCATGTACGAGATCGAGCGCGGCACCTTGTAGCCGGCGAGGTGCTCGCGCGCGTAAGCGGTGATCTGATCCTTCGTCAACGTCGCCCCCGGCCGCACGACGACGATCGCATGCACCGCCTCGCCCCATTCGTCGTCCGGGATGCCGAACACCGCGACGTCGTTGATGTCGGGATGATGCTCCAAGGCGGCCTCGATCTCCGCCGGATAGATGTTCACCCCGCCCGAGATGATCATGTCCTTCTTGCGGTCGCAGATATAGTAGAAGCCCTCTTCGTCGTAATAGGCGATGTCGCCGACGGTCTGCCACCCGTCGCGCCGGTCCGCTTCGAACTTGTCTTGCGCCTTGTGATAGGTCGAGAACATGTTCGCGCTCTTGACGTAGAGCTCGCCTTCCGTATTCGGCGTCGCAACGACGCTCCCGTCCTCGGCGTACAAACGGATTTCGACACCTGGGGCAGGGCGCCCGCACGAGCCGGGCTTCGACAGCTGATGCTCCGGCCTGA
Organism: uncultured Flavobacteriaceae bacterium; assembly: GCA_964647355.1. GTDB lineage: Bacteria > Pseudomonadota > Alphaproteobacteria > Micropepsales > Micropepsaceae > SZUA-430. The sequence continues at coordinate 1,549 of CAZYGK010000347.1, read as the reverse complement.
GCACCGTATTCACCCCAAGCTCCGTCGAGCCGTACACCTCGAACAGCGACAGCTTCGGAAAGCGCGACAGGTAGAGCTGCTTCAGCGCATACGACCAGGGTGCCGCATTCGCCACCATCCGCGCCATCGAAGACACGTCGTATTTCTTCGCAACGTCCTCCGGCAGTTGGCAGATGCGCCGGATCGGCGTCGGCGCCGCAAACGTCGTCGTCACCTTGTACTTCGCGACCAGGCGCAGCCAATCTTCCTCGTCGAACTTGTGCTGCAGCACCGCCGTGTTGCCGAGCCGGTGCGCCGTCGTCAGAAACCCGCCGGGCCCCGAATGATAGAGCGGCCCGGTCGTGATGTAGACATCGTCGGCGACGTACCCGATCTCGCCCCACAGCGCCGCCGACTGCGCCGGATTGCCGAGCGACGAACGCACCGCGCCCTTGGGCTTGCCCGTCGTGCCCGACGTATAGATCATCGTCATCGGCTCAAGCGGCGGCCCGTCGATCACGACCGGCGCAGGCGAAAGTGCGCTCAACAGCGGCTCCACGCGCTTTTGTCCGGCAGCAGGCGCGCCGTCGAAAATGAGATACTCGCGCACCTTCGGCGTCTCCGGCCGGATCTTCGCAAAGAACTCGGCGAACTCAGCGTCCGCGAACACGACAACCGCATCCGAATTGTCGACGACGTACGAAGCCTCATCCGCCGTCAGCCGGTAGTTCAGCGGCACGCCGACGGCGCCGATCTTCCTGACCGCATTCGACATCGCGACCAGCCAGCACGAGTTTTGCCCGCACGACAAAATGCGGTCCTTCGGCTTCACCCCAAGATCGAGTAACAGGCGCGAAAGCCTGTTCGCCGTCGCCTCAAGCTCCGCAAACGTCCACTTGACGACGCGCCCGCCCGGCCGGTCGTCGATCAAGGCAAGCTTGGAGCCCAGGCGCGCGGCAAGGTCGGTTAGGACATCGGTCATAAGTGGTTGCTCGGGTTGAGGAATGGCGGATCGCTCAGTGTTGCCGCCTCGCGCGCCGGAATGCAAATCCAAGATGTGATTTGCCCATCCGCCCCGCCCAGGCGTAGCGTCCGGCGCATGTTCGGTGAGCTCGAGGCTCCCCTCGAGCCCCTCGCCCCACATCGGTAGAGCTTGAGCGCGACTGCGCTCGCGTCCCAGTTCGTCCACCACCATAACAACAAGGAGACGAAGCTATGATCACGTCAACAGTGTCGTTCCTGGTCGCCCCCGGCAAAAACCTCGAGGCGAACGAGTACTTCCACACGGTCGTGCGCCAAGTGAAGAAGATCACGGGCACGGAACTGCGCATCCTGAACCAACTCGGCGGCCCGATGGGCCACTTCGTCCTCTCGGCGACCTACGACAACATCGGCGAGTGGGACCAGATGCGTCAGAAGTTGCAGTCGGACGTCTCGTTCCAGAAGCTCGTGGCCCAAGCGGGCGCGGACGGATTGTTCATCCCGGGTGAAGTCAAGTCGGCAATCTGGCAACAGGTTCAATAGCGCCACAATACGCAGGGTCCGCAGATAACCGCCCGCGTTCCAACTG
>CAZYGK010000346.1:0-2110 GCA_964647355.1 uncultured Flavobacteriaceae bacterium | reverse complement strand
GTCGCCCAGCTCCAGCGTCAGCCGGGCGCGCGTGTGCAGATGGCTGCGGTCGTCAAGGGACAGCTCGATCGCCTTGGAGATGGCATCAACCGCTTCGGTCTTCCGGTCGCTGCGCCAATACACCTTCGCCAAATTGGCCCAGGCGGCTTCGTGATGGCTTTCGTCCCAGGTTTTCAGGCATTCCTGGCAGAGGCGCACGGCTTCATCGAATTGGCGCGCGCGCAAAAGCGTGAGGACACGCTCGTGCACTCTGCCGGCATCGGCCTCGTTCATCGCAGACCCAAGATCGCTGTTTCACCGGCGCGCGAGACGGCGGCGCACCGATTCAACTCTCTAATGTTCCGCGACAGCAAATACCATGGTGCCAATCGCCGTGTGCCGGCGATGATCCGCAGGAATGAAGGGGACGGGCGCATTGGGACCCGGCATGGAAGCCCGCGCTCCCGGGGCGGCTCGCCGCCGGGGCTTGGCTACTCTTCCTCGTCGTTGACGAGCGGGTCGGCGCAGAGGTCGTGGACGATCGAGTGCACTTCGATCGTGAACCAGTCTTTGAACATCGCGAATGTGCGCGCCTTCGGCCAGACGGCTTTATCGACGCACCAGCTCGCGAGTTCGTTTTCGAAGATGATCGGGAACGCCTCTTCGAGCATCTCCTCGACATCGCCGTCGTCGGCGACGTCGGGCAAGAGATAAACCGACTGCTCACCGTCGGGATCGGGCACGATGTCCGCATCCGCGCCGGGCAGCGAGGCCGCCCACGCGATATACGGTTGGTCGGCACGAACGATCACGGCGCAGCGGTTGAGCATGGGGGGGCATCCAAATCAGACGCCGCAGCTTCGCACGCGGGCACAGCGATCACCATGCGACGGCGCAAATTCGTCTGCGCCAGATCGGCGCTGCTGTTGCGCGCGTGGGGCGTCCGTGCGGTTGACTTTTTGCAACCAATGTTCTATATTTGTTCTCGTCAGAATTTGAGCCGCAAAAGGCGGCCATTCCCCTGCCCCGTTCGGTCAGGCGGCTGCGACTTGAAAACTGCATCTGGTCGATGACGCCGGCGCGTGACGATCGCGCGGCGTTCGCTGCTTCGTATCTGTCTCCGCCATCGTGCACGTCTTCGCGCAGGTTTTTTGCGCGTGGATCGTGCGTGCGTGGGCGTGTGGGAGCCGTTGGGCCTTCGCGTAGCTCGCGCCGCGAACGCCTCCATAACGGATATATAACGCCTATCTAACGGATAAAGTCGCGGAATTCCGCGCTTCTAACGCATATAACGGATTCGATTTTGCATTTTAGGCGGGAGGCGCCGACAATATGCCAGCGCTCCCAAGCCTTTAGCCCACGATTTCCGTGTCGGCGAAGAAGAACTTGATCTCAATCGCGGCGTTTTCCGGGCTGTCCGAACCGTGCACGGAGTTCGCTTCGATCGACTCGGCGAAGTCCTTGCGGATCGTGCCGGGGGCGGCCTTCGCGGGGTCGGTCGCGCCCATGACTTCGCGGTTCTTGGCCACCGCGTTCGCGCCTTCGAGCACCTGAACCACCACCGGGCCCGAGGTCATGAACTTCACGAGGTCATGGAAGAACGGACGCGCCTTGTGCACGGCGTAGAAGCCTTCCGCCTGCTTTTGGCTCAGCCACACGCGCTTCGACGCGACGACGCGCAAACCGGCGCCTTCCAGACGGTCGATGATCTTGCCGGTCAGGTTGCGGCGGGTCGCGTCCGGTTTGATGATCGAAAACGTGCGCTCAGTCATTGGGGTAAATCCTTGAGAAAACGGCCAAAAAGTTGCGCCTTGATACAGTCGGCCCCGGAGGCCCGCAAGCTTGGGGGAGGAGCGCTGATGTCGCGCCTTTCCAGCGCGCCAAAAGGCCGGTAGAGAGCGCGCCCCATGCTGCGTATCCAAAACCTCACCTACCGGATCGAAGGCCGGCCCCTGTTCGAGGCGGCCTCGGCCGCGATTCCGACCGGCCACAAGGTAGGGCTCGTCGGCCGCAACGGCACCGGTAAGACCACGCTCTTCCGCATCTTGCACGGGACGGCCGAGCCCGACGACGGCGAGATCGGCATGCCGCGCAACTGGCGCATCGGCGGCGTCGCGCAGGAAGTGCCGGC
>CAZYGK010000345.1:0-2137 GCA_964647355.1 uncultured Flavobacteriaceae bacterium | reverse complement strand
TGTTCCACCCGCACATTCCCGGCATCGAGGAGCATTTTACGGGCACGGTCGAACTGCTCGGCGGCGGCTCCACGGTGGGGCTTCTCGCCATGACAATCGCCTACACGCAGGGCTTCAGAAAGCTGCACCTGTACGGATACGATTCGTCCTACGAGGACGGCCATCATGCCTACCCGCAGCCTGGGAACGATGGCGACGTGACGGTGGACGCCGTTGCCGGAGGGCGCAAGTTCAAGTCGGCTGCGTGGATGGTGCAGCAGGTGCAGGAGTTTCAGGCGCTCGCTCCGGCACTTGCCGAACGCGGGTGCGAGGTTCATACGCATGGGAGCGGGCTGCTCCCCTATGTGGCGTGGTGCATGACCCATCAACTTGAGGAGGCTGCATGAACTCTGTGATCGAACTGGCGACCCGCGAGGAGCGCCCCCCGTATGTCCGTTTCGAGCGCCGCGCCGTCGAGGACAAGCCCGCAAGCGAGCGAGAAGGCCGGTGGGTCGGCAAGGATGTGGATTTCGTCAAGATCACCCCCGCCTATACCAAGGACGTGATCGTGCGCGACGTGAAAGGCTGGTTCGAGAAACTGGCCCATGACGAGCGCAACGGGCGCATTCCGAACACCTGGATTCCCCACTACAAGCGGGCATACCAGGCATGGCAGGACGGACAGGAGCCGCCCATCGACGGGATGCCGATTCGCGGATGGGCCGTGATCTCTCCGGCGCAGCAGGAGATGCTGTGCGGGGTCGGAATCCTGACGGTCGAGGACTTGGCGGGACTGCCGGAGGACGCTTTCCGGCGCGTCGGCATGGGTGCTGCGAAGCTGAAAAACCTCGCCATCGCCGCGATGCAGGCCGCGAAGTCGCATGGGCCGTTGGTCATGGAGAACGCGAGCCTCAAGGAACGGCTCGACCTCGCCGAGCGCAATGTCGCCACGCTGGTCGAGCAGGTGAACGCGCTCAAGGCCGTGGTGGACAAGGGCGGCATGGTGACGCGCCTTGAGACGTTCGATGAGCCTGCCGCGCCTCCCATCGCGGCGAGCGACCTGCTGGACGATGAGCCGCAGGTGACGCACTACGATACTGCCGGGGAAATTCCTGCCTTCGTTCCAGAGGCGACCGTCAAACGCGGCCCTGGCCGCCCCCGCAAGGTGGCGTAAATGGCAACGCTCCTTTCGGTCGTCCAAGACTTCTGCAAGCGGCAGAACCTCACGTCTCCGGCGACCGTCTACGGGTCGTCAGACCAGGGCGTGACGCAGATGATGGGGCTGCTGGAGGAGATCGGGAACGACCTCGCGCAGCGCCACTTTTGGGAGGCGCTGACGCGGGAGGCCGACCATACCTCGCTCGCCGCCGAGGATCAGGGCACCATCGCCTCGATTGCCGATGACGGCTTCCGCTTCATAATCAACGAGACGATTTGGGATCGCTCGACGCGCCTTCCGGTATGCGGGCCGCTCAACCCGCAGCAATGGCAGGCGCTCAAGGCGCTGCTCTCGACTGGCCCACGCTACCAATACCGCATCCGGGGCGGGAAACTCCTCATCAATCCGACGCCGGTTGCGGGCGAGTCGTGGTATTTCGAGTATCTGTCGAAGAACTGGATCTCGAATGCGGCCGGTAGCGCGTTCTACGCGCGATTTACCGCCGACACGAACATCATCCTCCTGCCAGACGACCTGTGCCTGCAAGGGCTGCGGTGGGTGTGGAAGAAGGAAAAGGGCTTCGACTACGCCGAGGACTTCCGCACCTATGAGTTGCAAGTGAAGCAGGCGATGAGCTTGGACGGCGGGAAGGCGCGGCTCGACATGAACGGGAATGATCGAGGGCCGAAGCCTGGGGTGTGGGTTTCGCCCGGAAGCTGGCCGCTTTGATGGAGCTTGTTCGCTCCAAATCCGGGGCAGCCGACGCGGAGGATTTTTCCTCGGGCCTTGGATCACCCATCGTCATAGACGAGGACACCGGGGCGTGCTATGTGGTCACGGTTGCGGGGACGATCAAGCAGATCGGGAAGCCGGATACCGGGTCATGGACGCCGGCGGATGGCTCTGGAGCAGGACTGTCATTCGTTGGCGCTGCGGGGACATACATCAAGAGCGGCACGCTGGTCATCGCCCAATGCACCGTGGTTTACCCGGCGACCG
>CAZYGK010000344.1:0-2148 GCA_964647355.1 uncultured Flavobacteriaceae bacterium | reverse complement strand
AAATCCGCCATGGACGCCCGCAAGAAGGAAGCCAAATCATGATCAAAGCCGACGATATCGCCTTCGTGCGCTTTTCCGCGCCCGATCTCGACAAAATGGAAACGTTCTTGACCGATTTCGGTCTGGTTCGCGCGCACCGCGATGCGGACACGCTCTACATGACGGGCTCCGGCCCCGGCCCGTATTTGCACGTCACGCACAAAGGCGAAGCCGGCTTTGCGGGCGTCGCGTTCAAAGCGCGCTCGCTCGACGACCTGAACGCGTTCGCCAAGACCTACGACGCCAAAGTCGAGGCCCTTGACGGCCCGGGCGGCGGCAAAGTCGTTCGCCTGAAAGACCCGAACGGTCATTCCGTCGAGTTCGTCGCCGGTCGCACGCCCGCCAAGGCAGCGGCCGCGCGCCCCCTCGGTGCCGTCAACAACGTGCACACGCGCCCGCGCCACAACGAAGTCAAGCGCGTCGGCCAAGGCCCCTCTCACGTCGTTCGCCTCGGCCATTGCGTCTTGAATGTGATCGACTTCCGCGCCAGCGAAGCTTGGTACAAGGAACGCTTCGGCTTCATCACCTCCGACGAGATCAAGCTCTCGCCCGAATTCGCACTCGGCGCCTTTCTGCGTTGCGATCGCGGCGAAGAGCCTGCAGACCACCACACGCTGTTCCTGGTCGGCACCGGTTCATCTGGCTTCAATCACGCCGCTTTCGAGGTTGCCGACTTCGACGACCTCATGAGCGGACACGACGTCCTGAAAGAGAAGAACTACAAGCACCAATGGGGTATCGGCCGTCACTACCTCGGCAGCCAGATCTTCGACTACTGGAAAGACCCCTGGGGGCACACGCTCGAACATTGGACCGACGGCGACCTGCTGACCGCCAGCTGGGGCTCGCGCGACTCGTCGTTGCCCGAACTCGCGGGCGTGCAATGGGGCATGAAAATGCCGGCGGACATGGGTTGAAAATCCTGGGACCGCGGACGGCCTCGTCCGCTCTTACAGTGGTTGAGCCGCACCGGCGCTGGAAGGAAGAAAGAGCGGACGAGGCCATCCGCGATCCCAGGGAGGAGAGACACTATGAAACTCGTAACGTTCACTGAAGGCAACTCAACCCGCATCGGCCTTGCCGTCGACGGCGGCATTGTCGACCTCAAGAAGGCCGACCCCGACCTACCGCGCGACATGATTGGCCTCATGAACCAATGGCCTTCCGTCCGCGGCGCCGTCGAACGTGCGGCTTCGCGCAAAGCCGACTTCGCGCAGAACGCGATCAAACTCGAAGCCCCAGTGCAGCGCCCGGGCAAGGTGCTCGCGATCGGCCTCAATTATGCCGACCACATCGCCGAGAGCGGCCAACCGACGCCGACCGAACAGGTATGGTTCACGAAAGCTGTAACCTCGATCCACGCGCCGTTCGAGCCCGTGCAATTGCCCAGAGTCTCCCCGCTCCTCGACTACGAAGCTGAACTCGTTGCCATCATTGGCAAGCGCTGCAAGCACGTGCCCAAAGAGAAAGCGCACGAGGTGATCTTCGGCTACTGCGCCGGCAACGACGTCACGGTCCGCGACTGGCAGTTCAAAACCCCGCAATGGGTCTTGGGAAAGAGCTTTGACACCCACGCCCCGATCGGCCCCTGGATCGTGACGCCCGACGAGATCGGCGATCCGCACACGCTCGGCATCCGCGCCTTCGTCAACGGCGAGAAGCGCCAAGACTCGAACACAAAACACCTCGTCTTCAACATATTCGACCAAATCGCCCACATCAGCAAAGCGATGACGCTCGAGCCCGGCGACGTGATCTTCACCGGCACGCCCGGCGGCGTCGGCGCAGCCCTGAAGCCGCCCGCATTTCTGAAGGCAGGCGACGTCACCCGCGTCGAAATCGACAAGATCGGCGCCATCGAAGCAACCGTGGTAGCCGAACAATGATCGATGTCCTGATCGTGGGCTTAGGTCCCGTCGGCGCCACGCTCGCCAACCTCCTCGGCCGCGAGGGCTTCAAAGTCCTCGCGGTCGAAAAGGACACGGCCGTCTATCCCCTCCCCCGCGCCGCCCACTTCGACGCGGAGATCATGCGCATCTGGCAGGATCTTGGGCTCTTGAAAGAGGTGATGGCCGTCTCGCGCCGCGCCCCGGCTTACGAGTTCCGCAA
>CAZYGK010000343.1:0-2151 GCA_964647355.1 uncultured Flavobacteriaceae bacterium | reverse complement strand
ATGGGCGGCGGCATTTCTGTGCCGATTGCGGCACGGGGTTGTTCTACGTGAACGCGCACATCTTGCCCGGCATCATCGACATTCAAAGCGCGACCTATGACGATCCGGAAGCAGTACCCGCGCGGGTTCACATTCAGGTAGCGGAGCGGATATCTTGGATGGCGCGGGCGCACGAGTTACCTGCATTCGATCGGTATCCGCCGCAAGACTAGAGGCACTACTTCAGGTCGTGTCGATTGCGATGCACCTGATGCCGACGGAAGACTTGGCGTGTTTGGCGGGCGATCGGCCGCTCTTTTGCTGAAGACTTGATGCCGGTTCAGGCGTAGTCTTTCTTTCCTTGAGGATGCTTTGAGGAGAGGCCCTGTGACTGTTCGTACCGCAGCATTGATGACGACGGCATTGTTCTTGGCGCAGTCGGCGTTTGCCGATGTCGTGCCGCCACCGAAGCCCGGTGACGCGGCTGCTCCAGCGGCTGCTCCAGCGCAACCGGCGGCGCCTGCCCCAGCGCCCGCGAGTGGTGGCAGCGAAGGCGGCGGGGGTGCGGTGGTTGCGCCAGAGGGCGCCGGTGCGGCAGCGCCTGCGGACGCGCCGAAAGCGGAGGCGCCGAGCCCGCGTGAGATCGCGGCGAACAGTCTGGTGCAGCGCGACGGCACGCACGATTTACCGGGCGGCAAAGCGCGCATCGTGATCGCCGAAGGGTTCGCGTTCTTGGATGCGGCCGACACGCGGAAGCTGTTGACCGAAGTGTGGGGTAATCCGCCGGATGTCGGTGCTAGTGCGCTCGGCGCGATCGTGCCGAAGGGTGTGAGCCCGTTTGCCGACGAGAGTTGGGCCGCGATCATCACCTACGAAGACGAAGGCCACGTCGCGGACGACGACGCGGCGTCGATCAACTACACCGACCTGATGAAGGAAATGCAGGACGGGACGGTCGAAGAGAATAAGGAGCGCGAGAAGGCAGGCTACGGCACGGTGACGCTCGTCGGCTGGGCGCAAGAGCCCAAGTACGACAAGGCGGGACACAAGCTCTATTGGGCCAAGCACTTGAAGTTCAGCGGCGAGGAGGCAGACACGCTGAACTATGCGATCCGCGCGCTCGGCCGGGAAGGCGTGCTGCAGGTCAACGTGATCGGCGGCATGAACCAGCTGAAGGACATCAACGCGAAGGTGCCCGGCATGCTCTCGATGGTGTCGTTCACGGAGGGCAATCGCTACGCGGACTACAAGGAGGGCGACAAGCTTGCGGCCTATGGCATCGCCGGGCTGATCGCAGGCGGCGTCGCGGCGAAGGCGGGGCTATTCAAGTTGTTGCTCGGTGCGTGGAAGCTGATCGCGATCGGCGTGGTGGCGCTGGGCGGGATCTTGTGGCGCGTCTTCGGGTCTATGTTCGCACGCAAGACGGACGACGGGACGACGTAGGTCGCGCTCGGGACAATCGTAAGGCGCGCTATGGCTGAGCCGTGGCGCGCCTATTTCTTTTTCGGCAGGGGTCATGCCCGCGAACGCCGCGTGTGGCAACGCCGCGACCGTCAACCCTGGGTCGCCGGCTCGCGCTTCGCTTGGCCGGGATGACAGGCTGAGTAGGTCAAGAAAATCGGGAGTCGCCCTAGCGCTTGAACGCGATGCTCTCGCCGTTGCGGGTTTCCGAGGGCAGTGCCAACGCGATCAGTTGCGCGGCGACGGCGTCGGGCGTGGGCAGCGTTTCGGGGTCTTCGCCGGGGACGGCTTTGGCGCGCATCACGGTGCGCGTCGGGCCGGGGTTGAAGAGGTTTACGCGCACTTTGGTTTCCGCGCATTCGGCGGCGTAGGTCAGGACGAGCGCGTCGAGGGCCGCTTTGCTGGCGGCGTAGGTGCCCCAGTAGGCGCGCGGGTTCTTCGCGACGCCCGACGTCACGAACACGGCGCGGCCGGCGTCGCTGGCTTTGAGCAGCGGATCGAAAAATTGGATCAGGCGCAGGTTCGCGTTGACGTTGACGTCGAAGGCTTCGATCCAGTGTTTAGGGTTGATGTTCGTGACCGGCGACAGCCCCTGCAAGACCGCGGCGTTGCCGATCAGGATGTCGAGCTTCCGCCAGCGTTCGGCGACGGCGCCGGCGAGGCGCGGGAAGGCGGCGCCGTCTTTGAGATCGAGGGGGACGAGCGTCGCGC
>CAZYGK010000342.1:0-2157 GCA_964647355.1 uncultured Flavobacteriaceae bacterium | reverse complement strand
GAAATCCTGACGAGCGATCTTGCCCCCTTCGCGCTCGACCTCGCGCTCTGGGGTGAACGCGACGCGAGCCGGTTGAAGCTGCTCGATCCGCCGCCGGCGAGCACGTTCGCCGAAGCGCAAGAGCTGCTGCGCGAACTCGACGCCATCGATGCCGAGAACCGCATCACCCCGCACGGCCGCGCTTGCGCCACTTTCGGCGCCCACCCGCGCCTCGCCCACATGATGCTGCGCGCGAAAGAGATGGGCGAAAGCGCAACCGCTGCAGCGCTCGCCGCCATATTGAGCGAGCGCGACGTCATCCGCGGCGTCAAAGATGCCGACATCCGCACCCGCCTGGAAGCGTTCGACCGGGGCAGTGCGAACGCGGACCGCGGCGCCCTCGCCCGCGCTCGCGAACAAGCCCGCGCTTGGATGCGCACGCTCGACGCCAAAGACGGCCGCGTCGAGATGCAGGCCGCGGGCCGCCTCACCGCCCTCGCCTACCCGGAACGCGTCGCCAAACGCCGCGGCCCCGCAAGCTTCCGTATGGCGTCGGGCCGCGGCGCGACGCTCCCCGAAACCGACGCGCTTGCGCGCGAAGACTACCTCGCCATCGCCGCTCTCGATGGCGCGGGCGCGAACGCCAAGATCCACCAAGCCGCCCCGCTCTCGCTCGCCGACATCGAAGACCTGTTCGCAAGCCACATCGAAACGCGCGAAGTGTGCGAGTGGTCGAGCCGCGAGAAGGCCGCCATCGCCCGCGAGGAAGAACGCCTCCACGCGCTGACCCTAGCCGAGCGCCCGCTGAAGAAACCGGACGCCGCCAAACTCGCCGCCGCCGTTCTTACCGGTATCCGCGAACTGGGCTTGAAATCGCTGAACTGGACGCCAGAACTCGACGCGTTTCGCGCCCGCGTCAACTTCATCCGAAAGCTCGAACCCGACGCCGGCTGGCCCGACCTCTCCGACGATACGCTCACCCGCACGCTCGAGAATTGGCTGCAGCCTTTCCTGGGCAGCGTGACGCGCGCAGCCGACTTCGCCCGCATCGATATCTCGAACGCGCTGCACAGCCTGTTCGATTGGGAGCAGAAAAAGCGCCTCGACACGCTGGTTCCGACGCATGTCGAAGTCCCGTCCGGCTCGCGCATCGCCATCGACTACGCGGACGACGCGCCGGTCCTCGCCGTTCGCCTGCAGGAAATGTTCGGTCTCGCCGACACGCCGACCGTCGCGAACGGCCGCGTGCCGCTGACGCTGCATCTGCTCTCGCCCGCGCGCCGTCCCGTGCAAGTCACGCGCGACCTCAAAAGCTTCTGGAAGAACGGCTACCCGGAAGTGAAGCGCGACCTCAAAGGCCGCTACCCCAAACACCACTGGCCCGACGACCCCTGGACCGCGATCCCAACCGCCCGTGCGAAACCCAGAGGGACATGATAATCTTGAACCCGCCAACGTCATTGAAAGTTCAAAGCCCATGCGCCTCGTAATCCGCCTCATCCTCCTCGCGATCTTCGCCGGGATCCTCGCGCTCGCCTGGACGTTCGTGCCGCAAGACCTCGACGCGCCGCCGGCTGAAGGCATCGCCGCGCCAGCCACGCCCGCCACGCCTGGCGTCGAAATCCACGCGATCCTCGCCGGCAAGATGCTCTCAAGCGCCGGCTTCGCCTACCGCGGCGGCAACTTGACGGAAGAGCGCGTCTTCAACATGGGCGCCATCCTCATTGTCCACCCGAGAGGCACGCTCGTCTTCGACAGCGGCTTCGGCAAGAACGTGGCCGAGCACTTCAAAACAACGCCGTGGCTGATGCAGACAACCGCGCGCTACGAGCAAGAACCGACCGTCGCCGAGCAGCTCTCGGCCGCAGGCATCAAACCGTCCGCCATCATGCTCACCCACGCGCACTGGGATCACGTGAGCGGCCTCGAAGATCTGCCAAGCATCCCCGTGCTCGTTCCGCAAGCCGAACGCGACTTCGTTGACAACGGCGGCGAGGCGACCGCACTCGCTCGCCAACTCGGCACGACGGCCTACAAGGTGTACGACTTCCCGAACGGCCCCTATCTCGGCTTCGAAAAGAGCTACGACTACTTCGGCGACGGCAGCGTGGTACTCGTCCCCGCGCCGGGCCATACACCCGGCTCGATCTTCGCCTTCATCAACACGTCCGACGGCAA
>CAZYGK010000341.1:0-2158 GCA_964647355.1 uncultured Flavobacteriaceae bacterium | reverse complement strand
ATCTTGGCCATCAAGTCGAACTGCGTCTGCACGTCGTCCATGATCCGCGCCATCGCGCCGGAAACCCAGCGCTGCCAAGCTTCCGCGCGCTTTTCCTGATCGCTCTCGCCGTTCAACTCGTGAAACATTTTGAGCGCGGCTTCCGTGCCTTCGCGCCGCCGCTCGAACCAAAGGTCCAGATTGCTCTGAAAGTTCTCGAGCATGTGCTTCTGCATCGCAAAGACGCGCTTCATGCTCTCGACATAGGCCTTGTTCGGAAACGGCACATTCATGAGCTCGCTCAGCACTTCGGCGGGGGTTTTGTCTTTCGGGTTCTTCTTGTCGGCCATGGGGGTGGTCCTTCGGTTTGCGAGCCAAGTCGGAAGGGCGGGATGCTTCTACGAGGCCGAGAAGCCGTCCGTTCCGCCAAATTTGCGGCCGTGATCCACGCCGCGCCAGGATTCCGGAAAAAGGCCGCTGTTAGTTCCGGGTGCGCGTCCACAATTCGCGCGCTGGAGCTAAGCGACCTTATGCAAGTCGCCGCACAATAGCCAGCCGCGGATTGGCGCAGCCACGACTAAATCAATGCTCATCCGTCACAAGCTGCAAGTTTCTTCGCCGTCACGTTGATCACGACTGCGCGCGCCAGGGCGAAAGGCGCGGCCACCAGCGCTGCACATTGCGGCAATAGACTTCGTAGTCTTCCCCGAACATCTGCCGCAGCGTCGGTTCCTCGTAGATCGTCACAAAGGCTTGAAATCCGAGCCAAACCGCCGCCGCGTAGGCGAGCAGGCGCCAGTCGGAGAATAGCAATGCTTGCCCCAGAATCAGGGCGACGACGGCGACGTACATGGGATTGCGGACATGTTGATAGAGGCCGGTCACGACCAGATGCTTGGTCGGCAACACCGGCGCTGGCGTACCCAATCCGTCGACCGCAAAGCGCCGGAACGAGTCGATCAATACGATGAGCCCCGCGGCGATCAGAGCCACGCCGACGAGGCGCAAGACCTCCGCCCCGGCAAAGCCGGCGTGGGTTTCCCACCCCGAAATCCACCAGGGCACAAGCCCCGCGACGGTCCCAGGTGCGAGAAAGAAGAAGGCAATCGACCCAAGTGCAGCCATGACACGGTTCATGGAAATCAGCCAGGCAGGGGCTCGCAATTCGCAAGTCCCGTTCCTATCTGCAAAATCTGTGAGGCCGCAATGGCCGGCAAGAAGGCACCGTGAAGCGACCGTTCAGCATCGCCCTAAAGGATGAGCAGACGCCGCCCTGGCTGGTGAGCGCGTTCATCGTCCTCTTCGGCATAACGCTCGCCGCGGCCCTGCCTGCGATCGCCGCCGCAAACGCAGCCCCAGCCGCGGCCAGCGGCAGCCAAGCGCTTCCCGAACGCATTATCGTTCGCGCCAAAGTCACGATTTTCCGCGCTCTACAGCCGAAAGCGCCCGGCGGCCACGATCTTGCCCAGGTCTCCCTCCCGCCACTCCCCATCGCTTTCGCCGTTGAGCGCCCGACCGCGCGCCTCATCGACCGAGGCGCCGCCATCGCCGCGCGCGGCGTCCGATCCCGCGCCCCTCCCGCGTCGATCGCGTGAAGCCAAAAGCGCCGTAGTCCAACAGCTGCGGCGCTCACTTAAGAAAATACCGCCCCCACTGCGGGGCGGTCGAACGTTCGAGGCCGAAGGCCGAGAAGGTTCGGGTGGGGGGAGCTAAGCGCGAACGTGAGCGGGCATCGCCGTGGACTTCACCGCGCGCCGTTCTACCAGAATTTGCTTGATCCGGTTCGCGACGTCCGTCGTCGCGTACAACACTGCGTCATTCGAATATCGAACGACGAGGTATCCGCGCGACTCGATGAACTTAGTGCGTTCCGCATCGCGAGCCATCTGTTCAACGGTCTCGTGCGTGACGCCATCGACTTCGATGACCAGCCGCTCGCGATGCGAAATGAAGTCGACAATGTAAATCCCGAACCGCGACTGCCGCCGGATAACAAACCCAGTCGCCCTGAGCAGCCGGAGCTCGCGCCATAGCGTGAGCTCAGCCCCGGTCATCTTGCGGCGTAGGCGCTTGACGAACTCGTCAACCATTTGAGTGCCTTTCCGGCGAGGCTCGCCCCCCACCCGAACCTTCTCGCCCTTCGGGCTCGAACGTTCGACCGCCCCGCAGTGGGGGCGGT
>CAZYGK010000340.1:0-2161 GCA_964647355.1 uncultured Flavobacteriaceae bacterium | reverse complement strand
CCCGTCTTCGACGGCATCCGTGTTGCGATCTCATACACCCCCGATGGCTCGCGCGACCTCGACGATCTCTTCGGCGCAGACGAGGTCAACGAGCAAACCGACATTGTAGACGTCGCGGCAAGCTATGCCGGTACGCTCGGCGAAGTAGATCTCGCGCTTAGCATTGGCTACGTGATGGGCAATCTCGTCAGACCGACATCGAGCTCCTACGACGATCTCGAAGATTTCGGTGCGGCGATCAAGCTCGCATATCGCGAATGGTCGGCTGGCGTCGCCTATCGTCAAACGAACGTTTCCGGCGGCGGGCCTGTGCTCCAAGAACCATTCAACAGCAATGTGTTCGCTGATGATTTTACGGAGACCTGGAGCTACGGCGTGATGTACGAGAGCGGCCCGTGGGCGGCGAGCATCAACTACATCACCATGACGCAAGGCATTGGCTTCAGCTCGTTCGACGAGCAGGAAGGGTCCGGGTTGCAGCTTTCGCTCGGCTATACGATCGATGAAAGCTTCCGTGTGACCGGCGGCTATCAGCGGTACGAATTTGACGAAACGCCGTTCGGTTTCTGCGGGTTCGGGGGCATCTTCAACTGCACGGACCTCGACGCCAACGTTGGTTACGTCGAGACGACGTTCAGCTTCTAGCCCACCCGCCGATCAAGCCAATCCCGACGATCCGGTGCGCCGCAAGCCGCCGGATCGTTTCCGTTTCGATACCCCCGAGGGCGTACACCGCGCTGCCGCCGCCAACCAAGGCCGCAAAGCGCGTGACACCAAGTGCATCTCGCTCCGGATGGCTCGCCGTTGCGAACACCGGCGACACGAACGCCGCGTCGGCGCCTAACCTGGCGGCGCGCCGGACCGCAGCGGCACCGTGGGCCGAACACGTGACGAGCCAGCGCGTATTTCGCGTACGAATGCCTGGCAGTCTCTCCAAGTGCCGCTCCGGAACATGAACGCCGTCCGCGCGGACCCGCTGCGCCAGCGCTGCATCGTCTGCGATCAAAAGGGCCACACGCCGCGCGCGGCAGAGGGGGCGCAATTGCCGCGCCAACCGCTCGCGCCCAGCGGCGTCGCGATGGCGCACGATCACCGCGCTCCCGGGAGGCAGCGCAGCCACCGCAGCGGACCAGTCGACCTTGCGCGTATCGTCCGTCATCAAAACGATGGCCGGCAACGCGCGCCCGCGGGCGTGGCGCATGTTGAGCGCGCGCGCATGGCGTGCGAAGTTGGCCTGAGCTTCGTTCATCGATCCGGGCATGACCGAGACCATATCAGCCGACACGATTGCCGCGAACCTCCGCGACATCCGCGCCCGCATCGCGAAGGCGGCCGCGATGGCCGGCCGTTCGGCCTCGGACGTTACGCTGATCGCGGTAACCAAAACGCACGAGGCCACCGCCGTCGAAGCCGCCATTGCGGCTGGCCAAACCGTCTTCGGCGAGAATCGGGTCCAAGAGGCGAAGGCGAAATACCCGGCGTTGAAAGCCCTCCACCCGAAGATCGAACTCCACCTCATAGGCCCCCTGCAATCGAACAAGGCACGCGATGCCGTCGCTCTGTTCGACGCCATTCATACGCTCGACCGCGAAAGCCTTGCCGAAACGCTGAGCGATGAGCTGAAGCGCGCCGCTCGCGACGTGCAGCTCTTTGTCCAAGTGAACACCGGCGAAGAGCCGCAGAAAGCGGGTGTCGCTCCTCGCGATACCCTTGCATTCGTCGAACGGTGCCGGACGGTTCACGGCCTGAACATCTCAGGCCTGATGTGCATTCCGCCGGCCGACGACGAACCGTCGCCGCATTTCGCACTGCTCCTCAAACTCGCGCGTGATGCGGGTGTGAGGGAACTCAGTATGGGCATGAGCGGCGACTACGAAACTGCGATCGGCTTCGGCGCAACGCGTGTCCGTGTCGGCACGGCGATCTTCGGCAGCCGCGCTTAAGTCAGGTGACCGGCCTTCGCCTTCTTCGTGGCGAGATAAGCCTCGTTGTGCGGGTTCGTCGGGAAGCTATGTACGACCCGCTCGACGACGTCGATGCCATGCCGGGCGAGGGCCGCGACCTTATCGGGATTGTTCGTGAGCAAGCGCACCGACGAAAAACCCAAGTACTTCAGCATCTCCGCCGCCACCGCGAACTCGCGCTCGTCCGCCTCGAACCC
>CAZYGK010000339.1:0-2163 GCA_964647355.1 uncultured Flavobacteriaceae bacterium | reverse complement strand
TCGGTGCCGACCGCCACGCCGATGTCGTAGTAGTTCTTGTAGACGATGTCGTCGCCTTCGATCTCCGCGTTGACGGACGGGATTTCTTTGAGCGCGATGATGCAGGCCTTCACGAAGAAGCTCATGAAGCCGAGGCGCACGCCGTAGCGCTTCTCGAACGTGTCCTTGTGGGCGGCGCGCAGGTGCATCACGCCCGACATGTCGACTTCGTTGAACGTCGTGAGCTGGGCTGCGGTGTTTTGCGCTTCCTTCAGGCGCAGCGCGATCGTCTTGCGCAAGCGCGACATCGGCACGCGTTCTTCGCGCGCAGCCTGGGGACGGGGACCTGCCGGGGCCACGTACATCGGACGCGGTTCGTTCGCGCGCGCTTCAATCGCAGAAAGCACGTCGCCTTTCATCACGCGGCCGTCGCGGCCGGTGCCGGCGATCGCGGTCGTCGGGATGTTCGCTTCTTCCGCCATCTTGCGGGCCGAGGGGGCGACCGGGGCCGGCGCGATCGGGCGCGGCGCTTGCGGCGCCGGTGCCGGTTTCGGTGCGGCTTGCGGGAGCGGTTGCGGCTTCGGCGGCGCGGCGGCCGCTGCGCCTGCGCCTGCGCCTTCACCGATCGTGCCGAGTACTCCACCCACGGCGATCGTGGCGCCGGGCTGCACGCGGATCTCGGAGAGGACGCCGGCGCTGGGCGAGGGGACTTCGACCGTCACCTTGTCGGTTTCGAGTTCGACGAGCGGCTCGTCGGCGCGCACGGCGTCGCCCGGCTTCTTCAGCCATTTGGCGACGGTTGCTTCCGTCACGGATTCGCCAAGGCCAGGTACGCGGATTTCGAGGGTCATGCGGGGGCTCTGTTGCTAAGGCGCGAGTGCTTCGTCGAGGAGTGCTTTGAGTTCGGCTTGGTGGCGGCTGCCTAGGCCCGCGGCGGGTGAGGCTGCGGCGGGGCGGCCGACATAACGGGCACGGGCGTGCTTCGCGCCCACGCGGTTCAAGACCCATTCGATGTGGGGCTCGATGAACGTCCAGGCGCCCATGTTCTTCGGTTCTTCCTGCGCCCAGACGATGTCGGCTTTCAGGAAGCGGCTGAGTTCGGTCACCATCGAGCGCGCGGGATAGGGATAGAACTGCTCGACGCGCAGCAGATAGATGTCGTTGAGGCCGCGTTTTTCGCGCTCTTCGAAGAGGTCGTAGTAGACCTTGCCGGAGCAGAGGATCACGCGGCGGATCTGATCGTCGGGCAGGAGCTTGATCGCCGTTGTCGACGGGTGCGTTTGCGCGTCGTCGTGCAGCAGGCGATGGAACGAAGTGCCTTCGGCCAGGTCGCTCACGCTCGAGACGCAGCGCTTGTGACGCAGAAGCGACTTCGGCGTCATCAGGATCAGCGGCTTTCTGAAGTTGCGGTGGATCTGGCGGCGCAGCGCGTGGAAATAGTTCGCGGGCGTCGAGATGTTGCCGACCTGGACGTTGTCTTCGGCGCAGAGCTGGAGGAAGCGCTCAAGGCGGGCGGAGGAGTGTTCCGGTCCCTGACCTTCGTAGCCGTGCGGCAGCAGCATCACGAGGCCGGACATGCGCAGCCACTTGCGTTCGCCGCTGGTGATGAACTGGTCGATCAGCACCTGCGCGCCGTTCACGAAGTCGCCGAATTGCGCTTCCCAGAGGACGAGCGCTTTCGGTTCGGCGAGCGTGTAGCCGTATTCGAAGCCCAAGGCGGCTTCTTCCGAGAGAAAGGAGTCGATGACTTCGAATTCGCCTTGGGCCGTCGAGACGTGCTGGAGCGGGTGGTAGCGCTCTTCGGTTTCCTGATCGATAAAGGCGGCATGGCGCTGGCTGAACGTGCCGCGGCTCGAGTCCTGACCGGCGAGGCGGACGTGGTAGCCCTCGTCCAGCAGCGTCGCGAAGGCGAGCGCTTCGGCGGTGGCCCAGTCGATGCCTTCGCCCGTTTCCAGCATCTGGTTCTTTTGCTGCAGCAGGCGCTGGACGGTTTTGTGCAGGTTGAAATTGTCGGGCGTGTGGGTGAGCGCCTTGCCGACGCGCTTGAGCGTGTCGACGGCGACCGCCGTGTTGCCGCGGCGCTCTTCGCCTTCGGCTTGACCGAAGCCTGCCCAAGCGCCGTCGAGCCAATCGGCGCGGTTCGCCTTGAAGGCGGAGGCCGCTTCGAGCGCGTTTTGCAGGCGT
>CAZYGK010000338.1:0-2163 GCA_964647355.1 uncultured Flavobacteriaceae bacterium | reverse complement strand
TACGGCTGGTGGCGCCCGCAGAACGAGCGCAATCAATCGATGCTCTACCGCCTGCCGCTCGATGGCAGCGCGCCTTCGGCCGTCATCGCGCACGGCGCCCCCGTCGACCAATTCTCGTTTCGCGAAGATTGGGAAGACGGCGTACTGAACGTGCTCGTGCGCTCCGACGGCGGCGGCGATGCGATGTGGAATCCGGAATTCTCCTCCGGCGACATCGCGCTCGTGCGCTTTCCGTTGCGCGATTTCGGCGACGGCACGGACGTGATCGATCGCCGCCGCTATCGCGAACTCCCGCGCCCGCCGGGCAACGCCTGGGCGTTCCAGAACCGCTATGTCGGCAACTACCTGCTTTACGGCACCGGCAACTCCTGGGGTTCGCCCAGCGGTGCGAACGGCGGCGTCGTGATCGCAAGCGTGCGCGGCGGCGGCCTGACCCAGCTTCCGCTCGACCACGGTGTCGACCGCATCGAAGCGATGGGCAACGACGCTGTCGTCATCGGCGCCGGAGACCGCAATCTCACGTTCCAAGCGATCGAACTCACACAAGGTTGGCGCCCGCAATTGGGCGACCGCTACACGCTGGAAAGCGCATCCCAAGGCGAAACCCGCAGCCACGCGTTCTTCTTCAAGCCCGAACGTGAAGGCGACGGCGTCTTGGGCTTGCCCGTCACGCGTGCCGGCCGCCCCGGATACGGCCAACTCGTCGAAGGCTCCGCAGCGATCACGTTCCTGCGCCGCGAAAGCCGCCGCTTCTTGCCCTTGGGCGAACTCTTCTCAAGCGACGTGCGCAGCACGAACGATAACTGCCGCGCTTCGTGCGTCGACTGGTACGGCAACGCGAGACCGATCTTCCTCCGCGGCCGCACCTTCGCGCTCATGGGCTACGAGATCGTCGAAGGCCAAGTGACCCCGCGCGCAATCCGCGAGTTGCGCCGCACCAACTTCGCCCCCGGCAGGCGCTGACGAGCCCGCCTCCCCGCAAGGGGAGGCGGCACTACATCAAACGATTGAGTCTTGATGGCCGTCACACGACGGCCATTCTCGTTTTCACGGCCCACGCAATCCAAGCTAGCCTCCCTCAAAACGCCAGGGAGAGAACCACCAATGCTGATCTGCCGCGCAGCGACGCTGTTCCTCGCGCTCGTTCTGTTCGTACCGGCGGCCGGCGCCGCTAACTTCCCCGGCTGGCAGCGCGACTATCAGAAAGACCACGTCATCCTGACCTCGCCGCAAGACGACTACGGCGTCGTGCAACTGTTGCTGACCCTCGCCGAGCATGAGCCCGGCAATGCGACGGTGGAGTTCAAAAAGGCGATCGGTGAAATCGTCGGTAGCATCGGCGGCGACATGACGCTCGCCAAGCGTTCGGGCCTTCGCAGCGAAGGCGGCCTGATGTTCGAAGTGCTGACAACCAAGATGCAAGGCATCGACATCGACGTTCTGGTTTTCTGTTACGACACGGGCGGCAAGATCTATCAACTCGGCATGCTGGTGTACCTGTCCGCAATCCCGGACACCGACAAACGTGTCAATCACGCACTCGACTTCATCGCGACCGCGACGCGCAAGAAGTTCCGCCTCACTGAAGCCCGCGCGATCGACCGCGCCCCGCAAGCCGAGCAACTGACGGCCTATACGAACACGCAAGCGGCACCCACGCCACCGCCGGTGCCGGCCGCGCCCGCACCGCAACCCCAACAGAGCGGCAAGAAGTGCGAACGCCGCCCGATCTGGGGCTTCCGCGTCTCCTACTGGTGCCAACCCTCCGGCATCTGCAACGACCGCGTGATCAAGGGGTATGAGACGGTGTGCGAGTAGCGGCTACTCGTGGCGCAGCGCCTCAATCGGATTGAGGCGCGACGCGCGCTGCGCGGGAAAATAGCCGAACACGATCCCGACCATCGCCGAAAACGCGAAGGCGACGACGACGGTCGGCACGTCCACCAGGAAGGGTACGCCCAGGGCTGACGTCGCGACCGCCGCAAAGCCGAGGCCGGCTGCAATCCCCGCCAGCCCGCCGAACAACGACAGCACCACCGCCTCGACCAGGAACTGCAAAAGCACCTGGCGCGCCTGAGCCCCGATCGCCAGCCGAATGCCGATCTCGCGCGTGCGCTCGGTGACCGAGACCAGCATGATGTTCATGATGCCGATGCCGCCGAC
>CAZYGK010000337.1:0-2178 GCA_964647355.1 uncultured Flavobacteriaceae bacterium | reverse complement strand
GCGTGTTTCAGTGTCTTGAGCATCTGATCGGCGCGCAGCGCGATCACCGAGTAGCCGTGCCGGCAGGCGATGTGTCCGAGGGCATGCGCGAGGAAAGTCTTGCCGACCCCCACGGGCCCGACGATCGCGACGTGTGCCCGGGTCTCGACGAAGCGCATGGTCGCGAGCTCGTTGAGGAGGGTGCGATCGAAGGTGACTCTTGCACTCTGATCCCAGGCCTCGAGCTGCATTGCGGGGTCGAGCTTGGCGCGGCGTGCGCGCTGGGCCGCCGCCTCGCTGTCGCGTCGCGACACCTCGTCGGCGAGAACGAGGAGGATGAAATCCTGGTGCGGCATCTGCTGCTCGCGTGCTTGCAGAAGCCGCTCGGGGAGTGTCGGCAAGACCGGCGAGAGGCGCAGGCGCCGGAGTGTGCTCTTCAAGTCAGTCGAGATCGTGTCCATCGTCGTCTCCAGTCGTGTTTGGGATGAGAAGCGGCAAGGCGTACTGAGCGGCGGGTCGGAGATAGCGCGAGATCGGAATGACATTGGGCGGCGGCGTGCCGGGTGTTTCCGGCGTGGCTCGTTCGAGCATGCGCCGCAAGCGCCACACATCGGCCATTTCAGCGTCGAGCGCTCTGCGGCACGCATCTTCGAGTCTTACCGAGCCGTACTTTTTGCCCATGGAGAGCAAGGCGTAGATTTGTCGCATGCGGGTCCAGGGCAGATCGCAGGCGGCGAGCTCGATTGCGAACAGTCGCACATGAGGGCCATGCTTCGCCGCCTCTTGGCAAAGGAAGTCGACGTCCCGCATGGCGTAGGGTGTCTTCTCGAGTGGGAAATCCTTGGGATCGATGGCCCGGCCGCCGGGCTGCCGGCGGGGATGTGTTTTTACGAGCTTGTAGTCCAGGTAAAACCGCACGAGGCTGTGGTCGAGACGTGCCCGCAGCCTTTTGCCGCAGAACCGCGTCGGCAGCGAATAGAACGCTTTGTCGACGATGGCCAGTTGGTCGCGACCGACTTTGGGATCGCGCCAGAGCGGCGGATCGTACGCCTCAGCCGGCGCCGGGGCGAGCTTGGCCCTTTCGTCCGCTTGGAAATGCTCGAGGGGCCGGCGCTGCGTCGTCGAGTGGCGGCGCATCCCGTATTCTTCGATGCACCACTTGCGCGCGAGGTCGCGTGCGGCCTCGATGCTGTGCAGCCCTTCGCCGGCAAAGCAGTCGTCGCGCACCGGAATCACGCTGCGCTCGACGCGGGCCTTGTCGCGCGGCGCGCGTACTCGGGTCGGGTCGATCAGGAACCCGCGCGCCTGAGAATACTCGAGGAACGCTTGATTGAGCTTGGGGCGCAACGGATCTGCCGTCACGACGATGGCCTTCGTGTTATCCGGGATTAGAACCCGGAACACGCCACCGAAGAAATGCCATGCCGCCTCGCACGCTTCGATGGCGGTCTCGGTCGTCTCGCGGAAGCACGGGTACACGAACCGGTGGCGTGTCGCGACCGATGTGAAGATCCAAGCGCGGAATCGCCGGCGCTTGCCGTCCTCGCCTGGCAGCAAATACCCCATCCAGCCCGTATCGACCTGCAGCTCTTCGCCCGGCGCGCAGTCGAGGATCGGTACCGTCGTAGCACTCCGGCCGAACTCGAGCTCCAGCACCGCAAAGCGATGCAGTGTCGCATACGACACATGCACTCCCTGGCGCTGCAAGAGCTTGCGGATCTTGGTCAGCCGGATTCGCTGTGCCAGATACTTACGAATCGTGTCACGGTGCGCGGCGCAATCCGCCCAGCCCGTGCCGCGCTCGCGCTGCACTCCCTTGTGCACGGCCACCAGCACGCGGCACAGCATCTCTTCCGTCAGCACCGCTTCGTCCTGGCCGCACTGCAGCCCCGCCTGCTCCGCGGCCCGCACGTAATGACGCACCGTCTTCGGATCCACGCCGACGCGCGCGGCAATCCGCTTCTTCGGCGTCCCGGCAAGCCACTGCCGGATGATTTCCGTGGTCTCCACGATCGGCACCTCGCGAAACGCCATTGACGCCCTCCGACCCGGTGGCCGGAATGGCCGCCGAAGCCCGAGCGTCTGCCTGGTCTCGCCGCGCCGACAGGGGGGGAAAGGTCCTGAAAAACTCAGGCCTCAAGGGGGGAAAGCATCTGAAAATCTCTGTCTGGAAGGGTCCCTAGCATCTGAAAATCGACA
>CAZYGK010000336.1:0-2182 GCA_964647355.1 uncultured Flavobacteriaceae bacterium | reverse complement strand
GACGCCGTCGAATAAAGAACTGATTTCATGACTTTCCCCTCAAGTAAGTGAATCAACGCAATCGAATCACGAGGGAGAGATTAGGTATGCGGGCAGCACCTGCGAATAGTGGCACGTCGAATTTGTGATCCCGCGCGGCACCCGCGACTTTGTGCGGCCGCTGTGTCCCCGCAACGCTTGCCTGGGCGGGGGCGCGTTGGCAGAGCGATGATTCGAAACGGCGGCGAACTAGTTCCGGAACAGGCGGTAATAACGCAGTGGCCTGTCGTACAAGAACCGCGTGTCTTCGTACAAAAATCCCACCTTTTCGGCCACTCTGCGCGATGCCGTGTTGTCGGGTCTGAGGTAGCAGTCGAGTGCATCCAGCGTCGAGTTTGCGAACGTGAAATCGATCGCCGCGCGCGCCGCCTCGCTTGCGTACCCCTTGCCCCAGGCATCGCGCGTCGTCGACCACGCAATTTCAATACGGCCCGTTTCGAGTGTGGTCATCGCGCCAACCCTCGCGACGAAACGGCCGCTCGCCTTCTCGACGACGCAGAAAAAGCCAAACCCGCGGTCTGCCCAACTCCGTTCGTGAAGCGTCGTCCGCGCCTCCACCTGTGCAAGCGTCGGCGGACCGGTCAGGAACAGCCAATCCGCCACCTCAGGCTCGTTGTACAAACGGAAAAGGTCGTCGTTGAACCGCGCGCTGAGCGGCAACAGCTTCAGCCGCGCCGTCTCAACGCACAATTCGGCCATCGCGCCTAGAGCCCCGGCACCGGGAAGCGCCCGCAAAGCACGCGCGTTTCCTGGCGCAATGCTTCCAGACGCTTCGGATCTTCGTGGTGCTTCATCGCTTCGACCATGATGCGGGCGATCTGCTTCATCTCGCCTTCCTTCATGCCGCGCGTGGTCGCCGCCGGCGTGCCCAAGCGCACGCCCGACGGACGCAGCGGCGGGTTCGGATCGTCCGGAATCACCTGCTTGTTCGTCGTGATGCCTGCATGATCCAGCGCCTTCTCGGCGATCGAACCGTTGACGTTGAAACTCTTCACGACGTCGATGACCATCAAGTGGTTGTCGGTACCGCCTGTCACGAGCGACGCCCCCTGATCCATCAGTGCGCCAGCAAGCGCCTTCGCGTTCTTCAACACCTGCGCCGCGTAGGTCTTAAACGGCTGCTCCGAAGCGAGCTTCAGCGTCACCGCGGTCGCCGCCACTTGGTTCATATGCGGCCCGCCTTGCAGACCGGGGAACACCGACTGGTCGATGCCCTTCGCGTGGTCCTTCTTGCACAACACCATGCCGCCGCGCGGACCGCGCAGCGACTTGTGCGTCGTGGTCGTCATGAAGTCGAACCCAGCATCCATCGGGTTGCGCATCACGCCGCCCGCGATCAGCCCGCCGATGTGGCTGACATCCGCCATGGTCAACGCACCGACTTCGTCCGCCACTTGCTTGAACAGCTTGTAGTCGTAGTCGCGCGGATACGACGAGTACCCGCACACCACAAGTTTCGGCTTCTCCTTGCGCGCCACGTCGCGAAGCTGATCGAAGTCGATCGTGCCGTTCTCCGGGTTTGTCTTGTAGCGCACGAATTTGTAGATCTTGCCCATATGCGAAACCGGCGCGCCGTGCGTCAGGTGCCCGCCGTGGCTGAGCTCCATCGCAAGGATCGTCGAACCGGGCTCGATGAACCCCAGATAGACTGCCTGGTTCATCGGCGAGCCCGACAGTGGCTGCAGGTTCGCGTGCTCCGCGCGGAACAGCGCCTTCGCCCGGTCGCGCCCGATATTCTCCATCTGGTCGACGAACTCGGTGCCGCCGTAATAGCGCCGGCCCGGATAGCCCTCGGCGTATTTGTTCGTGAACGCAGAGCCCAGCGCCGCGTAAACCTCGGGGAAGGTGTAGTTCTCCGACGGGATCATCTCGACCCCTTCGCGTTGCCGCTTCTCTTCGCCGATCAGCGTGTCGTAGATCGCGGGGTCGGTTGCCTTGAGTGCTGCGCGATGATCAGTCATGTGAGCCTCCTTTAATTGCGAGTGACGCAAGCGGACGGCCCAGGCGCGCGGCTCAAAAGACCCCGCCCTTCGCGCTTCCCCGTGGTCGAAACCCACGCGTACGCCAGTAACGCAAAAGCGGCTTGCAAACGGTCTTATCCGGGCCAAGTGCTCGCGCGGCGCGG
Organism: uncultured Flavobacteriaceae bacterium; assembly: GCA_964647355.1. GTDB lineage: Bacteria > Pseudomonadota > Alphaproteobacteria > Micropepsales > Micropepsaceae > SZUA-430. The sequence continues at coordinate 18 of CAZYGK010000336.1, read as the reverse complement.
GGCCTCAAGTCAAGGCCT
>CAZYGK010000335.1:0-2193 GCA_964647355.1 uncultured Flavobacteriaceae bacterium | reverse complement strand
CCCTTGCCGCGTTTGCCGATCGCGACCAAGCCCTCATCCGCCATCAGTTGCAGCGCGCGCGTCATGGTCGTCTGGTCCGTCCCGGTGAGCTCCGCCAGGTGTCCGACCGGTGCAGGCCCCGACTTTGCTGCGGCGACCAGAATTGCGAACTGGGTCGAGCGGACGCCCGCGGCCGCCAGCTCCGCATCGTAGAGGCGGGCCACTGCCCTTGCCGCACGCTTTAGGTTGAACGCGGCACACGCCCCCGTTTTCGTCAGATCGAGTCCCGCAATCATCTGCCCCCCCGCGCCATTTTACATGCATATGCATGTTAATATAGCGCAGGAACGCTTGTCCAGCAACACTCTGGTCTGGCGCGAACACGGGAAACTGGCCCGCTCGCGCGTAAAATCGCTGCGCTAACAATACTGAGTGCGATGATTGAGCTGTTCGTGTGCTAAGCTCGCGCATGCCGATCGCGCCGGAATTTTTCCTAACGCGATCACGCGTTTTTGAAATCGGAGCGACGCGGCAGTGTTACGATCATCGCCATCGTATTGGGGGGTAGCGTCATGCGACGCGCTGCGAGAGGGATCGTAGGTCTCGGTTGCGACGATGCCGAGCTTGCGCTTGCACGCCGTCTCTCCCGGAACTTGCGCGATCTGATTTTGGGCGGCCTTTGGGCGCATGGCGAGAAGGTGCCGGGTACGCGCTTGATTGCGAAGGACGCGGGCGTTTCACGTTGGACCGCCGTGGTGGCGATCGACCTGCTTGCGGCTGAAGGTCTCGTCGAGACGCGCAATCGCTCCGGCACTTACGTGAGTTGGACCGGCGCTCCGGCAGAGCCGCGCGTAGATCACAAGGCGGCGAGCGCACCACCGCTCCCGATGCCGTTCACTATCGGCACACCCGCGCTCGACGTGTTTCCGCTGAACGTTTGGCGGCGCATCCAGACCAAGCGGTGGCAGAGTATTCCGCTTGACGCTCTGCAGACCGGCCCGAGCGCCGGCTGGCCCGGTCTGAGGGCTGCGATTGCCGTGCACCTTGCCGCTACACGCGGCATCAAATGCGCGCCCGAGCAGATTATCGTTGCACCCAGCATGCATGCCTGCCTCCTCATCGCCAGTGAGTGTTTGTGCTCACCCGGTAGCGCGGCGTGGATCGAAGAACCTTGTCATCCCGGCACGCGGCCGGCGCTGACGGCTGCGGGTCTTTCGCCAGTCGCCGTGCCTGTCGACGAGGAAGGTCTGCGCGTCGCCGATGGCCGGCGCCTTGCGCCGCGCGCCGCGATGGCGGTGGTCACGGCTTCGCGGCAGTTCCCAACAGGGGCAGCGCTGTCGGCACGGCGGCGGCGCGCGCTGCTCGATTGGTCGCGCGACACCGGCGCATTCATCATCGAGGACGACTTCGGATGCGAGTTCGCCAGCAACCGCGCAAGCGCCGCACTTGCGGCGATGCCCGACGCCGCACACGTCGTCTACATGAACAGCTTCAGCGCGACTGTGTTTCCCTCGCTTAGGCTTTCCTATCTGGTCGTCCCGGCGTCGCTCGTCGCTCGCTTCGGCCCCGCGTTACAGAGGGCCGAGCCCGCTGTGCCGAACCAGATCGTGCTCGCCGACTTCATCACATCGGGCGAGTTCGCCAAGCACCTGCGACACAGCCGCGAAGTCGTTGCAGAGCGGCGCGAGGCACTCATTGCCGCACTTAGCGAATATTGCGGCGCGCATCTTTCGACGGAGGTCACCGACTGCGGGATGCACCTGCTCGCGCGCTTTCGCTACGCCGCCGACGACGCAGCCGTCGCCGCCGGCGCGCGCGGTGCAGGGTTGACGGTCGACGCGCTGAGTGACTTTTGCCGCGGCGACACACGTCAGTCCGGCCTCTTGCTGGGCTATGCGGCGTTCCATCCGGCGCAGCTGCGGGAGGCAACGATGCGGCTTGCGGACGTGCTCGCAACACAAGCGGCGCGGCACCCGGTAGCGTGGGTGAGTTAGGCCGGGGTCGCCGACAGGACACTTGCGGCCGTGCCCACACTCGACAGCGCGCAAGGTTGCTCGCATACTCGGCGCAAACCGCGACCGGAGCCGTCGATGACCACTACCGCCGACGCCGAATTCCAAACTCTGCGCACCTGCCCCACCGTCGCCTGGCCGACCGTTGCGCTCTTCGTCGTCTGTTGCAGCATCATCGGCACTGTCTGGTATCTCGGCATCA
>CAZYGK010000334.1:0-2227 GCA_964647355.1 uncultured Flavobacteriaceae bacterium | reverse complement strand
AACTGTTCTACGACAAGGACAAGCTTCTCGCGAACGGCGACCGGTGGGAACGCGAAATCGCAAAGAACCTGGAGCTCGACGCCCCCTACCGCTGACGTGAAGGAACTGACCCCGTGATACTGGCGACCGTCGCCTTCTATGTGTTCGCAACCGTGCTGATCGTGGCCGCCCTACTGGTGGTCAGCGCGCGCAACCCCGTGCATTCGGTGCTGTTCTTGATCCTGGCGTTCTTCAACGCCGCCGCGCTCTTCGTACTACTGGGCGCCGAGTTCCTTGCGATGGTGCTTGTCGTCGTCTACGTCGGCGCCGTTGCCGTGCTCTTCCTCTTCGTCGTCATGATGCTCGACATCGACTTCACCGAGTTGCGGCAGGGCTTCCTGAACTATGCGCCCTTCGGGATGGCGATTGCGGTGGTGTTCTTCGCGGAGCTTGCGATCATCGGTGGTGCCTGGGTGATCTCGCCGAGCCTGAGTTCGGCCGTCGCCCACCCGACGCCGGCCGGTGTCACGAACACGGAAGCCCTAGGCCGCATTCTCTACACGAACTACGTTCATGTCTTCCAAGGGGCAGGCATGGTGCTGCTTGTCGCCATGATCGGCGCGATCGTGCTCACGCTCCGTCACCGCGAGGGCGTGAAACGCCAAAGCGCCTCGGCACAAATCGGCCGCACGCGCTCTGAGGCCGTCGAACTGCGCAAAGTCCGCCCGGGGGAGGGGCTCTAACCCATGGCCATCGGACTGGGACACTATCTGACCGTCGCCGCCGCGCTCTTCACGATCGGCATCTTCGGCATCTTCCTGAACCGGAAGAACATCATCGTCATCCTGATGTCGATCGAGCTGATCCTGCTTGCAGTCAACATCAACCTTGTCGCGTTCTCCGCGTTCTTGGGCGACCTGAGCGGCCAGGTCTTCGCACTCCTCGTTCTCACCGTCGCGGCTGCGGAAGCCGCCATCGGTCTTGCCATCCTCGTCGTCTACTTCCGCAACCGCGGTACGATCGCGGTCGAAGACGTCAACATCATGAAGGGTTGAGGCGAAGACCGTGGACCTAATCCTTCAAGCCATCCTTCTTCTGCCGCTCATCGGCGCGATCCTCGCGGGCGTGATCGGCAAGCGCATCAACGAGCACGCCGCCGAATACATCGCGACCGGCCTGCTTCTGACATCGGCCGCGCTCTCGATCTTCGTTTTCCTGAACTATTTCGCGCTCGGCCACGAACACCTCGAAAGCCCGGTCCGCCTGTTCCAGTTCCTGGACTCCGGAACGTTGCAGGTCGACTGGTCGATCCGCATCGACACGCTGACCGCCGTCATGCTGGTCGTCGTAACCGGCGTGTCCTCGCTCGTGCACGTCTACTCGATCGGCTACATGAGCCACGACGAGGGCCGCCCGCGCTTTTTCGCCTATCTCTCGCTGTTCACGTTCGCCATGTTGGCGCTCGTCACCGCCGACAGCTTCGTCCAGCTGTTCTTCGGCTGGGAAGGTGTGGGTCTCGCGTCCTACCTGTTGATCGGCTTCTGGTACAAGAAACCGTCGGCGAACGCTGCCGCCATCAAAGCCTTCATCGTGAACCGCGTCGGCGACTTCGGCTTCGCCCTCGGCCTCATGGCGATCTTTTTCGTCTTCGGTACGCTCGAATTCACGCCGGTGTTCGAGGCGGCGAAAGGCCAGGTCGGCAAGACGTTCGAGTTCGCCGGCTACCAGGTCGATGTTCTGACCACGATCTGCCTGCTCCTCTTCATGGGCGCGATGGGGAAGTCGGCCCAGTTCATGCTGCACACCTGGTTGCCGGACGCGATGGAAGGCCCGACCCCGGTCTCGGCCTTGATCCACGCGGCCACCATGGTCACCGCGGGCGTATTCCTCGTCGTGCGCTGCTCGCCTCTCTTCGAACTGTCGCCGGTCGCGCTTCAATTCGTGACGATCATCGGCGCCACAACCGCGTTTTTCGCCGCGACCGTCGGCCTGTTCCAGAACGACATCAAGCGCGTCATCGCCTACTCCACCTGTTCGCAGCTCGGCTACATGTTCTTCGCGGCCGGCGTCGGCGCCTACCAAGCGGCGATGTTCCACCTCTTCACGCACGCCTTCTTCAAGGCGCTGCTGTTCTTGGGTGCAGGCTCCGTCATCCACGCGCTCGACGGCGAGCAGGACATGCGCAACATGGGCGGCATCAAGAAGAAGGTGCCCTACACCTACGCGCTCATGATGATCGGCACGCTCG
>CAZYGK010000333.1:0-2233 GCA_964647355.1 uncultured Flavobacteriaceae bacterium | reverse complement strand
GGCCGTATTCCTCGTAAGCGCTGCTGACGCAACGCCCGGCGAGGTCGAAGATCATACAGCGCGCGCCGGTGGTGCCGATGTCGATCGCGGCGATCAGGGTCATGCGTGTGCCTCTCGCTGTGTAGCGTCACACTTGCACGCCCGGAGTGCCGGGCATAGGCAATTGTGTCGCCACGATTGGGGACGAGCACGGCGCGTCGAGACGGCGTCACACCTGAGGCAGGTTCAGCTAGACCTGCGGGGACATTATCGGAGCAAGCCGATGATTAGTCCGACATTTGCTCGTCGGAGCCGCCGAAGGCCGCGGGGAAGTCTTTGAACTTCGGCAGGCCGTCTTTCATCGGCAGCACGGTTTCGGCGTAGTTGATGTGCAGGCCCGGCTTGAAGGCGAGCGTGGGCAGGGTTGCGGAGAACACATCGACGACGCCGAGCGTCGGGTGGGCGGTCATCAAATGGCCGCCGCACTTGGTGCAGTATTTGCGGTCGCTGATCGGGGTCTTGTTGTAGGTCGCGACGTGTTCCTTGCCGGCGGTGATCTTGACGGTCTCGGGCTTCCACAGCGTGAAAGCGTTCACCGGTCCGCCCGACCACGAGCGGCATGAGCGGCAGTGGCAGTAGCCCATGCCTTCCGGTTCGCCGGCGACTTCGATCTTCACCGCGCCGCAGAAGCACTCGCCCTTGTATGCCATCGTCCGACTCCCGTGTTGAGGTGCAACGCTAACCCAAACGACGGTTCTGTCGCCAGGGGCTTGCGCCGGCACGACAGCAATTCCGGGAAATAGGTGACAGCATACTATTCACCTGCCTCGCGCTGTGGGAACAGGTATGCTGTCACCCTATTCCCGCTGCTGCTATGCGCCGAGACGACGGTGCTTGGCCGTATCGGCAAGGCGCCGCTAGTGCGAAAGGCGAAACTTGTCGTCCGCCCAGGCGAGAGCATTGCCGCCCAAAGCCACTTCCCAACCTGCATCGGGCAGCGCCCGCCGCGCCCGTGCCAGGTGAAGCAGGATCGTATCCAACATCATGTGTTGCGCTGCGGGCTCTTTGGGAAGATAGATCCAAAAATATGCCGCGTTGGCCGGCGCATCGCTTGAGACCGTCAAGTGCGAGCCGTTCTCGGTCGACCAAGACTTCAGAAGTTCGTCGGGCTGGATGCCGGCCTCTTTCAACGCCTTGGCGACCGCATCGCCGAGATCGTCGACTGCTATCCAGAACGGATGCGCCTCGTCGCGTGGCATGTTTTCGCCATGCGGCGCCGAAACGTGGCATGTGATGCGAAGTGCGGATCCGGCCATCTCGCGGCGCGTTGGATTATGGCGGTCCATATCGTTCAATCGTGGTTCTTGCGCGTGTGCCCGTGGCGGCGCGAATGATCTTACAACGGACCCGTGCGAAACCGAAGGCACTCGGGGGACATGTGAGAATCCCCGGCGATTGAGCGAGAGTCCTTTACGTGTCCCCCAACGCCCGATTCGCCCAGCGGCGGCGATGCGGCTGCGCTATTTCTTTCTGACGAACAGCGCCACTTCGTCGTTCTTCGTCCAGGTCCACATGTAGGCGACGGCGGTGTCACGCTTTTCGCAGGTCGGGAACTGGAACGCGTTCGACGTGCCGTAGAGCGGACGCGAGCCGCCCATGACGACGCTGTGGACGATGTAGTCGTTTTCGGTTTGAACGAACAATTTCTCTTCGCGTCCGGGCGCCACAGTCACCGTTGCAAATGGTTCGACCGCCGAGCGGGCCTGTTCGACCTCGCGGGCGTACCAAACCTGCGCCTTTTGCGTGGACTTCGTGTTGTTGTTGAAGACGATGTGCGCGCGCGACCAATCGCAGGCGCCTGAGCGCGGGAACTTCGGCGCGCCCAGCAAGACCCTGGGATCCATCGCCGCCAAGGCGGGAAGCGCGAGCGAGACGGCAACGGCGGCGGCGGTGAGACTGCGCATGGGTTCGTTGTTCCTCAAATTGCGGGGCGCTTAGGTATCAGAGGGCCAGCCCTGCGGCAACAGCTTGGGGACATGGTGGCGCCGGCGCTGCTGCAGCCGCGAAGGCAGCGCCGTTTCGGGTGACAGGACAACCGGGCTTCAGCGCTTTACGTATTTCTTGCCGTTGTGGCGGTATTTCGGGAACGGGCCCTGGCCGGGGCCGCCGACTTCGATGTCTTTCCAGCCGCTCTTCGACTTCGTGTCGTGCACGAGGAACATGCCGACCTGGTCGAGCAGCGCTTCCCATTCGC
>CAZYGK010000332.1:0-2257 GCA_964647355.1 uncultured Flavobacteriaceae bacterium | reverse complement strand
GCGAAGTCGTCGAAGCCTGCGCCACCGGCAAGTTCCACGTCTTCGCCGTTGCCACGATCGACGAAGGCATCACGCTCTTGACCGGCGTCGCGGCCGGCGAACGCGGAGCCGACGGCCTCTACCCCAAGGACACGATCAACCGCCGCGTCGAAGACAAACTGATCGCCTTCGCCGAGCTCCGCCGCGACTTCGCCGCCGCAAAACCGATCGCGTAGGAAGCAAGAGTCTCACGCGAAGACGCGAAGAACCACTTTCTTCCAGCCGCCTACCCCTCGACCACCGACGCGTCGATATCGGCAATGCGCGACTTGCCGACGAGCGCCATCGACGTGCGCAGCTCGCGTTTCATCGTCTCGAGCACGGCGGTGACGCCCTTCTCGCCCTTGGCGGCGACACCGTAAACCCACGCGCGCCCAATCATGCAGGCTTTGGCGCCAAGCGCGAGCGCCCGCGTCAAATCCTGACCCGAGCGAATGCCGCCGTCCATGAGCACCGTCGTCTTCGAGCCCACCGCCTCGACGATTTTCGGCAACACCGAAATCGACGACCGCGCCGCATCAAGCTGTCGCCCGCCATGGTTCGACACGACAAGCCCGTCCGCACCCGTCGCGACAGCTTCCTTCGCGTCTTCCGCGTCAAGCACGCCCTTCAAGATCAGCGGCCCCTTCCAGAGCCCGCGCACCCACTCGAGGTCCTTCCAGGTCACCGACGGATCGAGCGCCGTCGTTGTCCAGTGCAGCAGCGCACCCAGCGACTTCGCATCCTTCACCACGCCCGCCAGATTGCCGAACGTCAGCGGCTGTCCCTTGACGCCCACGTCGTAGATCCACGACGGCCGCGCCGCGAAACTCGCTGCCATCCGAAGCTTTGAGAGCAGCGGCAACTGCACGCCCATCCCGTTGCGAATATCGCGATAGCGCGTGCCCAACACCGGCAGGTCGACCGTAAACACAAGCGCCCCGCAATTCGCAGCCGCCGCCCGTGCCAAAATCTCTTTCACGACCCCGCGGTCGCGCATCATGTAGAGCTGAAACCAGAACGGCTGCGTCGTCGCGCGCCGCACTTCCTCGATCGGACAAATCCCGACCGTCGACAGCGTGTACGGCACGCCCGCCTTCTCGGCCGCTCGCGCCGCTTGAGCCTCGGCCCGCCGCGCCATCATCCCGGCAAAGCCCACAGGCGCCAGGATCAGCGGCATCTCCAGCGTCTGCCCGAACAGCGTCGTCGACGTATCGAGCGCCGACACATTGCGACAAACCTTCTGCTTCAACGAGAGCTTCGAAAGGTCGTCCCGATTAGCCCGAAGCGTCGCCTCATCGAACGCCCCGCCGTCCACATAATCGAACATCAACCGCGGCAACCGCCGCCGAGCCAATTCGCGATAATCGGAAACGGAAGCTGGTGCGAGCATTTCTCTTACCGTTAGATATCTAGAGCCGCTTTGCGCGAACCAGGAAGCTCGCGATCCAACGTTTTACCAGGTGGATGAGGCCCGACAAGGTCAAGAACACCAAGTACCCAGTTGCGAACTTCGCCCCAAATACAGTCAGAGTCGACATTCCCCATCGCGCCGTTGGGTCGCTCAGATACATCAGTACGGCGCTAGCCGACGTTGCGGCAGCGCTCGCCACGAAAGCCACCAGTAACAAGTCTCGCCACCTCGTGACGACTAGTGCACCGATTGTGGCAATGAGAATGGGCGCCCCATGCTCAAGGACCCAGCCCTCAAAGCCCCAACAACCCCACGCGTTAAAGCAGACGACGGGGACAATCTCTTCGATCAGCGGTTCGTTGAGGACAGAGACCATCTCAGCATTTCTATCAGCGATACTGCCGCCCAAGAGCGCCGGTGGTCTCGAAGAACTCCGCCACCGTCTCGTCGATGATCTGCTTCACCGGCTTCACGCTGTCGATGCGCCCGGCGACCTGGCCGCAGAGCGCGATCGAGGCCTCCATATCGCCGCCGAAATAAAGGTCTTTCGAGCGGCCGAACTCCACCATGACCGGTGGCCCCTGGTAGGTCGCCGTCAACTCGCGTTCGAGCCGCGCTGTTTTTTCCGTGCGCAAAGCCCGGAGCGCCGGCCGCGAGAACTGGTTCAAGAACACCGTTCCCGTGTCTTCCGCGTCGATAATCGCCTGCTTCCAATTCTGATGCACCGGCGACTCGGCCGCCGAGACCATCCGCGTGCCCATCTGCACGCCTTCGGCACCCAGCGCGAACGCCGCCGCCATCGTCCGCCCGCAGGTGATGCCGCCT
>CAZYGK010000331.1:0-2272 GCA_964647355.1 uncultured Flavobacteriaceae bacterium | reverse complement strand
ACCGCCGTCACCACCGCCATCCGCGACGTACATAAGGCGGGCGCCCGCGTGCGCCGCATCGCGCCGGATTCCTACGTCACCATCAGCGACATCGCCGAACGCTCAGGCCTCACCCGCCAGGCGATTTCGCTCTACGCCAACGGCGAACGCGGCGCCGGCGACTTTCCAAAGCCCCTGCTGCGCGCGAACACGGACTCCCCGCTGTGGGATTGGCTCAGCGTCGCCCGCTGGCTGCACAAAACCGGAAAGCTGCCGAAAGACCAATCGCTGGACTTCGCCAAACTGGTGCACGACCTCAACCTACATTTCGAACGTCGCGACGCAGACCCCGCAGACCAGCGCAAAGTCGCGAAGCTGCTCGAAACCGTGACGTAACCCGGCATCGGCGCACTCGGCGGGACCGCCTCAGCCAATTGGTTCGCGAGCGTCATCCTCCCGCGCTTCATAGTGAACGCGGGGACAGTTTCACGCCGCTGTGGCCAAAGCATCACCACCCGCCGCTCGTGAGCGACTAAGCTCTCCGTCAAGAGCCGGGGGGATAAGGCTCGACGGGGCAAACAATGGTGGGCAGAGGTGTGGCTGCGGCGCTGCTCGCCGCATGCCTGAGCAGTGGCGTTCGCGCCGGCGACGACAGTCCGGCATTGCACTTCGAAACCTCGGAAAGCGTCCGCATCTGGGGCACGGAACTTGCCGATTTTCTGGATGCACCGAAAGCCTGGGACACGATCGCGAGCCCCGAAATCGCGGCCTCGCTGCGCCTTGTCATCGGCGACTACGAGGCAAGCGCCGAACTCGGCGCCCTCGCCGACCGCTTCGACCATTTCGGCAGTTACGATGCGGATTCCTGGCGCGTCTATCTGGCCGCCGGCCGCAACGACGGCGACTGGTCCTACTTCCTCGAATGGGAACGCTTCGAAGTCTATGCGCCGGGCTACGACACGTTCTATATCGGCTTCGACACCGCCGACATCTACATCGTCAAGCGCTTCACCGCGAACGTCCTGCCCGACGCGCCGGCAGGCCAATTCAGCGCCGCGCTCACCGCGGGCTACACCGCCGCGACCTACGCGCCGCTCGACATGCACTTCGCCTCGCTCGAACTCGAATGGGTGCAGTCCTGGGGCGGCAACCTCTCGCTCGCCATCGCGCCGAAAGTCGAAGTCGACGACTACCCGCACTTCTCGGCCAACCACCGGCGCGACACGCTGCTCAGCCTGAAGCTCGCCCCCAGCTACGCGATCGGCAAGCACATCACGCTGACGCTGGAAGGCAAAGCGATGATCGCCCTCTCGACCCTGGAAGCGAAAACCGGCGAAACCTGGGAACTGACCCCAACATTCCGCTTCCAAGCCGCGCTCTAGCCGCCCAAACCCAACGCAGGCGTCAGGGCCCGGTCAACCCCACGGCTGTCCGGTTCGGCTTTCAACTTCACCAACCGCCTGGAACACGCGCGACGCTCAACCCTATTCGATCGTCATGGCCGGGCTTGACCCGGCCACCCAAGGGCCGCATGCGCAAGCACCTCAAACGCAACCATTTCTTTAGCGTATGAGATGATAGCCGCGAGACCTGAGCGCGTGTCCCTGGGTGGCCGGGTCAAGCCCGGCCATGACGATCTTTGTCGGGGTTCCGGAGACGCGTGTTTCGCGCTCCGCGGTGAACCCGACAGCCGTGGGTCAAGCCCGGACGCACCGGGGCATTGGCCATGTGCGGCGGGATCATACCCTGGGACCGCGGGCGGCCTCGCCCGCTCTTTGCCGACTCAAAAACGCTGTGCGGTGGACATGTTGCAAGAGCGGGCGAGGCCGCCCGCGGTCCCAGGCTGACGCGCTGCGAAGGTGGGGCTCGCCACCTTCGTTTGCGGTCCCACTGCTGGAACACGCGCCACGCTCAACTCAACTCGATCGTCATGGCCAGGCTTGACCCGGCCACCCAGGGGCCGCATGCGCAAGCACCGCAAACGCAACCATTTCATTAGCGTATGAGATGATCGCCACGAGACCTGAGCGCGTGTCCCTGGGTGGCCGGGTCAAGCCCGGCCATGACGATCTTTGTCGGGGTTCTGGAGACGCGTGTTTCGCGCTCCGCGGTGAACCCGACAGTCGTGGGTCAAGCCCGCACGCGCCGGGGCAATGGGCGACGGGATTAATACTCTGGGACCGCGGGCGGCCTCGCCCGCGCGATCGCCGCGCAAAAACCGGTGGGGGGGGGCTGTTTCAAGAGCGGGCGCGGCCGCCCCCGGGCCCAGGCGGACGCGGTGGGGAGGGGGGGG
>CAZYGK010000330.1:0-2292 GCA_964647355.1 uncultured Flavobacteriaceae bacterium | reverse complement strand
GCGATCGCGCCCTATGTCGGCGGCCTCAAAGTCGGGCTCGAATTCTTCAACGCGAACGGACCCCAAGGGGTTGCGAAAATCGCGGAGGTGGGCCTGCCGGTCTTCGCCGACCTGAAGCTCCACGACATCCCGAACACGGTCGCAGGCGGCATCCGCGCCGTGCGGCCGCTCGGTGTTTCGGTTGTGAACGTCCATTGCGCGGGCGGCGCGGCGATGATGCGCGCCGCAGCCGATGCCGCCGCGACTGCCGGTGCCAAGCGCCCGAAAGTCATCGGCGTCACGATGCTGACGAGCCTCGACCAATCGGACCTGACCGCGACGGGCGTCACCGGCACGCCGTCGGAACACGTCATCCGCCTGGCGAAGCTCGCCAAGAGCTCAGGCCTCGACGGCGTCGTCTGCAGCGCCCACGAGATCGAACCGCTGCGCCGCGAACTGGGGCGCGACTTCATGCTGATCGTGCCGGGCATCCGTCCCGCCGGTGCCGCCGTCGGCGACCAAAAGCGCGTGATGACCCCGCGCGAAGCTGTGAAGCTCGGCGCCGACATCCTTGTCATCGGACGCCCGATCACCGAAGCGGCCGATCCGGCAGCCGCCGCGCGCGCCATTCGCGACGACCTGCTTCCCGCCGCAGCATGAGCATCGCCGTCAAAATCTGCGGCGTGAAAACGGCCGATGCGATCGACGCCGCCGCCCGCGCCGGCGCGACGCATATCGGCTTCAACTTCTACCCAAAGAGCCCGCGCTATGTAGCGGCCACAGAGGCCGGCAAGCTCGCGGAACGCGCGCCGGGCCTGCGCAGCGTAGCGCTCACAGTCGATGCGAACGACGACACGCTACACGAAATCTCGGCGGGCCTTCACCCGCAGATGTGGCAGCTGCACGGCGACGAACCGCCTGAGCGCGTGAGCGCCATCCGCAACCTGTTCCGCGTGCCCGTGATGAAAGCGGTCGCGATCGAGACCGCGGCCGACATCGCGCGCGCCCGCAAGTACGAACAAGTCGCCGATTGGCTGCTGTTCGACGCCAAGCCCGGCGAGCTGCCCGGCGGCAACGGCCTCGCCTTCGACTGGAGCCTGATCGCAGGCGAAACCTGGACGAAGCCCTGGATGCTGTCCGGCGGACTGACCGCAGAGAACGTCGCCGACGCTATTCGCATTACGCGCACCCACGCCGTCGACGTCTCGTCCGGCGTCGAAATCGCGCGCGGCCAGAAAGATCCGCAACTGATCGAACGCTTCGTCGCCGCAGCGCGTAGCGCGTTCGCCGGAAACCACGCATGAGCCAGATGAAACCGAACTCTTACAAAACCGGCCCCGACGCGCAGGGACATTTCGGCCTCTACGGCGGCCGTTATGTCGCCGAGACGTTGATGCCGCTGATCCTCGATCTCGAGCGCGCCTACAACGAAGCGAAGGCCGACCCGAGCTTCCAGGCCGAGCTCGATCATTTCTTGGAGCACTATGTCGGCCGCCCGTCGCCGCTCTATTTCGCCGAGCGCCTGACCGCGCATTTCGGCGGACCGAAAATCTACTTCAAGCGCGACGAGCTGAATCACACGGGCGCGCACAAGATCAACAACTGCATGGGCCAAATCTTGCTCGCCCGCCGCATGGGCAAGACGCGCATCATCGCCGAGACCGGCGCAGGCCAGCACGGCGTCGCGACGGCAACGGTTGCCGCCCGCTTCGGCCTACCTTGCACCGTCTACATGGGCGAGGACGACATCAAACGCCAAGCACCGAACGTCTTCCGCATGAAGCTGCTTGGCGCCGAGGTACGTCCCGTCAGCTCCGGCTCGCGCACGCTGAAAGACGCGATGAACGAAGCGCTCCGCGATTGGGTCGCTAATGTCGAGAACACGTTCTACATCATCGGCACCGTCGCAGGACCCCACCCCTACCCCGCGCTCGTACGCGATTTCCAATCGGTCATCGGTAAGGAAGCCCGCGCGCAGATGCTCGCCCGCGAAGGCCGCCTGCCCGATGCCGCAGTCGCCTGCATCGGCGGCGGCTCGAACGCGATGGGCTTGTTCTATCCCTTCCTCGACGATCCCGACGTCGCGCTCTACGGCGTCGAAGCAGCGGGCCACGGCATCGAAACCGGCCAGCACGCAGCCTCGCTCGCAGGCGGCAGGCCCGGCGTATTGCACGGCAACCGCACCTACCTGCTGCAAGACGACGACGGCCAAATCATCGAAGCGCACTCGATCTCGGCCGGCCTCGACTACCCCGGCATCGGCCCCGAGCACGCGTGGCTGCACGACATGAAGCGCGTGAACTACGTGCACGC
>CAZYGK010000329.1:0-2293 GCA_964647355.1 uncultured Flavobacteriaceae bacterium | reverse complement strand
GTCGGCAGCGACGCCATCATCTACATCCCCGACCGCATCGCCGAAGGTTACGGCCCCAACATCCCCGCGATGACGAAGCTCGCGCGCGAGGGCGCAAAGGTCATCGTCACCGTCGATTGCGGCACCCAAGCGCACGTAGCCCTCGCCGCCGCGAAGGCCGAGGGCGCCGACGTCATCGTCTGCGACCACCATCTGCCCGGCGAAACGCTGCCCGAAGCGTTCGCGATCGCCAACCCGAACCGCCACGACGACACGTCGGGCTTAGGGCAGCTCGCCGCCGTCGGCGTTGCGTTCCTGCTCTGCGTCGCACTGAACCGCACGCTGCGCGACGTGGGTTGGTTCGCCACGCGCGAAGAACCGGACCTGCGCAAGTGGCTGAGCATCGTCGCACTCGGCACCGTCGCCGACGTCGTGCCGCTCAAAGGCGTCAACCGCGCGTTCGTCGTCCGCGGCCTCATTGGGGCGCGCGGCTCGGTGGCGGGCATCACCGCCTTGATGGATGTCGCAAGCCTGAACGGCGCGCTTGAGCCCTATCACCTCGGCTTCGTTCTCGGCCCGCGCGTGAACGCCGGCGGCAGGGTAGGGCGCTGCGACCTCGGCGCGCGCCTGCTGTCGACCGACGATCCGGCCGAAGCCGCCGAGATCGCGCGCGAACTCGACGTCCTGAACCAAGAGCGTCGCAACATCGAACAAGGCGTACTCGACGAAGCGATCGCGACCGTCGAAGGCGATGCCGCCATCCGCGGCGCGCCCGTTATCGTCGTCGGCCGCGAAGGCTGGCACCCGGGCGTCATCGGCATCGTCGCTGGCCGCCTGAAAGAGCGCTACGGCAAACCCGCGATCGTCATTGCCTTCAACGAGGGTGTCGGCAAAGGCTCCGGCCGCTCCGTCAACGGCGTCGATATGGGCTCAGCCATCGTTGCCGCGCGCGAAGCGGGTATTCTCGTCAATGGCGGCGGCCACGCGATGGCGGCGGGCCTCACGATCGAACCCGGCAAGGTCGAAGCGCTCGCCACGTTCCTCGCGAACGCCCTCGGCGCCGATTGCGCAAGCGCCTCCGAGGGCAAAGTCTTCGTCATCGACGGCGCCATTGCACCCTCTGGTGCGACGGCGGAACTCTGCGATCTCACCGCACGCTGCGGCCCTTATGGTTCCGGCAATCCGGAGCCGTTGTTTGCGCTCCCCGCAGTGAAGATAGGCTTCGCCTCCATCGTCGGCGAACAGCACGTCCGTTGCGTCCTCACGTCGTCCGACGGCGCGCGCCTCCAGGCGATCGCGTTCCGCGCGCTCTCTTCCGAGCTGGGACCCACACTTCTCAACAGCAAAGGCCGCGCCCTGCACGTTGCGGTCACGCTCAAGGCCGAGGAATGGAACGGCGCGGTTCGCGTTCAGGCGATGATCCGCGACGCGGCTCTCGCGAGTTGATGAGACTGGCTTCTCTCCATGCGCGGCTGTGCTATCACCGGCGGCACAGGGGGGCTTGAAGGATGTTCGAGGCGGCGCCGGCCGAGTTTCTTCTTGCAGGCTGCATGTTCGTGGCGGCCGCGCTGTACACGTCCGTCGGACACGGCGGCGCATCGGCGTACATCGCGCTCATGGCGTTGTTCGGCGTACCGCAAGGCATCATGCGGCCCACCGCGCTGGCGCTGAACATTATCGCCGCTTCGTTCGGCTCCGTTCGCTACGCCCGCGCCGGCCTCTTGCGCTGGCGGACGCTTTGGCCCTTTTTGCTCGGGTCGCTACCCTTCGCCTTCCTCGGCGGATCGATTCAGATCCCCGGCAACTACTACAAGCCGCTGGTCGGCGCGGTGTTGATCGCAAGCGCGGCGCGCCTGTTGTTTCCGAACGCGATCAAGCCCAGCGCGTCGATCCAAGATCCGCCCATATTGCTCGCAATCGCAGTCGGTGCGTTCATCGGCTTCCTCTCGGGCCTAACCGGAACCGGCGGCGGCATATTCCTCTCGCCGATCCTGCTCTTCTTCGGCTGGTCGGCCCTGCGCGACGCGTCCGGCGTGGCATCGCTATTCATCGTGAGCAATTCCATTGCAGGCCTCGCCGGCAATATCTCGGCTGTCAGCTCGCTGCCGCCGGAACTACCGCTCTATGGGGTGGCAGTGTTGGCGGGCGCCGTCGTCGGCACCACGGCGGGAGTCCGCTTCCCCCTGGAAACGATCCAGCGCGCCCTCGCGCTCGTGTTGACGGTCGCAGGCCTCAAACTGATCGGTTTGTATTGAAAAGGTGGCGCGCCCTAGGGGAGTCGAACCCCTCTTGCAAGATTGAAAATCTTGAGTCC
>CAZYGK010000328.1:0-2301 GCA_964647355.1 uncultured Flavobacteriaceae bacterium | reverse complement strand
AGACGAGGGCGGCCGAGAAGATGTTCTCCGCGGCGAACAGGCCCTGCAGCGCGAGCGCGGTCGAGACTTGCGTGCCGTTGATGAGCGCGAGGCCTTCTTTCGCTTCCAACGTGAGCGGTTCGAGGCCTGCGCGTTGCAGCGCGTCGGCGGCGTTCATTTCGTAGCCGCGGTATTTCACTTTGCCCACGCCGATGAGCGCGCAGGCGAGGTGGGCCAGCGGCGCGAGGTCGCCCGAGGCGCCGACCGAGCCCTTCACCGGGATTTGCGGCAGCAGGTCGAAGTCGAGGAACTTCTTCAAGCGCTCGATCACGATCCAGCGGATGCCGGAGTAGCCGCGGGCGAGGCCCAAGATCTTGAGCGTGAGGATCAGGCGCACAGTCTTGTCGCCGAGCATTTCACCGGTGCCGGTCGCGTGACTCAGGACGAGGTTCGACTGCAGCTCGGCGAGCTTGTCTTTCGGAATGCGCGTGCTCGCGAGCTGGCCGAAGCCGGTGTTGATGCCGTAGACGGGCGCGTCTCGGCTCAGGACGTTCTCGACAACCTTGCGCGAGGCATCGACGCCCGCGCGGCAGGCTGGGTCGAGATCGAACGCAAGTTTTTCGCGGGCGATTTTGCGGAGCGTCGTGAGGTCGGCTTTGCCGGGGGTGAGGGTGATCATCGTCGCTAACTTAGTTGGAGTTGCTCACCCGGGAGCGCGGGCATCCTGCCCGCTCTTTCTCGCCGGTGGCAGTGAGATGGAAGGAAGAGCGGGCTGGAAGCCCGCGCTCCCGGGTCATGGCGTTCTTCCAAGCATGGGGAGGTCCAACTTGTGTTCCTTTGCGCAGGCTATCGCTTCGTCGTAGCCGGCGTCGGCGTGGCGCATGACGCCTGTTGCGGGGTCGTTCCACAACACGCGTTCGATGCGGCGTGCGGCGTCTTTCGTGCCGTCGCAGACGATGACCATGCCGGCGTGCTGCGAGAAGCCCATGCCAACGCCGCCGCCGTGGTGGAGCGAGACCCAGGTCGCGCCGCTGGCCGTGTTCAGCAGCGCGTTGAGCAGCGGCCAGTCGGAGACGGCGTCGGTGCCGTCTTTCATCGCTTCCGTTTCGCGGTTCGGGCTTGCGACCGAGCCGCTATCCAGGTGGTCGCGGCCGATGACGATCGGGGCTTTGAGTTCGCCCGAGGCCACCATTTCGTTGAACGCGAGTCCTAAGCGATGGCGGTCGCCCAAGCCCACCCAGCAGATGCGCGCGGGCAGGCCTTGGAACTTGATGCGCTTGGCCGCCATGTCGAGCCAGTTGTGGAGGTGGCGGTCGTGCGGCATCAGCTCGCGCACCTTCGCATCGGTCTTGGCGATGTCCGATGGGTCGCCCGAGAGCGCCGCCCAGCGGAACGGGCCGACGCCGCGGCAGAACAGCGGGCGGATGTAGGCGGGCACGAAACCCGGGAAGTCGAAGGCGTTCGCGACGCCCTCTTCCTTCGCGACTTGGCGGATGTTGTTGCCGTAGTCGAACGTCGCGATGCCGCGCTTCGAGAACATCAGCATCGCTTCGACGTGTTCCTTGATCGAGGCGCGCGCCGCGCGTTCGACGCCTTTCGGGTCGGTGCGGATGCGGTCTTCCCATTCGGCGACCGTCCAGCCTTTCGGGCAGTAGCCGTTCAGAACGTCGTGCGCGGACGTTTGGTCGGTGACGAGGTCGGGCTTGGCGCCGCGCTTGACGAGTTCCGGGTAGATCTCGGCGGCGTTGCCGAGCAGGCCGACGGAGAGCGGCTTTTTCTTGGCGCAGGACTCCTTGATCAAGGCGAGCGCTTCGTCGAGTGAGGCGGTCCAGGTGTCGAGGTACTTTGTCTCCAGGCGCTTCTCGATGCTTCTTTGGCGGACTTCGACGGCGAGGACGCTGGCGCCGGCCATCGTGCCGGCGAGCGTTTGCGCGCCGCCCATGCCGCCGAGGCCAGCGGTCAGGATCCATTTGCCGGCAAGGTCGCCGCTGTGGTGCTTGCGGCCGGCTTCGACGAACGTTTCATACGTGCCCTGCACGATGCCTTGGCTGCCGATGTAGATCCACGACCCGGCCGTCATCTGGCCGTACATCATGAGACCCTTGCGATCGAGCTCGTTGAAGTGGGCCCAGGTGGCCCAATGCGGCACTAGGTTCGAGTTCGCGATCAAGACGCGCGGCGCATCCGGATGGGTGCGGAAGACGCCGACGGGCTTGCCCGACTGCACGAGCAGCGTTTGGTCGGCTTCGAGGCGGCGGAGTGCGCTCACGATCGCGTCGAACGAAGCCCAGTCGCGCGCGGCGCGGCCGATGCCGCCGTAAA
>CAZYGK010000327.1:0-2314 GCA_964647355.1 uncultured Flavobacteriaceae bacterium | reverse complement strand
ATTTCGACCTTCTCATCCTCGGTGTAACCGGGGATGCGGATGATCTCCATACGGTCCATCAGCGGCTGCGGCATGCGCAGGCTGTTGGAGGTCGTGATGAACATGACATCCGAGAGGTCGAAATCGACTTCGAGATAGTGGTCGTTGAACGTTGCGTTTTGCTCAGGGTCGAGAACCTCCAGCAACGCCGACGACGGATCTCCGCGCCAATCGGCGCCGAGCTTGTCGATTTCGTCGAGCAGGAAGAGCGGGTTCGCCGACTTCGCCTTCTTCATGCCCTGGATGACCTTGCCGGGCATCGAGCCGATGTAAGTGCGACGGTGGCCACGGATTTCGGCTTCGTCGCGCACGCCGCCGAGCGACATCCGCACGAACTCGCGGCCGGTCGCTTTCGCGATCGACTTGCCGAGCGACGTTTTGCCAACGCCGGGCGGGCCGACGAGGCAGAGGATGGGACCGCGCAGTTTGCCGGCACGTTGCTGGACAGCGAGGTATTCAAGGATGCGCTCCTTGACCTTCTCGAGACCGTAGTGATCGTCGTCGAGGACCTTTTCGGCCTCGTCCATATCCTTTTTGACTTTGGTCTTCTTGCCCCAGGGGAGCGAGAGTATCCAGTCGAGGTAGTTTCGGACGACAGTCGCTTCGGCCGACATCGGCGACATCTGGCGCAGCTTCCTTAGCTCGGCCATCGCCTTGTCGTTCGCTTCCTTCGACAGCTTCGTCTTCTTGATGCGATCTTCGAGTTCGCCGAGCTCGTCGCGTTGCTCCTCGCCTTCGCCCAGCTCCTTCTGAATCGCCTTCAGCTGCTCGTTCAAATAGTACTCGCGCTGCGTCTTCTCCATTTGACGCTTCACGCGCGTGCGGATCTTCCGCTCGACCTGGAGGACGGACATTTCGCCCTCCATGAAGCCGAACACCTTCTCCAGACGCTCAGCGACGCTCGTCGTCTCGAGCAGCGCTTGCTTGTCTGCAATCTTGACGGTGATGTGCGAGGCGATCACGTCGGCGAGCTTTGACGGGTCCGTGATCTGCGAAACCTCGGACTGCGACTCCGGCGGTATCTTGCGGTTCAGCTTGATGTAGGCCTCAAACTGAGTCGCGGCGGAGCGCGCAATGCCCTCGACCTCGCGCGGGTCCTTCAACTCGTCCGGCAGTATCTCGGCCTCGACTTGGAAGAAGTTCGCGTTCGGTACGAAGCGGCGAATGCGCGCGCGCTGCTTGCCTTCGACGAGCACGCGCACGGTTTGATCCGGCAGCTTCAGCAGCTGCACGACCGATGCGAGCGTTCCCACCGTATAGATGTCGTCCTCGGCCGGTTCGTCCTGTGCCGGATTCTTCTGGGTGACGAGCAGGATTTGTTTTTCTTCGAGACCGACGTCTTCGAGCGCACGGACCGACTTTTCGCGACCAACGAACAGCGGAACGATCTTGTGCGGGAAAACGACGATGTCGCGCAGCGGCAGGACGGGGAACATGCCGACCGTTCCTACGCCTTCGTCGTTTGTGCTTTTCATTTCAAACAGCCTTTCAGTAGCTTCCGGCGCCGCCCATGCAAGCCGTGAATTGGCCCGACTCTGCGAACACCGCAATTCTTAACGAACGAGTGAAGTGGAGGCGAGACACCCTCCCTTCAAGAGGCCTGTGAATTTGTGCAGCAGGGCTTGAAATGCGGCCTGCCTACTTACGATGCCGCGGAGGCTTCACCACGCTTATCCGCGTAGATCAGCAGAGGACGCGCCCGGCCTTCGGCCACTTCCCCGTTGATCACGACTTCCGTGATGCCGCGCATGCCCGGCAAATCGTACATCGTATCGAGGAGAATGTTTTCCATGATGGAACGCAAGCCGCGCGCACCCGTCTTGCGGGCAATCGCTTTGCGGGCAATCGCTTTCAGGGCGTCGTCGGAGAACGTAAGGGAAAGCCCCTCCATCTCGAACAGACGTGCATATTGCTTAACGAGCGCATTCTTAGGCTTGGTCAGGATCGACATCAGCGCATCGATATCCAGGTCTTCAAGCGTCGCGAGAACCGGCAAGCGACCAACGAATTCCGGAATGAGACCGAACTTCAACAGATCTTCGGGCTCGATTTCGCGGAAGATCGCACCGGTGCCGCGATCGTCGGGCGCCTGGACGTTCGCGCCAAAACCGATCGACGAACCCTTCCCCCGCGCCGCGATAATGCGTTCCAAGCCAGCGAACGCGCCGCCGCAGATAAACAGAATGTTCGTCGTGTCGACTTGCAGGAACTCTTGCTGCGGATGCTTGCGGCCGCCTTGCGGCGGAACGCTCGCGACCGTGCCTTCCATGATCTT
>CAZYGK010000326.1:0-2315 GCA_964647355.1 uncultured Flavobacteriaceae bacterium | reverse complement strand
TCGATGTCCACAGAAACGATTCTGCCGACCTACTAAATCTGGTATTTGCTAACGGCGATTAACACAAAATCTGTTGCGACGATCAAAATCTAGGTACTAGATAGGGGTCCCTGTTAGCCAAGATTTTTGAGCGTCAGGGACGGCCCGCGCGGGGGATGTCGGTGGAGCGCGCGGAGCAGTCTCAAGATGCCTCTCAAGAAGCCAAAGCCTGCAGGGAATGTTTGTCACCCAAGGGCACTTTAGAGGGGCTTCGAGCACATGCGCATCGACCGCGTTTTCACCCAAGAAGGTCAATCTGCGTACGAAGGCATCGCATTCCGCACGACCGCGAGCGAGATCCGCAATCCGGACGGCTCGGTCGTGTTCCGCCAAGAGAACATCGAGGTGCCGGAGCGCTGGAGCCAAGTTGCGTCCGACGTTTTGGCGCAGAAGTATTTCCGCAAAGCCGGCATCGCCGCGAAGCTGAAGCCCGTTGCGGAAGACAAGGTCCCGGAATGGCTGTGGCGTCACGCGCCGGATGAGGCTGCGCTCAAGAAAGTGAAAGACGCGCCGAAGGCCGTGGGCGAGTCGAGCGCGCGTCAGGTGTTCGACCGTCTGGCCGGCACCTGGACCTATTGGGGTTGGAAGGGCGGCTATTTCGACGAAGAGAGCGATGCCCGCGCGTTCTTCGACGAGATGCGTTACATGCTGGCAGCCCAGATGGCGGCGCCGAACAGCCCGCAATGGTTCAACACCGGTCTGCATTGGGCCTACGGAATCGACGGTCCGGCGCAAGGCCACCACTATGTCGACCACTGGACCGGCGAACTCACCGCTTCGGCCAGCTCCTACGAGCATCCGCAGCCGCATGCATGCTTCATTCAGGGGATCAAGGACGATCTCGTGAACGAAGGCGGGATCATGGACCTTTGGGTTCGTGAAGCGCGTCTCTTCAAGTACGGCTCGGGCACGGGTTCGAACTTCTCGGCGCTGCGCGGCGTGAACGAGAAGCTGTCGGGAGGCGGTAAGTCGTCGGGCTTGATGAGCTTCCTCAAGATCGGCGACCGCGCGGCAGGCGCGATCAAGTCGGGCGGCACGACGCGCCGCGCGGCGAAGATGGTCATTGTAGACGCCGATCACCCTGACATCGAAGCCTTTATCGATTGGAAGGTTTTGGAAGAGCAAAAAGTGGCGTCGCTTGTCGCCGGTTCGAAGCTGCTCAACAAGCACCTGAACCTGATTATCAAAGCGTGCGTGAACTGCTCGGCCGACGGCGACGCTTGCTTCGACCCACAGCAGAACCCGGCCTTGAAGCGCGAAATCAAAGCGGCCCGCAAGGTACATATCCCGGATAACGCGGTTCAGCGTGCGATTCAGTTCGCGCGTCAGGGCTACACAGCGATCGACATTCCGGTCCTGGATACGGATTGGGACGGCGAGGCCTACTACACCGTCTCGGGTCAGAACTCGAACAACACGGTCCGCGTGACCGACGACTTCCTGCGTGCGGTCGAGCAGGATGCCGATTGGCAGCTCGCGCGCCGCATCGACGGCAAAACGCACAAGACGCTTAAGGCGCGCGACCTCTGGGGCAAGATCTCCGAGGCAGCGTGGCAGTGCGCGGACCCGGGCCTGCAGTTCCACACGACGATCAACGACTGGCACACCTGCCCGAACTCCGGCCAGATCCGCGCGTCGAACCCGTGCTCGGAGTACATGTTCCTCGACGACACGGCATGCAACCTCGCCTCGCTGAACCTGATGGCGTTCCGCAAGGATGGGCCGGACGGCCGCAAGGTCTTCGACGTGGCGGCGTACGAACACGCGGTCCGGCTCTGGACCATCGTGCTCGAAATCTCGGTGATGATGGCGCAGTTCCCGTCTAAGGAAATCGCGCAACTGTCATACGAGTACCGCACGCTCGGCCTCGGCTACGCCAATATCGGCGGCCTACTCATGACGTCGGGCATCGCCTATGACTCGCAGCAGGGCCGTGCGGTGGCGGGCGCTTTGGCGGCGCTCATGACCGGCGCTTCTTACGCAACGTCGGCCGCGATGGCCCGCGAGCTGGGCGCGTTCAAAGGTTATGCCAAGAACGCCGACCAGATGCTGCGCGTGATTCGCAATCATCGCCGCGCAGCGCACGGTGCGGTCGACGGCTATGAGAAGCTCTCGATCAAGCCCGTGCCGTTGAACGCGATGGAGATGCCGGCGACGGGCTACGAGGGTCTGATCGACCGCGCACGCGGTTCGTGGGACGAAGCGTTGGCGCAAGGTGCGCTTTACGGCTACCGCAATGCGCAGACGACGGTGATCGCGCCGACCGGCACGATCGG
>CAZYGK010000325.1:0-2350 GCA_964647355.1 uncultured Flavobacteriaceae bacterium | reverse complement strand
TCGTCGAGCAGCGCAAGCTGACGCAGTGGTTCTTCAAGATCTCGGATATGGCCGAGGAGTTGTTGAGCGCGATCGATGGCTTGGATCGCTGGCCGGACAAGGTCCGGCTGATGCAGCGCAACTGGATCGGCAAGTCGGAAGGCGCGCGCGTCACATTCAAGCTGAGCGATCCGAAACATCCGACGCTGGAAGTCTTCACGACGCGGCCGGACACGCTCTACGGCGCGAGCTTTTGCGCGATCTCGGTCGATCACCCGATCGCGCAAGACTTGGCGAAAACGAACAAAGCGCTCGCCGATTTCGTGGCCGAGTGCAAGCGCATGGGCACCACCGAGGCCGCCGTGGAGACCGCAGAGAAAATGGGCTTCGATACCGGCATCGAGGCTATGCACCCGTTCATCGAAGGGGCGACGGTGCCCGTCTATGTCGCAAACTTTGTGCTGATGGAGTATGGGCTTGGCGCTATTTTCGGCTGCCCGGCGCACGATCAACGCGACTTGGACTTTGCGCGTAAGTACAAGCTGCCGGTCATTCCGGTTGTCGTTCCGGAAGGTGAAGACCCGAAGACGTTTAGCGTCGGGACTGAAGCCTATGTCGGCGACGGGCGTTTGGCGAACTCCGATTTCATGAACGGGATGAGCGTTCCGGACGCGAAGCGCGCGGTGATCAAGAAGCTCGAGGCGCTGGGCGCGGGTACGGGAACGATCACCTATCGCTTGCGCGATTGGGGCGTCAGCCGGCAGCGCTATTGGGGCTGTCCGATTCCGATGATCCATTGCACGGCGTGCGGCGTGGTGCCGGTGCCGGATAAGGACTTGCCGGTGAAGCTGCCGGACGACGCGACCTTCGATCAGCCAGGCAATCCGCTCGATCGGCACCCGACATGGAAGAACGTCGCGTGTCCGAAATGCGCAAAGCCCGCGCGGCGCGAGACCGACACGATGGACACGTTCGTGGACTCGTCTTGGTACTTCGCGCGCTTCTGCGACAACACGGCTGCGGGCCCGACGAACAAGGAAGCGGTCGATTACTGGCTGCCGGTCGATCAGTATATCGGCGGCATCGAGCATGCGATCTTGCATCTGCTCTATTCGCGCTTCTTCACGCGCGCGATGAAGGCCTCGGGCTATGCGGGTTTGAGCGAGCCGTTCGCGGGGCTGTTCACGCAAGGCATGATCACGCACGAGACCTACAAGGACGCCGACGGCAAGTGGGTGCCGCCGGAGGAGGTCGAGAAGCGCGACGGCATCGCGATCAAGCGCGGGACGAACCAGCCGATCACCATCGGTTCGGTCGAGAAGATGTCGAAGTCGAAGAAGAACGTGGTGCCGCCAGAGGCGGTCGCGGACACGTACGGCGTCGACGCGGCACGCTGGTTCATGATGTCGGACTCGCCGCCGGAACGCGACAGCGAGTGGAGCGAGGCCGGCATCGAAGGCGCTTGGCGCTATGTGCAACGCGTATGGCGGATCGTGAGCGAAGCGGCCCCTGCCCTGCCCGCGCCCGGTTCGGCCGCGCCCGCCACGTTCTCGCCCGCGGCGACGGCTTTGCGTCAGGTCGCGCATCGCACGGCGGCGGCGGTGACGGAGGACCTGGACAAGTTCCGCTTCAACAAAGCGGTCGCGCGCCTCTACGAGTTCGTCAACGCGCTCGGCGAGTACAAGCCCGCCGGCGCTGACGGTCAGTGGGCTCTGCGTGAGGCGTTGGAGACGCTGGTGCTGCTCATGAACCCGATGGTGCCGCATTTGGCGGAGGAGTGTTGGCAGACGCTCGGGCACCAAGCCCTGGTTGTGCACACGGCTTGGCCTAAGGCGGACCCGGCCCTCACGCGCCAGGACACTGTGACCATTGCGATTCAGGTGAACGGTAAACGCCGCGACGAGATCGATATGGCGAAGGACACCGACCAGAAAGCGGTCGAAGCCGCCGTTTTGGCGCGTGAGGCCGTTCTCAAGGCCATTGACGGGCAGCGCGTCAAAAAGGTCATTATCGTGCCGAACCGGATCGCGAACATTGTGGTGGAGCGCGCATGAGCAGGTTTCTTGGCGTGGCCTTCGTCGTCGGCGCGGCGCTCAGTTTGGGCGCCTGCGGATTCAAGCCGCTTTACGCGACCGGTACGACGCCCGACGGCATGGAGACCTATTTCAGCCAAGTGTTCGTGGATCCCATCCCCGGGCGCCAGGGCGTGCATCTGCGCAACCAGCTGATGGACTCGCTGACGCCTGCGGGCACGCCAGGCTCGGCCGCCTACAAGCTCAACATCAGGCTTGAGGACGTGAAGGAAGGGCTTGCCATTCAGGCGAACACGCAGATCACGCGCTACAACTACCGCCTGACCGCGCACTACGAG
>CAZYGK010000324.1:0-2375 GCA_964647355.1 uncultured Flavobacteriaceae bacterium | reverse complement strand
CGTTGCCGCCGGAGAGGACGACGGCGATGGTTTTGCCGCGGGTTTCGAGTTTGCCCGAGAGCAGTGCGGCGAAGGCTGCGGCGCCGCCGGGTTCGGCGACTAATTTTAGGTGGCTGAAGGCGTGCGCCATGGCGTGGAGGGCTTCTTCGTCGGTGACGCTGAGCGCCTTCACCAGGCGTTGGATGATCGGGAACGTGAGTTCGCCGGGCATCTCCGTCATCAACGCGTCGCAGAGCGAGGCCTTGGTCGCGGTGTTAGCGACACGCTTTCCGGCGGCGAGCGAGCGGGCGGTGTCGTCGAAGTCGGCCGGCTCGACGCCGTAGACCTGCGTCTTCGGCGAGAGTTCGGCGAGCGCGCTCGCGATACCTGCGGTCAGACCGCCACCCGAACACGGCACGAGCACCGCGTCGAGCGTCACGCCCAACGCCTTCGCGTCTTGCGCGATCTCCAAGCCCGCCGTGCCTTGGCCGGCGATGATGCGATAATCATCGAACGGCGGCACGAGCGTGAGGCCGCGGTCGCCGGCGATCTTCTTGCCGATGGCGACGCGGTCTTCCGTGAAACGGTCATAGAGGACGACTTC
The DNA here is from genome assembly GCA_964647355.1 of uncultured Flavobacteriaceae bacterium. Classification (GTDB taxonomy): domain Bacteria; phylum Pseudomonadota; class Alphaproteobacteria; order Micropepsales; family Micropepsaceae; genus SZUA-430. Next base: position 1,792 of record CAZYGK010000324.1, on the reverse strand, counting down.
GGCGCCGTAGCCCTTCGTGTTTTCGATTTTGAGTTTCGGCGCGTCGGCCGGCATGACGATCACCGCGCCCGTGCCCAGTTCGCGGGCGGCTGCAGCGACGGCTTGGGCGTGGTTGCCGGATGAGTAGGCGACGACGCCGCGTTTGCGTTCGTCTTCTGTGAGTAGCGTCATGCGGCTCATCGCGCCGCGGAATTTGAACGAGCCAGTGCGCTGCAGGACTTCGGCTTTGACGAAGACGCGCCCGCCGGTGGCCGCGCTTGCCGCGTGCGCTTCGAGCAGCGGCGTGCGAACGGCACGGCCGCGGATACGCTCCGCAGCCGCTTCGATATCTTTGAACGTGAGGCTCACGCGGCTTCGGGCTTGATGCCTTGCTCTTCGAGGAACGGGCGCAGTTCGCCGTTCTCGAACATTTCTTTGACGATGTCGCAGCCGCCGACGAATTCACCCTTCACGTAAAGCTGAGGGATCGTCGGCCAGTTCGAGAAATCCTTAATGCCTTGGCGGATTTCGGGATCCGCCAGCACGTTCACGCCTTTGTACTTCACGCCGACGTGGTCGAGGATGTGCACGACGGTCGCCGAGAAGCCGCACTGCGGCATCGCGGGCGTGCCCTTCATGTAGAGCACGATGTCGTTCGAGGCGATGTCGGCTTTGATGCGGTCGGCGGCGGTCATGGACGATCCTTGGGTCGAATTCCTGTGTTCGGCAAAAGACATAAGGTCGGCGGCACGGGGCGTCAAGAAATGGACACGGATGGGTTGTCGCGAACAGGCGGCAAATCGAGGTAAATCTTGGCCCGTGATTCGCAAAGCAGCTGGGAGCGGTGCCGCATATGACGATCAATGCTGAGTTCAAGAAGACCTATCCCGACCTCAATCCCGACGACGCGATCGTGGGCGAGGACGGGCCGTATCCGTTCTGCGGCGGCGAACTCACCGAGGTGTGGTTCGAGCAGGGCGAGGAGTACAACACGTGCTTCTTCCTGAACCACCCGGCGCATGGGATGCGCGTGCTGCGGGACTTCGAGCAGCTGTGTGCGTTCGTGAGTGGGACGATTGGTAGAGCTTGATCTTCTCCCCTCTCCCTTCCACTTCAGGAAGGGAGAGGGGCTGGGGGTGAGGGAAGGCGTTATGGCGCACTCAAGCGTTCGTCACTCGCGCCCGTGTAAATCCCGCACGCGTTCTTTGACGGCGAAGCGGATCATCTCGACGATTTCGCCGAGGCTTCCCGGGTCTTTCAAGGCGAAGCGAACGACATCGTAACCAAACGCTTTTAGATGTTCGGTTCTCGCCGCGTCTTGCCGGGCGCGATGTTCATGCCATGGACCATCGATCTCGATGACGAGTTTCGCTTCGGGACATGCGAAGTCGGCGACGTAGGGGCCGATCGGGTGCTGCCGGCGAAACTTGAAACCCACCGAGCGGTTTCGCAGCTTCTGCCATAGGCGATATTCGAAGTCGGTCTCGTTGGCGCGGAGTTTTCGCGCGGTGCGGACTTTCTTGACCGGCTTGGTTGGTGTCATGGCGCTCATGCTACCCGCATCGGAGTTGGCACGAAACGAGGCGGCTCAATCTCGCGGCGAGGCCATCCCTCACCCCCGGCCCCTCTCCCTTCCAGAACTGGAAGGGCGAGGGGAGTTATTGGGGCGCCGACGTCTGTAGTGCGAGCGCGTGGAGTTCGCCACCCATTCGTCCCTTTAGGGCCGCGTAGACCATTTGGTGTTGCTGGACGCGGGTCTTGCCTTTGAAGGCTGAGGAGATCACTTCGGCGGCGTAGTGGTCGCCGTCGCCTG
>CAZYGK010000323.1:0-2379 GCA_964647355.1 uncultured Flavobacteriaceae bacterium | reverse complement strand
TCCGCCCGCTGCTCGCCGACAGCGTCCCCGGCCTCACCCCGCCGCCGCACTACGCAAACCTGGATTTCTGAAACCCCATTGCGCGTCATGGCCGGGCTTGACCCGGCCACCCAGAGTCGCTGCAACGACACAACAAGGTTCACCACAAAGCCACGAAGCGCACCAAGACGCTTCGAGTCCTTCGTGGCTTTGTGGTGAAAATTTTCCAGCGATGGCCGGGTCAAGCCCGGCCATGACGTTTGTTGTATGGTCATGAGATGGACACCGCACGCGAAAACATCCGCGATTGGGCGCTGGCCGAAGGCTTCGATGCCGTCGGCTTTGCTGCGGCCGCGCTCGACGCGCGCGTGGGCGAGGCATTGCGCGCGTTTCTCGCCGCCGGCCGTCACGGCGACATGGGTTGGCTGGAAACGCGCGCCGATCAGCGCGCGAACCCGCAAGCGCTCTGGCCGGAAGCGAGGAGCGCCGTCGTCCTCGGCCTGAACTACGCGCCGGACGCCGATCCGCTCGCCGGCCTCGAAGACAAATCGCGCGCAACGATCTCCGTCTACGCGCTGGGCCACGACTACCACGACGTCATCAAGAAGCGCCTGAAGAAGATCGCCCGCACGATGGTGGAGCACCTGGGCGGCGACGTGAAAGTCTTTGTCGACACCGCCCCCGTGATGGAAAAGCCGCTCGCTGCGCAGGCGGGCTTGGGCTGGCAAGGCAAACACACGAACCTGGTCAGCCGCGACCACGGCTCGTGGCTGTTCCTCGGCGTCATCCTGACGACGCTGGATCTGCAGCCGGGCAGGGCGGAAGACGACCACTGCGGCACCTGCACAAACTGCCTGGACATCTGCCCGACGAAAGCGTTCGTCGCGCCGTATCAGTTGGATGCGCGCCGCTGCATCTCCTACCTCACGATCGAGCACAAGGGCCCGATCCCGCGGAGCTTGAGGCCCCTCATGGGCAACCGCATCTACGGCTGCGACGACTGCCTCGCCGTGTGTCCCTGGAACAAGTTCGCCAAAGCAACGCGCGAGACAGCGTTTCACCCGCGCGAGACGACGACCTCTCCCGCGCTCGCCGACCTAGCAAAACTCGACGACGCCACGTTCCGCGCCCGCTTCGCCAAGTCCCCGATCAAACGCATCGGCCGCGACCGCTTCCTGCGCAACGTCCTCATCGCGATCGGCAATTCCGGTGACACGAGCCTCGCCGAAAGCGCAGAACGCCACCTCACCGACGAAACCCCGATCGTCCGCGGCGCCGCCATCTGGGCCTTAAGCCGCCTGCTCGACGCCAAAACCTTCGCCACCCTCGCCAAAACCCACGCCCCATCCGAACAAGACCCAACCGTGCGCGAAGAGTGGCAGGCCGCAAAAGAAGATTGAACCACCAAGCGCACCAAGCGGCTCGTGCGCATCGTTTGTTGGTGCTTTCGACGTGTTTGGAAGTTGAAACGCCAAGCACGCCAAGCCGCTCGCGCGACACTTCGGCGCGCAGCGCCAATCATGCGTTAGGATAGCGCTACGCGCCGAAATGAAAGCCTGAGTGGCTTGGCGTGCTTGGCGTTTCAACTTCCAGCGCTTGAGCCAGGGTGCGCGGCAGCAAAAGCGCCCGAGCCGCTTGGTGCCCTTGGTGCGCTTGGTGGTTCAATCTTCCTTGCCGCGAACGCGCACGCGCCTCAGTTCGTAACCTTCAGCGCCGGCTTCTTCGGCGCCGTTTCGATGCGTTCGATCTCGCGCTGCGCCGTGACGGCCGCCTCGCGCGCGCCGTCGGCGGTCTTGCGGTCCTCCGACGACGCCAGCTCCAGCACGCGCATAAAGTCCTTGCGCGCGCCCGCTTTGTCGCCGAGGGCTGCGCGCAACAGCCCGCGCTCGACCAGCGCCTCCGGATACTCCGGATTGAGCACAAGCGCCTGCGTGACGTCGCCCATCGCGCCTTGCGTGTTTCGCTGCGCGCGCCGCGCGCTGGAGCGCAGCACCAGCGCCTCGACATTGCCGGGCTCGGCTACCAGCGCCGCGGAAAGATCCGTCTCCGCCGCCTTCCACTTCTTCAACATCGCCGATGCCCGCGACCGGTCGATGAGGAAGAACGCCTCCGACGGCATCAAGGCCAGCGCCGCGGTGAACGAAGCGGTCGCAAGCTCCGGCTGGCCCGCGAGCAGCCACGCATTGCCGGCTTGCCCCATGATCTGCGCCCGCACCTCCGCGTCGCCCGCGGACGGTTTGCGGGCGAGCGCATCGAGCCGCCGCGCCGCCTCGCCGTATTGCTTCAGGCCCACGAGCGCCAGCGCCGCGCAGTGTTCTGCGCTCGCATCCTCGCCGTTGGCGAGTGCGTTCATCGCCATTTCCATCGCCTCGTCCGGATGGCGATCCACCCGCTTGAGGC
>CAZYGK010000322.1:0-2394 GCA_964647355.1 uncultured Flavobacteriaceae bacterium | reverse complement strand
TTGACGCAATCGACGGCGGCCTTGCGGGGCGTGTTCGGACCGTCTTCCTCGTCGTGGTACTTTTGCTTTTCCATGAAGTAGACGAGGCCGTCCGCGTCCTTGCGGATGCTGTCGACGTCGATCAGCGTGACGTGACGCGTGTCCTGCCAGTCTTCGGCCTTGGCGCCGGCGAGCGACACGGCCAGCGCCGCGCCAAGACAGAGAGCGTTACGGCGGGCGTGGAGCAGCTTCATGGCGAGGTCTTTCGTTGCTTTGCAAGGCTACCGCGCCCGCGCCGGCGGGCGAATTCCAATTGGGTGACAGCTTGCCTATTCCCGTGCCGTTCGGAGGGATAGGCAAGCTGTTTTCGATTTCGACCGCGCCCGGGCTTCTCGCTCCGGCGGCCGCCGTTAGCGGTAGCGGCAGCGCCAGGCCGGGGCGCGCGTCACGCGCCGGTCGGCGATATAGGTCCGGCCATAACGGTTCCGGCACACCAGTTGCTGCACGCGGACGCAACGCCGGCTCTTCCAGCCGTAGTGGACGACGGTGCGGCAATGATCGCGGCGATCCCAACGCGCGGCAAAGATTTCGGCCGCCGGCGTCGCGACCGATGACGACGGCGCGGCCGCCGTCGTTTGGACGGTCGCCGCCGCAAAACCCAGCGTCAGCAGCATTGCCGCGCCAACCCATGCAAGTCCGGACTTCTTCATCTGAGTTGCCTCCTGCCAAGCAAGCAGAGAACGCGGACCTGCGTGGCCGGTTCCACTGAAGTTCTCGGCGGCCTGAGCGTACGCTGGCTCGCGTTGAAAGGGAACTGCTCGTTGCCGGCGAGCGGCGACACGGTTGCAGGCGGCATAAAAGCCGCGGACCGCGTCTGCCACGGCCCAGAAGGGCACTTCAGGGGAGCCCTTATGCCCCGTGCACGATCACTTTGCTGCCGTCCAGCTTTTGCGCCTCGCACAACGCGCGGTAGACGCCCAGGATCGTCGGCGCGTCGAGCACGCTTGTGATGTTGCCCTTGTCGTCGAGGTTCAGGTTCGCGCCGTAGATCGCGAACCACACCACCGTCTCGCCGACCTGGTCCTTCGGTGTGGTCAGCGTGTGCACCGAGCCCGCGGGTTCGAACAAATACGAACCCGGCGCATTCACGACGCCGGGATACTCCCGGTAGAACCAGCGCCCTTTTTCGGTGACGGCGAACACGGCGCCCGTGTGCCGGTGCGTCTCGATCTCGTAGCCCGGCTGAAAGCGCGCGCGCAGCACCCAGAGCCCTTGCGTCAGATCCACCTGCAGCAACTGCAACGCCACCTTGTCGCTGACGGTGACGAACGGTGTGTCGTTGATCCCGATATGCTCGGCCGCTTTGGGGGGCATCATGGTCGGTGGCTCCGGTGTTTGAGACTGTGGCTTCTACATGCATCTCTTTCCCCAAGCGAGGTTGAATTCTTGTGACAGCATACTGCTGCAGCCCGTTACCGAGACACGGGACTTGGGAGACAGAGCCGCTGGCGCGGAATTGCCGGTCGCGCAGGGAGCCGCCGCATGTTCGCGCCTGGCACCACGCCGACGCTCCCGCGGCGGTGGCCGAAAGTGCGACGGCGTGATACCACCTTTCGGTCGCCAGCCAACGCCAAACCGTGCCGCAAGAAAGAGGAACACCGATGCGCGTGCCGCCGCAGAAATTCGTCCATGTCGTCTACCGCACCCGCCGCTTCGCCGAGATGCTTTCCTGGTACGAGACGGTGTTCGACGCGAAGGTGCAGTATCAGGATCCGGCGCTCGCCTTCCTGACCTACGACGACGAGCACCACCGCTTTGCCTTTGCCAATCTCGACGTGATTCAGCCCGGCGCGCCCGAACCGGCGAAGCGCGGGCTCGTGGGCGTCGATCATGTCGCCTACACGTACGGCTCGGTGAGCGAGCTGTTCGAGAACTACGCCTGGCTTAAGGAGCGGGGGATCACGCCCTATTGGTGCATCCATCACGGCGTCACGCTGTCGATGTATTACGCCGACCCCGACGGCAATCAGATGGAATTCCAAGTCGACTGCTTTGCGACGGCCGAGGGCGCGAACGAAATGATGCACAGCCCGCGCTGGGGCGTGAATCCGATCGGCGTCGAATACGACCCCGACGACTGGCTCGCCCGCCTGCGCGCCGGCACGCCGGAGGCGGCGCTGCTTGAGCGCAAGGCGGATCTCCCGGTGTCGCCGATCCGCGGGGCGATGATGGCGGGGTGAGTGGAGGGTTCGGCGGACACGGGTGCGATCGCCGGCCGATGTGCGCCGGGGTTTGTCGCCTGTCCCGCAAGTTTCGGCAGCCGAACACGGGGGCGGAGGGGGACCCCCACCGGAATTTCGACGAACAACCCCATGTACCCGAGAGTTAGGCGGCAAAACCGCGCTTTTGCGCGCC
>CAZYGK010000321.1:0-2395 GCA_964647355.1 uncultured Flavobacteriaceae bacterium | reverse complement strand
TGAACTTCTGGTTCTTGAAGAGTTTCTTTGCGCCGACGGCGGATGCGCTTTTGAAAGAGTTCCCGCAAACGAGCGCGTGGCTCGACCGCGTCAAAGCGATCGGGCACGGCACGCCGACGCCGATGGATTCGAAAGAGGCTCTGGCGATTGCCAAGGGGGCCATGTCGACCGCCGTTGCGCGCCCGGACGATCATGATCCGAACGGACGCAAGCCCGGCGATAAGGTTGCCGTCATGCCCGACGACTACGGGCGCGATCCGGTGGCGGGCGAACTTGTGTATTCGAACGCGCAAGAGATTGCTATCAAGCGCACGGATCCTGCGGTCGGCGAGGTCGTGGTGCATTTCCCGCGCGCGGGGTTTCTTGTGATATCGGCTTGAGAGGTTGAAGAGATGAACGTCGCTGAGTCCGTTCCTGTTCTGGTCGATGCACCCTGCGGGAAGCTTGAGGGCGCTCGCCGCGGCGGCGTTTCGACCTTCAAGGGCATTCCCTTTGCGACGGCGCGCCGCTGGCGTATGCCGGAGCGCGCGCCGTCCTGGAGCGGTGTCCGCTCTGCGCGCGCGCCTGGCGCGGTGGCGCCGCAGAACCCGACGCCGCTCGAAGGCTTGATTGCGAGCGGCGGCAAGAACGAGCAAGGCGAAGATTGTCTGTTTCTGAACGTCTGGACGCCGTCGTGCGACGGCGCGAAGCGCCCCGTGATGGTTTGGATTCACGGCGGCGCGTTCTCGACCGGCGCGGGCAGCATCGGGCTCTATTCGGGCAAGAACCTTGCTTCGACCGGCGATGTCGTCGTGGTGACGATCAACTATCGTTTGTCGAGCCTTGGCTTCTTGCGGCTTGCCGATTTGACGGGCGGGCGCATTCCCTCGACGGGCGGGGAAGGCGTTGCCGATCAGATCACGGCGCTGACCTGGGTGCGCGACAACATTGCGGCGTTCGGCGGCGATCCATCGAACGTGACGATCTTCGGCGAGAGTGCGGGCGGCATGTCGGTTGGGTGCTTGCTCGCAAGTCCCAAGGCGCGGGGCCTTTTTCACAAGGCGATTTCTCAAAGCGGCGGTGCGCATATCGCGCGGCCGCGCGAACACGCGAACCGCGTCGCCGAGGTGTTCCTGCGTCACCTTGGGCGAAGCGCGAACGACGATTTGGAAAGCGTCCCCGTTGCGGCATTGTTGAAGGCGCAAGCCGATCTCGTGGCCGAGGTCGATGGGAAGCAAGATCCGCACAAGCTCGGTGCGATGGCATTGCAGCCGGTCGTCGACGGCGATGTGCTGCCATTGTGGCCGATCGAGGCGGTTCGCGCCGCCTCGGCCGCGGGCGTGCCTGTGATGGCCGGCACGACGACCGAAGAGTGGAAGCTCTGGACCGCGCTCGACCAAAAGTTCCACGCGATGGACGAGGACAAGCTTGCGCGCTGGGCCGAGCGCATGTTCGGCGAGCATGCGGCCGCGCTTCTAGCCGCGGACAACGAGGGCACGCCGTACGAGCGATACGTGTCGATGCAGACCGACCGCGCGTTTCGCGAGCCGACGCTCCGGCTGCTCGGCGCGCAGAGTGCGCAGGCACCGGTCTATGAGTACGTGTTCGATTGGCGCTCGCCTGCTGCCGGCGGCGTGTTCGGGGCGTGCCATGCGATTGAGCTTGGGTTCGTGTTCGGGACGCACAGTCTGCCCGGCGCCGACAATTTCTTCGGCAAGGGACCTGAAGCCGATGCGATCAACCGGGCGATGATGCAGGCTTGGACTTCGTTTGCGCGCACCGGCGTTCCCGCGGCTGACGGCGTCGAGGCGTGGCCGTGCTGGTCGAAGGCATCGCCGGCCGCGATGGTGTTCGGCGCGGACTCGCGTGCGGCGCACGTGACGAAGTTCGAGCTGCCGAAGGCGTGGAGCGCCCTGCCCGACCGGCTTGTAGGGCCTTAGGCCGCTTCCGCTTCGTCTTGCTTCTTCAGCTTCGCAGCGAGGTCGCGACCGATCACGCGGTGGATCGCGACGGCGACGAGGTCGTCGGTTTCGACGAGCTTGCGCAGCCGCGCCATGTCGAAGACAAAGGCGCGCGTCGGCTGCTCGATGACAACTGTCGCCGACGCTGGGTTGCCGGACACAAACGCCATCTCACCGACAAAGGCGCCGCCGCGCAGATGTGCGACGGTTGAGCCGTGCACGTCGACGATGGCACTGCCGTCGCAAAGCAGAACCAATTCGGGGACCGCTTTGCCCTGTTCGGTCAGCACGACGCCGGGCTCCAGGTCGCGCCAACTCCCCGAGGTGATGAGGCGGGCGAGCTGCGCGTCGTTGAAGCCTGCGAAGACGCCTTGGCGCAGCAGATGGGCGTGCTCCATCTTCTTGAGCTTCCGCTGCTCTGCGACCAGCCAATAGATTTGGTAGAGGTTGATCGC
>CAZYGK010000320.1:0-2416 GCA_964647355.1 uncultured Flavobacteriaceae bacterium | reverse complement strand
CGGCCTTTGGTTAAGTCAACGGCTTCTTACACCAAAATTGTCGCATCCACAGGTTTGTAACCCTTCGTCAAATCGGCGGAAATCCTTGAGGCGTAACCTTGAAGGTTAGTTTCGGTCGCCTCGGACGTGTGCCGGGTGCAGTTTTCACCGGGTTGACCCGGCTGAAAATGGCCGGAATCCAATGGGTTGAGCCCAAGAGCCCGACGATGGCCTTGGCTCCGGTTTGGTAGGGGTGTTCGGGTGCTGTCGGGTTTGCGGCATCGATTGGCGGGCTTTGACGCGCAGCGTGCGGCGGCTGCGGGGCTGTTCGTTGGCGGCGTTGCAACGCTGCTTGCGATCGGCGTCGAGAGCGCGCTCGCGGAACGGCGCGCGGCCGCCGATGCTGCAGCGCGAGAGAAAGCGCGGATCGTGCTCACGCTCGAGGCGCTTCGCCCGCTTGGGCCGGACGTGCGCACGGTCGAAGTTGCGCGCGGCGATACGCTTACCGGCATTCTGGTCGAGAACGGGATCGACGACGCGGAGGCGCGTAGAGCGGTCGCCGCGCTTTCGTCCGTGTACGAACCAACGTCCATTCGCGCGGGCCAAAACGTGACGCTCACGTTCGCGCCGGAAGGCTCGCCCTTGGTGTCGATCGCGCTCACGCCAAGTGCGGAGCGCGACGTGCTCGTTACGCGTGCCGCCGACGGGTCGTTTGCGGTCGAAGACAACGTCAAGGTTTTGACTGCCGTCGAGAAGCGCGCGCGCGGCAGGATCGACGGTTCGTTGTATGCGTCGGTTATGGCTGCAGGCGTGCCGGAGGCCGTCGTCGTCGATCTCATTCACATCTACTCGTACGACGTCGACTTCCAGCGCGAGGTGAAGTCGGGCGATGCTTTCGACATTCTCTACACGCACTATCTCGACGAGACGGGCGCGGCGATTAAGGGTGGCGATATTCAGTATGCGGAGCTTACGCTCGGGCGCGAGAAGAAGCCGCTCTATCGCTTCACCACCGCCGACAACGACACTGACTACTACACGCCTAGGGCCGTGTCGGGTAAGCGGCAGCTGATGCGCACGCCGGTGGACGGGGCGCGGCTGTCGTCGAAGTTCGGCCTGCGGCGCCATCCCGTGCTCGGCTATACGAAGATGCACAAGGGCGTCGACTTTGCGGCGCCGAAGGGCACTCCCGTGATGGCGTCGGGCAACGGCGTCGTGAAGATGGCGCGCTGGCACGGCGGCTACGGCAACTTCATCGAACTCACGCATACGAACTCATATTCGACCGGCTACGGGCATCTCTCGCGGATTGCGCGGGGGATTCGACCCGGGGTGCGCGTGCGGCAGGGGCAGGTCATCGCCTATGTCGGCTCCACGGGCCGTTCGACGGGGCCGCACCTGCACTACGAAGTCATGCTCAAGTCCAAGCAAATCAATCCGATGGGCGTGAAGCTGCCGACGGGGCGCGAGTTGACGGGCAAGGACTTGATCGCGTTTCAGGCGAATCTCGGGCGCGTTCAAACGGTGTTGAACGAGCAGCCTGGCGCGACGGCCAAGGTTGCGCAGGCGCGGGTGCTGCCTTAGCGTTCTTGGATGATCTCCTTTCTCCTTGCCGGCGCGATGGCCTGGCAGTTTGCGACCGAGCGCGACCCGTTGGGGCAGCCGGTCTATGTCGCCGCCGTTACGCCCGACCCCGCGCGGCCGTTCGTGGCGATGAAGTATTCCTGCGGCGGCATCGTCGGGGTCGAGCTGCAGTTCAACCTCGGCGACGCGCGCTATGCGGCGTCGGCGTTTTCGACCGGCGAGCCGCCGTTCGAGACCGTGCGCTTCACGTTTCCGGAGGGTCAGTACGACACCACCGCGAAGCGGGCGCCGATTACGGAGGGGATCGGCACCTACGAAGTCAAAGGCTCGGAGGCCGCGTTCCTGGCCGGCCTCCTGAAGGACAGCGACAAAGTCACCATTCAGCGCGGTCCCAACACGTTCACGTTCCCGCTCGACGGCGCTCAGTTTGCGATCGCGGAAGTCGCAAGCGCCTGCCCGTTCAAGTACGAACAGAATTAGTGCAGCGTCGCGCCTCGCTTCTTCTCGTTGATGAGCAAACCGGTGCCGTCGGACGACACTTTCACGGTGTCGCCGTCTTTGATCTTTCCTTCGAGCAGTTGTTCGGCGAGCGGATCCTGCAGATGACGCTGGATCGTGCGCTTTAGGGGACGCGCGCCGTAGACCGGATCATAGCCGGTATTGGCGAGCCATTCCTTCGCCGGTTTGTCGAGTTCAATCGTGATCTTGCGGTCGCTCAACAGGCGCAAGAGACGCGCGACTTGGATGTCGACGATCTTGTCCATCTGGGCGCGGCCCAAGCGGTGGAACAGGATGATTTCGTCGAGGCGGTTCAGGAATTCGGGGCGGAAGCGGGAGCGGACGATTTCCATGA
>CAZYGK010000319.1:0-2420 GCA_964647355.1 uncultured Flavobacteriaceae bacterium | reverse complement strand
ACATAGTCGGCGTGGTAGAACGTGGCACCGCCGGCGACGGCGTTGACCTTGCCGCCCGTGCGCATGACGTTCGCCGCGATGCGGTTGGCTTGGCGCCAGGCGTCCTTGTTTACGACGCGGTCCTTGACCCCGTCGCAGGTGAACGAGAACTGGCAGCCGGTACGGCGGTGCGAACCTTCATAGACCACGCCGCAGACCGTCTTCGGGCGGCCCGGAACGCGGGTGCGGGCGAGGACGACTTCGGCGACGGCCTTCTGGCCCTTCGCGGTTTCGCCGCGGGCTTCGAAGTAGATCGCGGTCGCAAGGCAGTCCTTCTCGCGCAGGTAGGCTTGGTAGGCCGGACGGTTCACGACCTCGTCGCGAACGATCGTGACCGGCAGCGGCTTCGAGCCGGGGGCCTCAAGCGCGGAAAGGGTGGGTTTCAGGCTGGTCAGGCGCAGCACGACGGCCTTGCCGCCACCCATTTGGGCGGTCGGGGCGGTCGCGGCGTTCGAGACCACGGGGCTGACAAGCGCGATCGTCAGCGCATAAAGCAAAGCTCCGCCAAGTCCGACGCGCATGATGCGGTCGTTGCGGGAAAGCAGTCGAACAAGTCCAAACGTCTTCGCCATGATAGCTCCATGGTTAGTGGCGTCTCTAAACACCCTCACTGGGCCGGACCCCTTTGCCGGGGCCTCTCATCGTTTCTCAGGTCCGACGGTTGCAGCCATCGGGCCAGTAACTATCGGGGAGGCTCAGATCAGGCCGGAACGCGGTAAATCTGAACCGGTAGGCACATCAACTTGCGCGGGTGTCCCCCTCGCACGGTGGGATTGCACGGGTACGAACTGTCCCGGTGCGGTGCAACAAACTCGCGGTTGTATAGGGAGTAAGTCCTAACGTGTCATCCGGGGGGCGACAAAATAGGCCATTGGCCCCTGCGACAGGTTGTTCTTGATGTTAACTGTGCATTCTACTGTCGTTGTTCAGTCTAAGTATAATGTTCAATGCACTCTTCTCTATTGTTGCGAAATGTTTCGCTGAAACTGGTCTGAATTCAGCTGCGACTATATCTAGTGTCTGTGCGACACTTATCCCTAGACATGACGGCGATTTAATATGTGGATTGGCGGAAAATCGGGCGCACGCAGGGCGCGGATGCCTGCCCTCGCACGCCCGCCTCAAGGGAAAACGGCATAATTCTGCGGTTTGTCAATTTTCTGCCAAAAAGAGACCTGTGCGTTTGCGAATGAATGTCTGGGCTCACTCGGGAGGCCAGGGGGGAGTCCCAGATCGGAATTTGAGCGAACAACCCCATGTACCCGGAGGTTAGTGGCGAACCCGCGAGCGCCCGGCATTGGCCGGTAGGGTCGGCACGCTGTGCTGTCTGTCGTCGGCGGTCATCGGGCGATCGGCTTCTACTGGCGCAAGGTCAGTATAGAACACAACATGAACAAAAACAAGGAGGCACGCACGGCTTGCCGGACCTGGTCGAACCCCTCAACAAGGTTCCCGCCGGCCGCTTGGGCTTGCGCGCCTCAGGGCCTGTTCTTCGTTTTCTCGCCCTGGCGGAAGTGGGGCGCTACGATGTCGATGCGGTTCGTCCAGATGCCGCCCGGGAAGTCCGGTGAGAACGCTTGCGCCGCTGCCAGATCGTCGATGTCCGACAGGTCCATCCGGCGCGACTGGCGGGTGAGCGGGCCGCGTACGAACACCAGCGTCTCCGCTTTGGCCATCCGCTCCACGAACAGGTTCGGCCATCCCCAGATTAGGAACGTGGTGTTCGACGGTATGAGGACGAGCGTGTTCTTACAGGCCTCCGGAATGGCCCCGCTCCAGCCATAGGCGAGGTAGTTCGTGCCGCACGCCATCAGCGTCTTGCGCGACATTGCACGGAACGTCGGTATCCGGGCCCGCAGGCGCGCGATCGGTGCATCGCCGCCATAGGCCATCAACTGGCCGAGCCGCTCCGGCGCCAGCTTAAGCAGGCGGTCCGCGAGCAGCTCGCCCTCGTCTGGGTCGTTGCTCTTGATGTTGATGAGAAAGCGCCGGTCGGGAAAGGCGGCCAGCACCTCGTTCATCGTGGGCATGAGACCCACACCTTTGCCGCGGAACGGGAACGTCTTGCCGCCGTCGGCCGTGTAGCCGTAGCCAATGTCGAGCGTCTTCAGGTAGCTCATCGCCTGTTCGCGCGTGACGCCTTTGCCTTCCGTACGGCAATCGATCGTCCAATCGTGGAACACGGCGAAATGACCGTCGGTGGTCGGGTGAATGTCGAACTCGACGATGTCGGCGCCCGCATCGAACGCCGCCTGCATCGAGGGGAGCGTGTTCTCAAGATAGGGATGCGCGGGCGGGTCGATGCGCGTCGCCGTGCAGGTTTCGTTGTCGAGGTCCTCGCGGTGGTAGGTTTGCGCCAGCCCGCGGTGCGCAAGCAGCGT
>CAZYGK010000318.1:0-2425 GCA_964647355.1 uncultured Flavobacteriaceae bacterium | reverse complement strand
ATCCTTGTAGTGCTCGAAGAAGTGCGCCGTCTGATCGCGCAAGATCGGCGGCAGGTCGCGGTACGATTGCACGCCCGCATAGAACGGATGCAACGCATCGACCGGCACTGCGAGGATCTTCTCATCCTCCCCCGCTTGATCCGTCATGATCAGCGCCCCGACCGGCCGGCAGCGTATAACCGCGCCGGCAACCACCGGCACCGGCGCGATGACCAGCACGTCGATCGGGTCGCCGTCGAGCGAAAGCGTGTGCGGAATGAACCCGTAGTTTCCAGGGTAGTACATCGCGGTGTGGAGGAAGCGGTCCACGAACAGCGTCCCCGACGCCTTGTCCATTTCGTACTTCACCGGCACGCCGCCGTAGGGAATCTCGATCAGCGCATGCAAATCTTTGGGCGGATTGCGCCCCGGCGTAATCTTCGAAAGGTCCATGGATAACCGCTCCTCGTCGGGCGCAACCTGACCTGCCGCCCGCCCCGCGTCAAAGTCGCGCAAATCCGCCATGTTGCGCCGCAATGGGCCCCATGGTAGACCCCGCCCGCGGCGTCGCCGGGGGTGGATTTCGCGCTCATCCCAAACGCAAAAATAGTCGCAAATTCAACGGCTTAAGCCTCGCCTGCCCTGGGCGTCCGAAGGCTTGGGCAACACTCGTTTTGGAGCCTCCATCGTGGCAAGCGAAAACGTTTCCGTTGCGGGTCTGGCGGGCCGGTATGCGACCGCTTTGTTTGAACTCGCAACCGAAGCGAAAGCGCTCGACGCAATCGCGTCCGATCTGTCGCGCTTGAAGGCGCTCATCGACGGCAGCCCCGACCTTGCCCGTCTCGTCCGCTCGCCCATCTTCTCGCGTGAGGAACAGGGCAAGGCTATGGACGCGGTGCTGGCGCGCTTGAATGTGAACGCGCTCACAAAGAACTTCGTCGGCTTGCTTGCGCAAAAGCGCCGACTGTTCGCGCTGACCGGCATCGTCGCGGCCTTCGACAAGCTCGTCGCTCATCAGCGCGGTGAGATGACGGCCGAGGTGACGAGCGCGCAAGCCCTCAAGCCCGAGCAGCGCACCGCCCTCATGGGCACGCTGAAAGACGCGATGAAGCGCGAGATGCGCTTGACCGAGCGCGTCGATCCAACACTTCTCGGCGGACTGATCGTCAAGGTCGGTTCGCGCCAAATCGACTCAACACTCAAATCGAAACTCGTGCGTCTCGAACGCGCGATGAGAGGCGCATAAAGACATGGATATCCAAGCCGCAGAAATCTCCGCGATCCTGAAAAGCCAGATCAAGAACTTCGGCGCCGAAGCCGAAGTTTCGGAGATCGGCCAAGTGTTGTCCGTCGGCGACGGCATCGCGCGCATCCACGGCCTCGACAAGGTTCAGGCCGGCGAGATGGTGGAGTTCCCCGGCGGCATTAAGGGCATGGCGCTGAACCTCGAAACCGACAACGTCGGCGTCGTGATCTTCGGCAACGACCGCGACATTAAAGAAGGCGACACCGTCAAGCGCACGGGCTCGATCGTGGACGTGCCGGTGGGCAAGGGCTTGCTCGGCCGCGTCGTCGATCCGCTCGGCAACCCGCTCGACGGCAAAGGCCCGATCCAATCGACCGAACGCCGCCGCGTGGACGTGAAAGCCCCCGGCATCATTCCGCGCCGCTCGGTGCACGAACCGATGCAGACCGGCCTGAAGTCGGTGGACTCGCTCATCCCCGTCGGTCGCGGCCAGCGCGAGCTGATCATCGGCGACCGCCAAACCGGCAAGACCGCGATCGCGCTCGACACGATCATCAATCAGAAATCGGTCAACGCGACCGGCGACGAGAAACAAAAGCTCTACTGCATCTACGTCGCGATCGGCCAAAAGCGCTCGACGGTCGCCCAGATTGTGAAGACGCTCGAGCAATTCGGCGCGATGGAATACACGACCGTGGTCGCCGCGACCGCCTCGGACCCGGCCCCGCTGCAGTTCCTGGCGCCGTTCGCCGGCTGCACGTTCGGTGAATATTTCCGCGACAACGGCATGCACGCCGTCATCATCTATGACGACTTGTCGAAGCAGGCCGTCGCCTACCGTCAGATGTCGCTCTTGCTCCGCCGCCCGCCGGGCCGCGAAGCTTACCCGGGCGACGTGTTCTATCTCCACTCCCGTTTGCTCGAGCGCGCCGCGAAGTTGAACGACGCGAACAAGGGCGGCTCGCTGACCGCGCTCCCCGTCATCGAAACGCAAGCGAACGACGTGTCGGCCTACATTCCGACGAACGTCATTTCGATCACCGACGGCCAGATCTTCCTTGAAACCGAATTGTTCTATCAGGGCATTCGTCCCGCGGTGAACGTCGGCATCTCGGTCTCGCGCGTGGGTTCGTCCGCTCAGATCAAGGCGATGAAGCAAGTCGCCGGTACGATGAAGTCCGACCTCGCGCAGTACCGCGA
>CAZYGK010000317.1:0-2439 GCA_964647355.1 uncultured Flavobacteriaceae bacterium | reverse complement strand
CTCGACGCCCATTCCGGATGCGCGAACTGGCACGGATGATGGATGAAGTCGCCGGTGATCAGCGCTTCCGCACCCTTCGACGCGATGCGAATACTCACGTGACCTGGCGTATGCCCGAGCGTGGGCACGAAACTAACCTCGTCGCAAACCTTATGGTCGATCTCGACCAGATCGACGAGCCCCGCGTCGAACACCGGTTGCACGGAGTCCGCGAACACCGACTGCTGCTCCGGCTGCGCGGTCTGATCGCGCCAGTGCTCGAACTCGACGCGGCCCATCAGGTAGCGTGCCTTCGGAAACGTCGGTACCCATTTGCCGTCGACAAGCATCGTGTTCCAACCGACGTGATCGACGTGCATATGCGTGCACATCACCGTGTCGATCGACTCCTGCGAAAACCCGGCGGCGGCAAGATCGCGCAAGAACGGCCCTTGCAGGTTGTTCCACCACGGTACGCCGCGTCCCTGCTTGTCGTTGCCGAGGCAGGTGTCCACGATCATCCGCCGCGACGGCGTCTCGATGACGAGCGCATGAATGCTCATCTTGAGGCGCCCCTCTTCGTTCATGAAGTGCGGCGCCAACCACTGGATCTTCAGCGCTTCCTCGCGCGTCGCCTGCGGCAGGATGAACTTCGTACTGCCCGTGGACTCGATTTCGACGATCTTCGTGATCTTCACGTCGCCGATACGCCAAGAGAGCAAGCTCATGCGCCGAACAGCCCTTTGAGATCCTTCTTCATGATCTTGCCGTTCGCGTTGCGCGGCAGCGTCTCGGGCAGGAACAGGATCTTCACCGGCACCTTGAACGCGGCGAGCTTCTGCGACACGAAGTGCCGCAACTCTTCCTCGCTCGCCTTCATGCCGGGTTTCAGATGCACGGCCGCGGCAGGCTCTTCACCCAAAGTGCGGTGCGGAATACCGATCACAGCTGCGTCCATCACCGACGGGTGATCGTAGAGCGCGTTCTCGACCTCGACGCAGTAGATGTTCTCGCCGCCACGGATCAACATGTCCTTCGCCCGGTCGACGATATAGACGAAGCCTTCCTCGTCCACCTTCGCAAGGTCGCCCGTCTTCACCCAGCCGTCCACGAACGTCTCCGCCGTCGCCTGCGGTTTGTTCCAATAGCAACGCACGACGATCGGCCCGCGATACCAAAGCTCGCCGACTTCGCCGACGGGCAGGTCCTTACCCTCGAGCGAAACGATCTTCACCTCGCCCGTGGGCGAAGGCACGCCGCAGCTCGACGGCTTGCGCTCGTAGTCCTCGCCGAAATTGCTCGTCGCCGTGGCGGAGGTTTCCGTCATCCCCCAGCCTTGGCCCGTCTTGATTTGCGGCAAACGCTCGCGCAGGCGCCGCACGAGTTCCGGCGCCGACGGCGCACCGCCATAGGACACCGTCTCGAGCGACGACAAATCGAACTCGTGAAAGCGCGGATGCTCGATGATCTGCCAGGCGATCGTGGGCACGCCGCCGGCGCTGGTGATCTTCTCGCGCTGAATGAGTTCCAACGCTTGGTCGGCATTCCACCGCCGCTGCATCACGAGTTTCGAGCCGCCGAATACCGCAGGTATCATGACGGCAAAGCACCCCGTCGCATGGAAGAACGGCACCGAAATCAGGCTCGCTTTCTGCACCGTGGGATCGGGCACGGGCAGGGCCTCGCCGCGCCTCAAGAAGGACCGCGCCTGTGCGCACATCGCGTTGATGAAGTTCGACACGATGTTCCGGTGCGTGATCACCGCACCCTTCGGCTTGCCCGTCGTTCCGGACGTATAGAAAATCGTCGCGTCGTCGTCGGGTTCCAGCACCACGTTCGGCAGCGCAACCTCGTCGAGCTTCGCCCACGCGTTCGGAACGCCGATCACGTCCTCCAGTTTCTTCACGCGCGGATCGGCGATCTCCTCATACGACCGGCATACATAAATCCGCTTCAAGTCGGGGCAGGCGTCGGCATGCTCGCGCACGCGCTCCCACCGCTCCGCATCGATCAGCGCGACCGACGTGCCGGAATCCTGCAAGCCGTATTCGAGTTCCGCACCCGTCCACCACGCGTTCAACGGCGTCACGATCGCGCCCGCCAGAATGGCCGCCCAAAACGCGACCGACCACTCCGGCAGATTGCGCATGATGATGGCGACCCGGTCGCCTTTCTTGACGCCGTCGGCAACCAGCCGCTTCGCCAGCTGCGACACCGCCCGGCGGTGCGCATCGAACGTGACGCGATCGTCGTCCAAGACCATGTAGTCGCGTGCAGCGAACGGACGGCTCGCCTCGAACACAACCGCAAGCGACGCGGGCGCATTCTTCCACGTCTTGATCTTGACGCCCCGTATCACCTTCTCCTCGATCTCGAAGGGCGAGGCCGGCGCGCCAACAAGCATCGCATGCGCCTGCGCAATCGGCATGGCGGGAAAACCCTTGGGCAGGGACGGGGCAG
>CAZYGK010000316.1:0-2450 GCA_964647355.1 uncultured Flavobacteriaceae bacterium | reverse complement strand
AGTTCATCATCGACCGCGCCAATCCGCGGCATCACATCTCGTTCGGCTTCGGCATCCACCGCTGCATGGGCAACCGCGTCGCCGAGATGCAGCTCAAGATCATCTGGGAGGAGATCTTGAAGCGGTTCAAGCGGATCGAGCTTGTGGGCGAGCCGGTGCGAACGCGCAACAACTTCGTGCACGGGTTCACCGAGGTGCCGGTTAGGATTACGGCCTAGAGCATGGAAATTGCGGCTCTTCTTGTCGTCAATGCCGGCGTCACGGCGCTTTGCTTTCTCGCACTTTGGCTTGTGTCGCTGCGGCTGAATGACGTCAGCTTCATCGACAGCTGGTGGGCGCTTGGGCTCGTGGTCACGGCTTGGGTGAGTTACATGAATGCGCCGGGGTCGCCGCACGCGACGGCGCTCGTGTGGCTCTGCACGATTTGGGGCTTGCGGCTCGGCGGCTATTTGCTGTGGCGTTGGCGGTCGCATGGTGTGGACCGGCGCTATGCCGCGATCTTGGGGAAGGCACAGGCGCGGCGTGGGTGGAGCTTTGCGTGGGCCGCGCTCGTGATGGTGTTCGCGCTGCAGGCGCCGTTGCAGTGGATCGTCAGTCTGCCGGTGCAGTTCGGCGCAATGGGGACGGTGCCTTCGCTCGGCGCACTTGCGTGGTGCGGTATCGTACTCAGCGTCACCGGCATCGTGTTCGAGACGATCGGCGACTGGCAGCTTGTGCGCTTCCGTGCCGACCCTGCGAATGCGGGCAAGGTTCTCGACAGCGGGCTCTGGCGGTACACGCGGCATCCGAATTACTTCGGCGATGCGTGCGTGTGGTGGGGGCTTTGGTTGATCGCGGCGGAGGCCGGGTTTGGACTTTGGGCGCTGCCCGGACCGGTGCTGATGACCTATCTGCTGACAAGCCTTTCGGGCGTGCCGACTGTCGAGGGTCACCTCACGCGGTCGAAACCCGGGTATGAGGACTACATCCGCCGGACATCGGGATTCATTCCGCTGCCGCCGCGAGCGGGCTGATCGTCAGGACCGCTCTTGCGCCGCCGCCGTCGCGGTTGGCGAGCGTGAGATCGCCGTTGTGAGCGCGGGCGACCGCGCGGGCGAGCGTCAGGCCGAGGCCCAAGCCGCCCTTCCCTTGCGCCGTGTCGCCGCGCACAAAGGGTTCGAACAGCTGGTCCGCAGTGCCCGGGGCCAACCCCGGGCCCTCGTCGTCGACTTGGATGGCGACGCGGTCGTTCGCCTGCACAACGGAGACCTTCGCGCGGGTGCCGTACTTTACGGCGTTTTCGATCACGTTACGGGCGGCGCGCTTGAGTTCGTTCGGGCGGCAACGGGCGCTGACGGCGTTCGTGTGCGCGAAGGTGACGTCGCTGCCGATGTCGGTGAGATCGGCGCAAACGCTTTCGACAAGGGCCGCGACATCGACCTCGCGCAACGGCTCCTCGCCGAGGCCCGTGCGGGCGGCGTCGAGCGCGGCTTCGGTCATCGCCTGAAGTTCGTCGAGGCTTGCTTGCATGCCCTGCCTTACGCTCGGGTCGTCGATGAACTCGGACTTGAGCTTCAGCGACGTGATCGGCGTGCGCAGATCGTGGGCGATGGAGCCCAGCAACGTGCGCTGGTTCTCGAGCATCGCCATCAGGCGGCGCGACATGGCGTTGAAGGATTGGGCGGCGGACTGCAGAACGTGCGGGCCGCTTTCCGGGATCGGCGCGACCGCTTGGCCTTGAGCCATGCGAGCCGAGGCCTCGGACAGGCGCTGCAGCGGGCGCGAGAAGCGATAGGCGAGCCAGATCGCAACGATCAACAGCGCGAGAGAGGCGACGGCGGCGGAGAGCAGCAATCCCGGCAGCAGGTTTGCGCCTTCCGGCCAGAAGAATTCGGCATTGAGCCAGCGATCGTGCGGCAACGCGATGGCAACGCTCAGACGTTCGATGCCTGTGCGCTTCTTCGGCATGAAGGGAAGAACGTCCGGCGCGCCGCGTTTAGCGACGCGAACGTCGCCGGTCGCGAGGGCGCCGAGGGCTGCCTTCAGCCTCGCCTCGGCCGCGGTGTCGCGGTCTGCGTTGGCGGCGACGCGCGGGATATCGCTTGTCGAGACGCGCTCGCGGCGCACGGACGCGACCTTGAACAGCGGCGCATGCTCGCTTGCCGGCAGGCGGACCAGGAGGCCCATCAGCGCGGCCAAGCGGCTCTCCATCGCGCTGAGGCGTTCCGCTCTGATTTCGGCGGCACGCTGGTACTCCGCAATCGCAAACGTAACGGCGTTCGAGGCAATGAGCGCGAGCAGCACCGCCGCGGAGAGTTCGAGCCAGAGGGGTATGCGCCGGCTCCTCATGCGCCGACCGGCTCGGCCACGAAGACGTAGCCGCCGCCGTAGACGGTGCGGATGATCTTCGGTGCGCCGGGGTCTTGCTCGATCTTGCGGCGCAGGCGGGCGATCGCGTTGTCGATGGCGCG
>CAZYGK010000315.1:0-2468 GCA_964647355.1 uncultured Flavobacteriaceae bacterium | reverse complement strand
CTCGGAAAGCACGCAGTCGCCCCACGTACACATCGCGTCGAAGATCATAATGTCCGGGCGAAGCGACCGGTGCCAATTCATCGCCAACGCAGGGTCGCGTGGCGACGCACTGCGAAACGGCTGGCCGCCGGGAGCATTCGCGCTATCCCAGGCAGCACGTAGAGAAGCAAGTTCGTCGCCGCTTCGACGGAAAACGGCGATTGGTCTGTTTTCGACAGCAAGCAGAACGCGCTTCGTGCCATCCAGGAGCTTCGTGTCGAACGTCACACGCCGCGCTCGGGTGTCCGCGGCCGGTCCCAATGCCGCCACGAACGGCCACAACGCGAACAGCCCGCCGACCCCGGCCATGCCGAACGCCGCCGTCGCCAACCAATCCCGCCGCCGTACCGGCTCGTCGCTCATGCGCGGATTATAGCACGAACACAGTCTGGGAGCGCGGGCGTCTCGCCCGCTCTTGGCAACCTCCCAAACACTGCAGCATTGGAGAATCTGACAAGAGCGGGCGGGACGCCCGCGCTTCCAGACTGCGCTTGTGCGCTAATGCTTCAGCAACAGCTCCGCGATCTGCACCGCGTTGAGTGCCGCGCCCTTCAGCAGCTGATCGCCCGCAACCAGCAGCATCAGCGACTTGCCCGTGGGGTCGCTCAAGTCCGGGCGGAAGCGGCCGGCGAGCACCTCGTCTTTGCCTGACGCGTCGCGCGGCATGGGGAAATAGTTGCGCGCCCGGTCGTCCACCACGCGCACGCCCGGCGCACCGGACAGAATCTCGCGCGCCTCCTCGTGGCGCATCGGCCGCTCGAACTCGACGCTCATCGAAATCGTGTGCGCCCGCATCACCGGTACGCGCACGCAGGTAATCCCCACGCGTAGATCGGGAATGTGCATGATCTTGCGCAACTCGCGCGCGGCCTTGATCTCTTCGCCGTTATAGCCGCTCTCGACATCGACCTTGTCGTTATGGCTGAACACGTTGAAGGCGTAAGGGTGGGGCAGAACCTTCGGCTCGTACGGCTTGCCCGCAAGGGCCGCCTCCGTCGAGACGCGAAGCTCCTCCATCGCGGCCGCGCCGGCGCCAGACGCCGCCTGATAGGTCGAGGCGATCACGCGCTGGATCGGGTTCGCCTTGTGCAAGGGATAGAGCGCCATCGCCGAGATGACGGCGGTGCAGTTCGGGTTCGCGATGATCCCGGTGTGCGCGAACGCGTCGGCGCCGTTGATCTCCGGCACGACCAGGGGCACGTCATCGTCCATCCGGAACGCAGACGAATTGTCGACGACGACGGTGCGTCGGCGCGCGGGCTTGGCGAAGTCCTTCGAGATCGAGCTTCCTGCCGCGAACAGCGCGATATCCACGTCGTCGAGGCTGACCGCATCGAGCGCGTCGATCGTAACCTCGCGCCCTTGAAATCCGATGCTCTTGCCAGCCGACCGTGGCGAGGCGAGCAGCTTCAACCGCGACAGCGGGAACTTCCGCGCCTCCAGGCACTTCACGAGCTCGACGCCCACCGCGCCCGTGGCGCCGACGACGGCGACGGACGGCGAGGGCGGCAGCACGCGGCGGCCATTGCGGGAGGCTAGTTCGGAAACGGACATCGGTCTCTCTCGTGTTTGCCGGAGACGGGCGCCGATGCTGTGGGCCCCCGTCGGTTGTCCCGGCGGGGCCTTGGAAACTTAGCGCTTAGGTCTCGCGCGCACGTTCCAAAGCCGCCCGGGACAAGGGCGTCTTCGTTTTCATCGTGCGCTTCGACATAGGCAGCATCATGGCGGGCTGATAACAAGGCCTTGGAAGAGCGTCAAGGCGGTCTCGCGGTGGATACGGCATTAATCACACAGAGCCTCGAACTGGTTGCGGAGAAGGGCGACCCTGCGCCGCTTGTCTATGCCCGCCTGTTTGCAAGCCACCCGGAGATGGAAGCGCTGTTCGTTCGCGACACGAGCGGTGGCGTGCGTGGCAACATGCTGACCGAAGCGTTGACCGCGCTCATCGACTTCGCCGACCGCGACGCCTACGGCGGCAACCTCATGCGCGCCGAGATCGTCAATCACGAGAACCTGGGCGTGCCGCGCGAAGTGTTCGCGGCGTTCTACGCAACCATTCGCGACACGTTTGCCGAGATGCTGGGCGCCGCGTGGACAAACGACATCGACGCGGCGTGGAACGATCTGCTCGTCCGCATCGACTCCGCACTCGCCCGCCGGATGTGACAGTTCTCTCGCGCGGTACTCCGACCGGTCAACGTTAATGCGCGTTCTACGTTCTTGGCGCATCCGGCGAACTGGTGTACTCGCAACCGGATGAAAGTGTTCGGTCTGACAACGGCGTTGGTGTTGTCGGCGTTGGCGCCCGCGTCGTCCGCGGACCCCGCGCGCGACGCGACCGTGTGCGCCGATCTCAGCCTTGAAACCGGCCCTCGCTTCGACGCCTGCTCGGGCCTCGTCGCCGACGCGACGCTGCCGTCGCAGGTCAG
>CAZYGK010000314.1:0-2478 GCA_964647355.1 uncultured Flavobacteriaceae bacterium | reverse complement strand
ATCGGCAAAGCGGTCGAGAAGGGCGGCGACGCCGCCGTCGTCGAAAGCGTGAAAGCGGCGAGCGAAGTCTACGCCCCGATCTCCGGCGAAGTCGTCGAAGTGAACGCCGCGCTCACCGACGAGCCGGCTAAGGTCAACGCCGAACCGACGGGCGCGGGCTGGTTCATGAAGCTCAAGGTCAAGAACGCGGCCGACCTGAACGGCCTTATGAGCGAGGCCGAATACAACGACTACGTAAAGGGGCTCTGATGCGTTACCTGCCGCTCACGACTGCCGACCGCAAAGCGATGCTGAGCGTCGTCGGCGCGAAGTCGATCGACGACCTCTACCGCGACGTTCCCCGCGCGGCGTATCTCACGACGCTCGTCGATCTGCCGATGCACGCGGGCGAACTCGAAGTCGAACGCCAGATGGGCAAGCTCGCCGCACGCAACGTGTCGGCCGGCAGCGTGCCGTTCTTCTGCGGCGCCGGCGCGTACCGTCACCACGTGCCTGCAACGGTCGATCACCTAATTCAGCGCTCCGAGTTCCTGACCTCCTACACGCCGTATCAGCCCGAGATCGCGCAAGGCACGCTGCAATATTTGTTCGAGTTCCAAACCCAGGTCGCGATGCTGACCGGCATGGAAGTCGCGAACGCCAGTATGTACGACGGCTCGACCGGCACGGCAGAGGCCGTGCTGATGGCCGCGCGCGTCACGAACAGGAAGCGCATTGTCCTCTCGCCGAACCTGCACCCGCACTACGCCGAGACCGTCCGCACGACCGCCGAAGCGGCGGGTCTCGACATCGTCGAAGGCAACGAAGCGGTACTCGATGACAAAACGGCCTGCTTCGTCGTGCAAAACCCCGACTTCTATGGCGCGATCCGCGATATCACTCCGCTATCCGACGCCGCGCACGCCAAAGGCGCGCTGCTGATCGCCGTCGTCACCGAAGTCGTCTCGCTCGGCGCGATTACGCCGCCCGGCGAGATGGGCGCGGACATCGTCGTGGCCGAAGGCCAGTCGATCGGCAACCCGCTGAACTTCGGCGGCCCCTATGTCGGCCTCTTTGCGACGCGCCAAAAGTTCGTGCGCCAAATGCCCGGCCGCCTCTGTGGCGAAACGGTCGACGCGCAAGGTAATCGTGGCTTCGTGCTGACGCTGTCGACCCGCGAACAGCACATCCGCCGCGAAAAGGCGACGTCGAACATCTGCACGAACTCAGGGCTCTGCTGCCTCGCCTTCACGATCCACATGGCTCTGTTGGGCGAAGACGGCTTCCGCAAACTCGCGGCGCTGAACCACGATCGTGCCGTGCAAGCCGCCGACAAGCTCGCGAAGGTCAAAGGCGTCGAACTGATGACGCCGACATTCTTCAACGAGTTCACGCTGAAGCTCGCCAAACCGGCCGCGCCGATCGTCGACCAGTTGGCGAAAGAACACATCATCGCCGGCGTTCCCGTCTCGCGCCTGAAACCGCACGACAAGGCGGCGCAAAACCTGCTCCTCGTCGCCGTCACCGAAACGACCACACCGGCCGACATCGACGCGCTCGTCGCTGGCCTCTCGAAGGTGCTCTCATGATGAACAAGCAAGGCCGCCCGACCACGGGTACTGCGAAGGCGGGCGACGAACTGCCCACGATCTCCGGCCACCGCGGTCTCGACCGCGAAGTGAAGCTGATCTTCGAAACCGGCCGCCCCGGCGCCTGCGGCGTCGATCTGCCGGAACCGGAACTGAAGCACGATCGCTTAGGGGGCCTGCGCCGCCGCGGCGCGATCGGTCTGCCCGGCCTCTCCGAGCCCGAAGTCGTCCGCCACTTCGTGCGCCTCAGCCGCAAGAACTACGCGATCGACTACGGCCTCTACCCGCTGGGTTCGTGCACGATGAAGCACAACCCGCGCCTGAACGAGAAGATGGCGCGCTTGCCCGGCTTCGCCGACATCCACCCGCTGCAGCCGATCTCGACGATCCAAGGCGCGCTGGGCCTCATCGACCACCTCGCGCATTGGCTGAAGTTGCTCACGAACATGCCCGCGGTCGCGATGAGCCCGAAGGCGGGCGCCCACGGCGAAACCTGCGGCCTGATGGCGATCCGCGCCGCGCACCACGCGAAGGGTGAGGCCCATCGCACGGTCGTGCTGGTGCCGGAATCCGCGCACGGCACGAACCCGGCGACCGCCGCTCTCGTCGGCTACACGGTCGAAGCGATCCCCGCGAACGAACGCGGCCGCGTCGACGTCGCTGCCTTGAAAGCAAAGCTCGGCCCCAACGTAGCCGCGATCATGCTCACGAACCCGAACACCTGCGGGCTATTCGAAAACGACATGATCGAAATCGCCGACGCCGTGCACAAGGCGGGCGCCTACTTCTATTGCGACGGCGCGAACTTCAACGCCATCGTCGGCCGCGTGCGCCCCGGCGACCTCGGCATCGACGCGATGCACATCAACCTGCACAAGACGTTCTCGACGCCGCACGGCGGCGGCGGCCC
>CAZYGK010000313.1:0-2485 GCA_964647355.1 uncultured Flavobacteriaceae bacterium | reverse complement strand
GGCTGGCCAGGATCGCCGAGCCCATATCTTTGGTGCCGACGAGGCGTTTGCCGGGTTGCATGATGTCGCCGGTGCGGATGCCTTGGTCGAGGACGGCCGAGACCGCGCGTTCGACGAGGTCGGCTTCCTTTTTCATGGCGAAAGAATAGCGCAGGCACATCGCGAAGGAGAGGATCGCGGCGATCGGGTTCGCCTTGTCCTGGCCCGCGATGTCCGGGGCGGAGCCGTGGATCGGCTCGTAAAGGGCGCGCTGTTTGCCGCTTGCGTCGCGGGCACCCAACGAAGCCGACGGCAGCATGCCGATCGAGCCCGTCAGCTGTGCGGCTTCGTCCGACAGGATGTCGCCGAACAGATTGTCGGTGACGATCACGTCGAACTGCTTCGGATTGCGCACGAGCTGCATGGCGCAATTGTCGGCAAGGATGTGGGTCAGTTCGACGTCCTTGTATTCGGCGGCGTGGAGTTTCGTGACCTCCTCCTTCCAGAGCAGGCCCGACGTCATCACGTTGTGCTTCTCGGCGGAGGCCACTTTGTTCTTGCGCAGGCGCGCGAGTTCGAACGCGACGCGCGCGATGCGGTGGATTTCGTGCGTGTCGTAAACTTGCGTGTCGACGCCGCGGCGTTCGCCGTTCGGCAAATTGGTGATGCCGCGCGGTTCGCCGAAATAGACGCCGCCCGTGAGTTCGCGCACGATCATGATGTCGAGACCGGCGACGATCTCAGGCTTCAGCGTCGAGGATTCCTTCAACGCGTCGAAGCAGAGCGCGGGGCGCAGGTTCGCGAACAGGCCCAAATCCTTGCGCAGGCGGAGCAGTGCGGCTTCCGGGCGCTTGTCGTAGGGCACGCTGGCGTATTTCGGGCCGCCGACCGCGCCGAACAGGACGGCGTCGGCTTCGAGCGCCTTTTTCATCGCGGATTCGGTGACCGGGACGCCGTGCTTGTCGTAGGCGGCGCCGCCGACGAGGTCGCGGTCGGTCTCGAACTTCGTGCCTGCCTTGGCGTTGAACCAGGCGATCAGGCGTTCGACCTCAGCCACCACTTCGGGGCCGATGCCGTCGCCGGGGAGGAGGAGAAGCGTCTTGGTCATGAATGCAAAATCGAATCCGTTATATGCGTTATCTTGGCTCAAATCCGCGGATTTTGCCGTTATGTAAGCGTTATTTTGGCGTTCTTATCCGTTCGGGAAGCGTTAGGTCGGCGATCTGGCGGCGGCGCTGTCAACTTAAGGAACAATAATAGAACTCCGACGGCGTAAAGGCCACTGGGCCGATTGCCTCACGGGACGGACGTGCGCGCATCATGACACGGCGGTATTGACATGAGACGCTTGTCTCATTATGTTCTTCTCATCGCATGAGGGACGCGCCATGACTCTGACACGTACGATGATGGACAGTAAGATCGACGAACATTTCGGCTTCGAAGCGCGGGACGACGTCGCCGGCGTTTTGGCGACGCTCGCGCCGGACGTGGAGCACGACATCGTCGGCTGGCCGAGCGGACCGGCACACGGCCGCGACGGGGCTCGCCCGTTCTACGAAGCGCTGTTTGCGGATCTGAGCGACGGCAAGGTGACCTGCCTGAAGCGCCTCTACGGCGAAGACTTCCTGGTCGACGAGTCGGTTTGGCGCGGGAAGGCGCCGGGTAGGCCGTTCGGACTCGAAGGGCGCGACCGGCCGCTGGAGTTCCGGTTGCTGCACGTCATCGAGTTCGCGAAGGACGGGGCGATCGCACGCGAGAACGTGTGGATCGACTTGGCTGCGATCCAGCGCCAGCTGCCGCAGAACTAGCGGGCCCCTTATGGCAACGAACGAAACTCCCGCACGCGAGAATCAACGCCGGCGCACGCGCAAGGATCTTCTGCAAGCCGCGGCACGGCTGATGAAGGAAGGACGCTCGCCGACGCTCGACGAAGTGGCGGAGGCGGCCCTCGTGTCGCGCGCGACGGCCTATCGCTATTTTCCGAACGTGGAAGCTCTCCTTGCCGAAGCGCCACTTGATGTCGCGATGCCGGAGCCGGACGCGTTGTTCCGCTCAGGCTCGCCGGACGATCCCGTGCAGCGCGTCGAGCGCGTGGATGCCGCAATTCAAGACGTGATCGCTTCGAACGAAACGGCGCTGCGCATGATGCTGGCGCATTCGGTGCAGCTGCCGCTCAAAGGCGGCGATGCGGCGCCCGTGCGGCAAAACCGGCGGACGCCTTTGATCGAAGCGGCGCTGAAACCTGCGCGTGGAAAATTCAAGCCGGCTGCGCTCGATACGCTGACCAAGGCGTTGGGAGTTGTGATCGGCACGGAATCCATGGTTGCGTTCAAGGACGTGCTGCAGATCGACGACGCGGAAGCGCGCAAAGTCCGGCGCTGGATGATCCGCGCGCTGATCGAAGCGGCGATGAAGCCGCGCAGTGGGGATTGATTGGGAGCCATGACAATGAGCATCGATATTCGCCCGCTTACGGAGCGCGATTTGCCGGAGGCGGACCGGA
>CAZYGK010000312.1:0-2487 GCA_964647355.1 uncultured Flavobacteriaceae bacterium | reverse complement strand
CCATGTCCCAGGAATCCAAGTGTCCCATGTCCGGCGCCAGGCCCACGACGGCCGGCGCCCACGCCAATGCCCACTGGTGGCCCAATCAGCTCAATCTGAAGATTCTGCATCAGCACTCGCCCAAGTCGGACCCGATGGGCGAGGCGTTCGACTATGCGAAAGAATTCAAGTCGCTCGACCTCAACGCGGTCGTCAAAGATTTGCATGCATTGATGACCGACAGCCAAGAATGGTGGCCCGCCGACTTCGGGCACTACGGGCCCTTCTTCGTTCGTATGGCTTGGCACAGCGCGGGCACGTATCGCGTCGGTGACGGGCGCGGCGGTGCCGGCGAAGGACAGCAGCGCTTCGCGCCGCTGAACAGCTGGCCGGACAACGCGAACCTCGACAAGGCGCGCCGTTTGCTTTGGCCGATCAAGCAGAAATACGGCGCTAAGATTTCGTGGGCCGATCTCATGATCCTGGCCGGCAACGTTGCGCTGGAGTCCATGGGCTTCAAGACGTTCGGGTTCGCGGGTGGGCGCGCCGACGTTTGGGAGCCGGACGAGAGCGTCTATTGGGGTCCGGAGAACAAGTGGCTTGCGGACGAGCGCTATACCGGCAACCGCGAACTTGAGAACCCGCTCGGCGCCGTGCAGATGGGTCTCATCTACGTCAATCCGGAAGGGCCGAACGGCAATCCCGATCCGCTCGCCGCGGCGCGCGACATCCGCGAGACGTTTGCGCGCATGGCGATGAACGACGAGGAAACCGTCGCGCTGATCGCGGGCGGTCACACGTTCGGCAAGGCGCACGGCGCGGGCGACGCGGCGCTCGTCGGACCTGAGCCGGAGGCGGCGCCGATCGAGGCGCAGGGCTTTGGCTGGGTCAGCCGTCACGGGTCGGGCAAGGGCCGGGACGCGATTACGGGCGGTCCGGAAGTGACCTGGACGCAGACGCCGACCAAGTGGAGCAACCACTTCTTCGAGAACCTGTTCAAGTTCGAATGGGAGCTGACGAAGAGCCCGGCCGGCGCGAAACAGTGGGTCGCGAAGGGTGCGCCTGCCACGATCCCCGACGCGTTCGATCCGGCGAAGAAGCACGTGCCGACGATGCTGACGACGGACCTCTCGCTTCGGTTCGATCCGGCGTATGAGAAGATTTCGCGCCGGTTCCTCGCGCATCCGGAGCAGTTTGCCGACGCGTTCGCGCGGGCTTGGTTCAAGCTCACGCACCGCGACATGGGGCCGGTTGCGCGCTACCTCGGTCCGCTTGTGCCGAAGGAACATTTGGCTTGGCAGGATCCGATCCCTGCGGTGAACCATCCGCTGGTGAACGACGCTGATATCGCGGACCTTAAGGCGAAGATTTTGGCTTCGGGTTTGTCGATCTCGGAATTGGTGTCGACGGCGTGGGCGTCGGCTTCGACGTTCCGCGGGTCGGATAAGCGTGGCGGTGCGAACGGCGCGCGCATCCGGCTTGCACCGCAAAAGGACTGGGAGGTCAATCACCCGGCTCAGCTCAAGAAAGTGCTGAGCGCGCTTGAGGCCATTCAGAAGGACTTCAACGGTTCCGCTGCCCCGAAGAAGGTGTCGCTTGCCGATTTGATCGTGCTCGGCGGCTGCGCGGCCGTCGAGAAGGCGGCGAAGGCGGGCGGGACGGACATCAAGGTTCCGTTCAAACCGGGACGCATGGATGCGACACAAGAGCAAACGGACATCGCATCATTTGCGGTGCTTGAGCCCAAGGCCGATGGTTTCCGCAACTATGCGGGCAAGCAGAAGCTTCCGGCGGAGGCGCTGCTCGTCGACCGCGCGAATCTACTGACGCTGACGGCGCCGGAGATGACGGTGCTTGTCGGCGGGCTTCGGGTCTTGGGGGCCAATGTCGCGAAGTCTCCGCATGGCGTCTTCACGAAGCGGCCCGAGACGTTGACGAACGACTTCTTCGTCAACCTGCTCGACATGGGTGCGGAATGGAAACCTGCGGCGGATGGCGTCTACGAGGGCCGCGATCGCAAAACCGGGGCCGTGAAGTGGACAGGCACGCGCGTTGATCTCATCTTCGGGTCGCACTCGCAGTTGCGTGCGCTCGCGGAAGTTTATGCTTCGAACGACGCCAAGGAGAAGTTCGTGAAGGACTTCGTCGCGGCTTGGACGAAGGTCATGAACTTGGACCGTTTCGACTTGGCTTGACGAATGGGCGAGGGTTCGAGAGCCGTTCTCAACCTCGCCTTTAGAATTGTTCCAATCTATTGACTCGAAGAATCTGGGCGCTATGTTTGCGGCCCGATTGAAGTAGCGTTCCTTGAAGGAGAACATCGATGGCGAAGCTTGCAGGTACGAAGACGTTCGACAATCTGAAGGCCGCATTCGCGGGCGAAAGCCAGGCGAACCGGCGCTATCTTTATTTCGCGCAGAAGGCCGACGTCGAAGGCTACAACGACGTTGCCGCCGTGTTCCGCTCGACGGCGGAAGGCGAAACCGGCCACGCGCACGGCCACCTCGA
>CAZYGK010000311.1:0-2505 GCA_964647355.1 uncultured Flavobacteriaceae bacterium | reverse complement strand
GCGGTGGACATGTTGCAAGAGCGGGCGAGGCCGCCCGCGGTCCCAGGCTGACGCGTTGCGAAGGTGGGGCTCGCCACCTTCGTTAGCGATCCAACCGCCTGGAACACTCCCAACGCTCAACTCAATTCGATCGTCATGGCCGGGCTTGACCCGGCCACCCAGGGGGCATTGGCGCGACCTATGCCGCTTACCAGCGCGTCCGGAACCCGATCGACACCGTGTGCGTCGTGATATCCGGGTTCAGCCCCGCGTCGTAGTCGAGATAGAGGTTCGTCGCATCGCTGAGCGGCACCGTCACCCCCGTGCCGAGCTGCACCGTGTCGCGCGCGAACTTCTCGCCCAGGATCACCGACGGCGCCCCGTTCTGCCCGATCACGCTGGCGCGGAACGACGCCTGGGTGTCCATGAACTCGTGCGTCCAGCCGAGCCTGACCTCCGGCACCACCTTGCGGCCGGATTTGAGCTCGATCGGATAGCCGAGGCGCACGCCGGCCGTGCTCTTGAGCGAATCCAGCGTCGAGTCGCGCACGAACAGCAACGGCCCCGTGCCGCGTTCGCGATAGGCGTCGGTCTCCAGATGCGTCAGGCTGAGCGACAGGAACGGCCCGATCCGCAGGCCCTCCTCGGTCTCGAAGATCTTGCCGCCCTCCACAAACGCCGAGAGCGTCGTGCCGTCGTACTTGCCGGTCGCCCGCCCGCCGCCGTTCGAGAAGCGCTTCACCGTCACGTCGTGCCAAATCGCGCTCGCGTTCGCGTTCAGATAAAGCCGCGTGTCGCCGAGCGAGGCATAGGCGCCGAACTCGAAGTTCTCGACCGCCGCGTTGTCGGGCCTGCCCTTGAAGTCGACGTCGGTCGTCGTCCACTGCGCGGCGAGGCCCGCCATCAGGTCGGCGTCGAACACATAGTCCGCGCCCACGATCGCGCCGACGAGGTCGAACTTGCTGCCCTTGCTGCCGGCCCAGCCGTCGCTCTCGCCCCACGCGCCGATGCCGCGCCCCCACACCGCCGTCTCGCCGACCTCGCGCACGCCGGTCCTGAGCCAGTCGAACGGATCCTCCGGCGAGGCGTCGGTCATCACCTGCGTCGCGTCGTTCTGCGCGAAGCGGTTGAAGCAGCCGCCGCCCGCCCGGCTCGCCAGCCCACACGAGGACGAGCCCACGCCGTTCGACCGGTCGCTCACCATCGCGTCGAACGGCCCGCCCAGGCTCACGATCACGCCCGGCACGTCGCTGATGTCGCCAAGCGAGGTCCGCGCCACCGTCACGTCGATCGTGTTGCCGTCGAGGGTCGAGTTCATCTCGAACAGCGACGAGTTCGCGATCAGCGCCACCGCGGAGAAGTCGCCGTTGATGCCGCCGTCGGCGACGATCACGTCTTCGTAGACGACCGACGTCAGGTCCGCATTCGCCGTCTCGAACAGCGGATCGAGCAAGCCCGCCACCGTCCCGTTCAACGTCGCGGTGCCGTGCACGATAATGCGGCCGTAATCGCCCTCGCCGGCCGTCACGTCGCCGGTCAATTCGGAGAACCCCGATGGCGCGCCCAAGAAGAACTCGAGAATGCCGCCGGCTTCCTGGTTGTAGCTGCCGACTTCGAGCACCGCCGAGCGGTCGATATAGAGCAAACCGCCGCTCTGCACCGTCAACTGATCGACGTTGGCAAAGCCGTAGCCGCCGGCGCTGCTGCCGCCTTCGCTGCGCGCGCCCATCAAGGCCGCGCCGCCGTCTTCCACCGTGAAGCTCGCGAAATTGCTCGCCGTGCCGCCCACGAAGTAGTGCGTCCCGCGCACCGCGATCGTGTCGTCGTTGCCTTCGCCGCCTTCGCCGATCAGGCTGCCTTCGACGCCGCCGCTCTCGCCGACGAACGCGTAAGCCGCCGCGCCCGCGAAATGCGCGTCGCCCAGGATCAAACCCGCGTTCTCGAACGTGGCCCCGTTCCCGATCGCCAGCAGCACCGCCGTCCCCGGCAAACTCGTCGCCTCGATCGTGCCGTTGTTCCGCACGATGCCGGTGAGCGTCCCGAATTCCAGATGCAGCGCGTTCGACGCCGCCTGCGTGAGCCCGTCGTTGATCACATCGCCGTCAAACAGCTCGGCGATCAGGTGCACGCCGGTCTCGCTTCCCCCGCCGACGATCGTGCCCTCGTTCTTGAAGTCGCCGTAGACGTTCGTGGCGTTCAGATAGAACCCGGTCTCGCCGCCCGTAATCGTGCCGCTCGACGTGTTGACGATATCGGCCCGCGCTCCCGCCGAACCCCAATTCGTCGCCGTGATCGAAACGCCGGTGCCGCTCTCGCCCGCAATCTCGCCCGTATTCGTGAAGCCGCCGCTCGCGTCGGCAAGCAGCATCACGAGCCCGTTCGTCCCGCCCGAAATCGTCCCGTTGTTCGCGACCGAAGCGTTGAAGTTCGTGACCTCGACGACCGCACCGTTCGCGCCTCCCGAAATCACGCCGTCGTTCGTCACCGTCGCGTAGAGCGTATCGGCCGTGAACGCGAACCCGTCGT
>CAZYGK010000310.1:0-2522 GCA_964647355.1 uncultured Flavobacteriaceae bacterium | reverse complement strand
TCTCGAACTTGCGCAACAGCCGCGTCATGTTCTCGACGTAGTCGGAGCCTTCCTCGGAATACTTCGCGTATTTGTTCCGCGACGAGCCGCGCGTGAAGTAAGCGCCTTTCGTCGGGTGCACGCCGGGGATCGTGCGATAGCAGATCGCGTCCCCGTCGACGTCCATGTAGCGCCAGAACTCCTTGCCGGCCTCAAGCTCCTCGTAAGAGACGAGCTTGCCGCGATCGTACTTGCGGGCGTCGTCCCACCTGAACGGCTTCACCAGCCAATCGTTCATCCCGATGTCGAGATCGAGCATCACGAAGATCGGCGTCTGCAGCCGTTCGGCGAGGTCGAACGACAGCGCCCCGAACTCGAACGCCTCGTGCGGATCTTCCGGGAAGATCATCACGTGCTTCGTGTCGCCGTGGCTGGAATAGGCGCAGAGGGTCAAATCCGACTGCTGCGTGCGCGTCGGCATGCCGGTCGACGGCCCGCCGCGCTGAATGTCGAAAATGACGGCCGGGATTTCCGCCGAATATGCGAGCCCCAAGAACTCCTGCATCAGCGAAATGCCCGGGCCCGACGTAGCCGTAAAGGCGCGCGCGCCGTTCCAGCTCGCGCCGATCACCGAGCCGATCGCCGAAAGCTCGTCTTCCGACTGGATGATCGCAAAGTTGCTTTTCTTGGTCTCCGGGTCGATCCGAAGCCGCTTGCAATGCGCGGCAAACGCCTCGGCCACCGACGTCGACGGCGTGATCGGATACCAAGCCGCAACCGTTGCCCCGCCATAGACCGCACCAAGCGCTGCCGCGTCGTTGCCCGCAACGAAGATACGGTCGCCCACTTTGTCGGCCCGCTTCACGGAAAGTTTGCAGGTGCCCTTCAAGTGTTCGCGGACGTAGTCGCGGCCCAAGCCCAGCGCCTCGACGTTCGGCTTGATGAGCCGGTCCTTGCCCGCATACTGCTCGGCGACGAGCTTGACCATCTCGTCGTGATCCATGTCGAGCAGCGCACCGACCGCGCCGACATAAATCATGTTCTTCAAAAGTTGCCGGTCGCGCGGGATATCGTACCGGCTGTTCGCCATTTCGGTCAGCGGGATGCCGATCACGTTGATGTCGCTGCGGAACTTCGACAACGGCATCGGCTTCGTCGAGTCGTAGACCAGATAGCCCCCGGGCTCGAGCTCCTTGACATCCTTGTCCCAGGTCTGTCCGTTCATCGCGACCGCGAGATCGACGCCGCCCCGCCGCCCGATCCACCCCTCACCCGAGACGCGCACTTCGTACCACGTCGGCAGGCCCTGGATATTCGACGGAAAGATGTTGCGCACCGCAATCGGCACGCCCATACGCAGAACCGCGCGCGCAAACAGCTCGTTCGCGCTCGCCGATCCCGAGCCATTGGTATTCGCGAATTTGACGACGAAGTCGTTCGTCGCCTCTATCGGCTTTGGCATTTCTCGCCTGCCTGTGCAGTTTCAAGAAGGAATTTTTGCATATCCCACGCGCCCGTCGGGCAGCGCTCGGCGCAGAAGCCGCAATGCAAGCAAAGGTCTTCGTCCTTTGCCATGATGCGGCCGGTTTTCAATCCATCGGCGATGTACACATCCTGCGTCGCGTTCTTGGCGGGAGCGGTGAGCCGCGTGCGCAGATCCTTCTCTTCGCCATTCTCCGTGAACGTAATGCAGTCGAGCGGGCAGATATCCACGCACGCATCGCATTCGATGCAAAGCTTTGCCGAAAACACCGTCTGCACGTCGCAGTTCAGACAGCGCTGAGTTTCTTTGTAACCAAGCTCCCGGTCGAACCCGAGTTCGACCTCGGCCTTCACGTCCTTGAGCGCCACTTCGTTCGGCAGATGCGGCACCTTGTAACGAAGGTCGTTCGCAATGTCGTTGTCGTACGACCACTCGTGAATGCCCATCTTCTGGCTGGCAAGGGTGACGAACGGCGGCGGCCGGTCGTTGACGTTCTGACCCTGCACGAACTTGTCGATCGACACCGCAGCACCGTGCCCGTGCGCGACCGCCCAGATGATGTTCTTCGGCCCGAACGCCGCATCGCCCCCGAAGAACACCTTTGGATTGGTCGACTGGTACGTCACCTCATCGACCTTCGGCATGCCCCACTTGTCGAACTCGATGCCCGCGTCGCGCTCGATCCAGGGGAACGCATTCTCCTGCCCCACGGCGACCAGCACGTCGTCGCATTCGAACAGCACGTCCGGCTCGCCCGACGGCACAAGGTTGCGCTTGCCCTTCGCGTCGAATTCGGCCTTCACCTTCTCGAACAAAACGCCGGTTAGCTTGCCCGATTTGTGCTTGAACTCCTTCGGCACGAGGAAGTTGTGGATCGGAATCCCCTCGCGCATGGAGTCTTCCTTCTCCCAAGGCGAGGCCTTCATTTCCTCAAACCCCGAGCGGACGACCACCTTCACGTCGTCACCGCCCAAGCGGCGCGACGTCCGGCAACAGTCCATGGCGGTATTGCCGCCGCCAAGCACGATCACGCGCTTGCCGATCTTGTCGACGTGTTCGA
>CAZYGK010000309.1:0-2539 GCA_964647355.1 uncultured Flavobacteriaceae bacterium | reverse complement strand
GGATCGAACAAAGCCAAGCCGGCAGCCACGCCCGCCACTGGAGCCGCGCCGGCAAGTTACTGGCGACCAGCGACCAACTCTGCTGGTTCCGCTGAGGCGCGGCGTTTCGGTGGACTGACCCCGCCAATGGAGACCCTGATGACGCTTTCCGACTTAGCCTCGATCGGCACGCTGATCAGCAGCCTGGCCGTGCTCGTTTCGCTGGTCTTTTTGAATTTGCAGATGCGTCAGACCGAACGCAATCAGCGGGCGATGATGAACCAGGGCGTGATGGCGCGCGACAATGCTATCATGATGATGGTGCAGCAGCCCGAGGTGATGAAGGTCTGGACCAAAGCAATTGCGGGCGCCACGGACTACACGCCGAGCGACCTCATGCACTTCTCGGTATTGTTGCGTGCCATCATGGGGCAGATACAGGACGCCCACGTCCAAAAACTCGCGGGCGTGCTCAGTGACGATACCTACGCCTTCGTCGAATCTGGCCTTCGTTACATCTTTGCCATACCGCTGGCGCGTGCAATGTGGGAAGACTTGCGCCCGACGGTCTCGCCGCTCGTGGCCAAACTGGTCGACGGCTTCATCGCGCAGGCGGCCGCGTCGCCGGCTAACGATGCCTACGCCGAAATCATCAAGAATCGACTCGAGCAACAGACCCAGACTGCGCCGTCGCCGTAGAAGTTCACATTGCCGGCGGCTCGCCGCCCGTGTGGGCGTAGGTCTTGTTCGTGATTTGCCAGCGGCCGCGGATGCGCGCGACCGAGAAATAGTCGACGATAAATAGGGTGACAGCATACCTATTCCCTCAGGCGCTAGAGAGGTGAATAGGTATGCTGTCACCTATTTCATTCTACAACTCGCAAATCGAAGCCGGCCGATGGAAAACCGATCGCGGCCGCACTTGCGTCAGCTTCCGCACCACCGACGGCGTTGGCCGTACCACACCGCAGCTTGCCTAACCGGCGAAGCCGTCCAGGGTCAGACCTGGGCGGAACACCGCCGCTTCCTCTTCAACTGGACCGCGGTGCGCCAGTAAGCCTGCGCCTCACGCATAGGCGACCCAGCCGCGCCAGGTGAAGGCGGCATAGAACAACGTCACGTCCGAAAAGCCGGCCTCTTTGAGGATCGCCTCGTCGTGCTCGGGAGCGAGCGTGGCGAGGGCCGCCTCGACCGCGGCTTGCGCCCGCGCCGCCTCCGCCGCATCGGCGCCCGATGCGACCGCGAAGGCGGCATAGCGCGACAGCCAAAGCTTTCGCTCGCCCGCGCCTTGCGGAAAGGCGGTGTGCGCGGCGACGAACGGCGCCCCCGGCTTCAGTCGGCGGCGGATTTCTGACGCCGTGCGAAGACGCTCGGCGGGCGAGAGAAAGTGCAGCGTGAGCAGACAGGTCGCCGCGTCGAACGGCCCGGGCGGCGCGTCGTCGATGAGGCCGTGCACGAACGTCATGCGCTCTGCATGTTCACCCACCGTGCGCCGCGCGAGGTCGAGCATCGCTAAAGCAGGGTCGACGCCGGCGAAACGCCAAGCCGGCTGCATGTCCGCAAACGCCCGCAGTTCAAGCCCGCCGCCTGCACCCAGCACCAGCACGTTCGCGTCGACCGGCGCACGCTCCGCCAGAAGGACGCCTGCCATGCGCTGCACGTCGGCGAAGCCCGGCATGTAGCGCGGCGGCCCCTGCGTGTAGCGCGCGACGGCTTGCGGGTCGGAAAAGGCAGCGATGAAGTCGATCTTGTCAGTGGACATGTTCGATCTCCTTGCGGCGCCTACCTTTGCGCGCGGAATAGAGCGCATGAAATTCGGCGCTGAGCGTTGCCAGCGAAATCTTGGACAGCCGCGCAAGCAGCAGCGCCTCGGCGTCGCGAAACGCGCCGTCGAGCGCGCTGTTCACCGCCTGCTCGACGAGGCAGCCGGGTGCTTCCGTGCGGTTGGCCATCGCAAACACCGCCGGCCGGCCGAGCGCGTCGTACACGTCGCGCAACGTAACCTTCGCGAGATCGCGCGCGAGTACCCAACCGCCGCCGTGGCCTTTCTCCGAACGCACATAGCCATGCTCGCGCAAGCCCGCCATGATCCGCCGGATAACGACCGGATTGGTCCCCATCGCCTTCGCCAGCACGTCGGACGTGACGGGGCCATCGTGCTCCGCCATGTGCAGAAGCACGTGCAGCACACCGGACAAACGGCTGTCGCGTCTCATGTAACTTCAAATAGTACATGAAGGTGCAGGCCGTCAAGGACGCGCGCGGCGGCTCGGGAGGCGCGACCTCGATGCAGGATAAACGCGCGGCTCGTCTCGATCCGGCCGCCCGGACGAGAATAGGGTGACCGAATAGGGTGACAGCATACCTATTCCCTCAGCGCTAGGCAGGTGAATAGGTATGCTGTCACCTATTTCGTTCCCCCGAAATCATCAAGAATCGACTCGAGCAACAGACCCGGATTGCGCCGCCGCCGTAGCCGTTCACATTGCCGGCGGCTCGCCGCCGGTGTGGGCGTAGGTCTTGTTCGTGATTTGCCAGCGGCCGTGGATGCGCGCGACCG
>CAZYGK010000308.1:0-2545 GCA_964647355.1 uncultured Flavobacteriaceae bacterium | reverse complement strand
CTGGATGATCCGCGCGCTGATCGAAGCGGCGATGAAGCCGCGCAGTGGGGATTGAGGCGGATGATTCTTTCCTCACCTCATAAATCAAGGCGGCTTGACCAGCAGCTATCCGCTTCAGATCGTGATTTCACGAAACAAAAAAGCTCGTCATGGCCGGGCTTGACCCGGCCACCCAGGGCCGCGCCGCCGTGGGAAAAGGTTTTGAACGAAGCTATGAATGCGCGCGAAGCGCGCAGCAATCGCATCATCGGGCCACCACCCTTAAGCGAGATTTCCCTGGGTGGCCGGGTCAAGCCCGGCCATGACGATCCTTTTTTGTGAAGACGGTGCATGTTTGATACGAGTCGTGAGGAGAGTTTATGAGCATCGATATTCGCCCGCTTACGGAGCGCGATTTGCCGGAGGCGGACCGGATTTTCCGGCTCGCGTTCGGGACGTTTATGGGGCTGCCCGATCCGATGACATTCGCAGCCGGCGCGGATTTGACGGCCACGCGCTGGCGGGCGCCCGCGTGCAACGCGACGGTCGGCGCGTTCGACGGCGACGTTCTGGTCGGATCGAACTACGTGACGCGGTGGGGGAGTTTTGGATTCTTCGGCCCGCTGACGGTGCGGCCCGATTATTGGAGCAAGGGCATCGGGCAGCTTTTGCTTGCGCCCACGATGGAGATTTTCGCGCGCTGGGGCGTCAAGCAATCGGGCTTGTACACATTTCCGCACAGCCCCAAACATTTGGCGCTCTATCAGAAGTTCGATTTCTGGCCGCAGCGCTTGACGGCGTTGATGACGAAACGCGTGGCGGATGCGCCGGCTGCGGTGCCGGCGTTCGAAGGGTCGCGTGCGGATCTGCTGGCGCAGGCGCGGGACGTGACGGGTGCGATGTATCCGGGGCTCGACGTATCCGGCGAGATCGACGCGTTGCTCGATCAGAAGCTGGGCGAGGTCGTGACGGTGCGGGACGGCGCGTCGCTTGGCGCCTTTGCGGTTTGCCACGTCGGGCCGGGCAGCGAGGCGGGGACGAAGACGGCCTACGTCAAGTTCGCCGCTGCGCGCGACGGTGTGTCATTCGGGAAGCTGCTAACGGCCTGCGAAGCGCTTGCCGCGCGGCGCGGCATGGGCGTCGTCTTGGCGGGCGTGAATACGGCGTGCGCGGCGGCCTATCAGGCGATGCTCGCGCAGGGCTACCGCACGCAATACACGGGCGTTGCCATGCAGCGCGGGAATAAGGCCGGGTATTTGGCGGCGGATGCGTTTGT
Organism: uncultured Flavobacteriaceae bacterium; assembly: GCA_964647355.1. Classification (GTDB taxonomy): domain Bacteria; phylum Pseudomonadota; class Alphaproteobacteria; order Micropepsales; family Micropepsaceae; genus SZUA-430. The sequence goes on along the minus strand of CAZYGK010000308.1, from coordinate 1,290 downwards.
GCTCGGGGATTGGCGGTAGCGCTTCGACATCGCTTGAAGGTGAAACGCCAAGCACGCCAAGCCGCTTGTGCCAATTACCAGCTGCCGCAGCGGTGTAGCGTTTCCCGCAAAGACGCAAAGAAGACGACCACCTTCGGCGCGAAGCGCCTGTCAGACGTATGGCTGCGCCTTCGGCGCCAAGAACACACGAGCTTCTTTGCGCCTTTGCGGGAAACAAATCAGCTTCACCAACGTTGGCGACTTTCCCGAGCAGCTTGGCGTGCTTGGCGTTTCATCCCTTTACATCCAAGGGCTTTGGGCGCGGCGTTTGGCTTCGAAGTCGTCGATGGATTTTTCGTGGCGCATTGTGAGGCCGATGTCGTCCCAGCCGTTGAGCAGGCATTGTTTGCGGAACGGGTCGACGTCGAATTTGATCATGCCGCCGTCGGGGCCGCGGATTTCCTGTTTCTCGAGGTCGACGGTGACGACGGCGTTGCTGCCACGGTTCGCGTCGTCCATCAGCTTGTCGACTTCTTCTTGCGGCAGCACGATCGGCAAAATGCCGTTCTTGAAGCAGTTGTTGTAGAAGATGTCGGCGAACGAGGTTGCGATCACGCAGCGGATGCCGAAGTCGGCCAGCGCCCAGGGCGCGTGTTCGCGGCTTGAACCGCAGCCGAAATTTTGACCGGTGACCAAAATCTGTGCCTTGCGGTAGGCGGTCTTGTTGAGCACGAAATCGGGTATTTCGGCGCCCGCCGTCGTGTAACGCATCTCCTCAAACAGGTGCTTGCCCAGACCCGTTCTTTGAATCGTCTTCAAAAACTGCTTCGGGATGATCATGTCGGTGTCGACGTTGATCATCGGCAGCGGAGCTGCGACGGCGGTGAGGGTGGTGAATTTTTGCATGGTGGGGTGCCTATCGGAGGGTGGAAGCGGCGACGGTCGCGCGCTTGCCCTGGGAGCGCAGGCATCTTGCCTGCTCTTTGTGACTCGTTGCGGGCGCTGGCGTGTGTGGAGATGCTGTGAAGAGCAGGCAGGATGCCTGCGCTCCCAGGACTAGCGCTCGTTCTCGACGCGCAGCGCTCTTCGATCTGGCCATTTAGGTCAGCTCCCGAACGTCCGTGAGGTGTCCCTTGATCGCGGCGGCTGCGGCCATCGCTGGCGACATCAGGTGCGTGCGGCCTCCCCTGCCCTGCCTTCCTTCGAAGTTGCGGTTCGAGGTGGAGGCGCAGCGTTCGCCGGGTTCCAACTTGTCGGCGTTCATGGCGAGGCACATGGAGCAGCCGGGTTCGCGCCATTCGAAGCCTGCGC
>CAZYGK010000307.1:0-2545 GCA_964647355.1 uncultured Flavobacteriaceae bacterium | reverse complement strand
TCGAATTCTGGCGCGACCGCCCATTCCGCCTGCACGATCGTCTCGTCTATCGCCGAGATCGCGCGAACGCGCCATGGCGAACGGAGCGCTTGTTCCCATGACGAGCGCCGATGTTGCAGCCACCCGAGCAACGGGCGCCGAAGCCGAGCGGCTGAAGCGCCTCGCGACTTACGCGGCCGTTGCCGTCGCCGCCATCCTGATCGCAATCAAGATCTGGGCCTGGGTCGCAACGCACTCGGTGGCGATGCTGGCCTCCCTCGTCGACTCTACGCTCGACCTGGTGGCATCCGGCTTGAACCTCGTTGCCGTCCGCCACGCGCTCACCCCGGCAGACGAAGAGCACCGCTTCGGCCACGGCAAGGCTGAAGCGCTCGCAGGCCTCGGCCAAGCGGCGTTCATCGGCGGCTCGGCGGCGTTCCTGCTGTTCCAGTCGCTCGAGCGCCTGATCGACCCCGAACCCGTCCACGAAACAACGTTGGGCTTTGGTGTCATTGGCGTCTCGATCGTGCTGACCGTCGCGCTTGTTCTGTTCCAGCGTTACGTCATCGCGCGCACGCGCTCGCTCGCGATCAGCGCAGACCATCTGCATTATGCGACCGACATCGCGACGAACCTCGGCGTCGTCATCGCGTTCGTCATTGCAGGGCTATGGGGCTGGCAGATCGCGGACCCGCTGATCGGTCTCGCTATCGCGCTCGTCATCGCCTGGGGTGCGCTCTCGATCCTGCGCGGCGCCTACGACGAACTGATGGACCGCGAATTTGACGAAGCGGACCGCGAGCGCATCAAGGAAATCGTGAACCGCCACGCTGGCGTCGAAAGTCTGCACGACCTGCGCACGCGTCGGGCTGGCCACCGCTCCTTCATCCAACTCCACCTCGAGTTGCCCCCCGCGATGACGCTGCTCGAAGCCCATCGGATTGCCGACGAAGTGGAAGACGCGATCAAGAAGGCCTTCCCCGACGCCGAAGTGATCACCCACCAAGACCCGGCAGGCGTGGAAACGGTGCCGTCGCTGATGCAGCGCTAAGGCTGCGCCGCCGCTGGAAGCGTTGCCGCCTTCCCGCTGTACACCACAGGCCCCTGAACATCGACCTTTGCGTCCTTGAACAGGATCCAATCGGCGACCAGCTTGAAGTAGCCCTCCGAAAAACGCGTCTGCAACCGCTCGCCGTCTTTCTCTTCGAACTCGATGATGCCGTGATCGGCCGTCGGGAACATGACGATGTCGAGGTTCGGTCGCGATGCCTGCACCTCGCGCAGGATGCGCAGCGTGTTCGTGGCTGGCGCCGAGCTGTCGCGGCCCGCCAAGATCCAAAGATGCGGCTTGTCGTAGCCCTTGAGCGCGGGCACCGGATCGTACTCCCACGACGTGCCGACATCGAAGATCGGTCCCAGCATCTTGAGCAGCCAATTCGGGTTCCGCAAGAAATCGCCGGTAAACTCGCCGTTGATCTTCGCGTACCAGGGCTCCTTCTCGTACTTCGCACGAACCGCGTCGAGCTGGTCGAATCCGTCCTTGAAGTCCGACGCCATCACGCGCCCCGTCGCCTCTGTAATCTCGCGCGCCTTCGCGATGACGTCCTCGCCAAAGCCCGCGGTGCGCAGGTCGTCGAAGACCTCCTCGCGATCCTCCGCAAGCGGACTCTCCGCAAGCCCATAGCCGACCACGACGAAATCGGCGTTCGCCTTGCGCGCCGCCAGAGGTTCGATCCACCCCGCCTGACTGCCGCCTTGGAAGCCCACTTCGCTTGCGAGCGCACCGGCCATCGCGCGCGCTTGTCTCAAAGCAGCCGCCGCGTCGTCCGACAGCAAATGGAAGTCCTGAGAGTAGCTGCCCTGCGACTTGCCCGTGCCCCGCTTGTCGTACACGAAAACGCCGACGCCGCTCGCGGGCAACAGATACTGCATGCGGTTGAACAAGATCGCGCTATCGCGCTCCGACCCATGCACCATCACCGCGACGGGAATGGCGCCCTCAAGCCGTGGCATGACAAGCCGTCCCGCGAGTTTCAGTCCGTGGCTCTCGAACGTCGCGTCGGTGACGTCGAACGTCTGCCGTGTACCGTCACCGGCCAGTACGCCACCGATGATCGTGATCTTGCCCTCACTACAAGACGAGAACCGCACCGCCACGCCGTCAACCGGGGCATCGGTCCAGCCAACCGAAGGCAAGAAGGCGAACGGCACAGACTCCTGAGTGACGGCAGGATCGGGCGTGAGCCGCCACGTCTCGCCGCTCAGGAAGGTCATTCGCAACGTCTGCGCGCCGCTCGTCGGTGTCACCGCAGCGATGCGGCCGTTCCCTAAATCATAAGCGCCGTAGTGGCACGCAAGCCGGGCATCCGGCGGTGCGGCAGGTCTTACAAAGTAGGCCCACGCGGCGAGCGCAAGCAGTCCGAGGACAATCGGAACCAAAAGTAACCGGCGAACCCACATGGCAGCCCCCAATGAGAAGTCAGGAGAGTAGCGGGCGCGACCGCTGAGCCCCAGTCACGCCGCCGTGAAGATTCAACCGCGAAGCTTTTCGCGCCGCACCCATTCT
>CAZYGK010000306.1:0-2560 GCA_964647355.1 uncultured Flavobacteriaceae bacterium | reverse complement strand
CGTTCACCAGAAACCGCGTCGCAAAATTGTCCGACCCGTCGAGCACGATCTCGTAGTTCTTCACGAGCTCCAGCGCATTGTGCGCGTTGAGCCGAGTCGCATGCCGGTTCACATGCGTATCCGGATTGATCGCCCGCGCACTATCGGACGCGCTCTCCACCTTCAAGCGCCCGATATCGACGGTCCGATGCGCGATCTGCCGCTGCAGGTTCGACAACGAAACCTCATCATCGTCGACAACCCCGATCGTCCCCACACCCGCCGCCGAAAGATAAAGCAAAGCCGGCGACCCAAGCCCGCCCGCACCGATCACAAGAACCCGCGCATCGCGCAACCGCGCCTGACCGACGCCCCCCACCTCCCGAAGGATGATGTGCCGCGCGTAACGTTCCAGCTGTTCGTCGGTAAGGGCCATGGAAGTCATCATAAGCGATGACGCCACCGCAGCGCCACTTCCCTGGGATCGCTGGCCTCTGGCCGGCCCTTGCTCAGCCCAACCGAGGAAGAAAGTAAGAGCCGGCCGGAGGCCAGCGGTCCCAGGGAAGAAAGAACCCTACCCCAAATCCTTCACCAATTCCGCGCGCGTGTCCGCCTGCAGCACCGCGATATGCCCGTAGTTCGAGTGGGTGAAGCCGAGCATGACCGGCACGACCCCGTCGCGGAACTTCGCGACTTGCGCGGGCGTGAGGTTGAACTTCAAGAAGTGCACCGAGGACGTCTTGCCGTCTTCCGCCGTACGATCCACGTCGGTTTCGAACGACGCCTTGATCCGGTCTCCGCCGACATCCAGGAACGCCGTCTCTTCGATGTTCGTGAGCTGCCGTAGGATCCGCGCGCGCTGATCCGGATCGGCGATCTCGAACATCACGGTCGCGACCAGCTCGCCCTTTTGCGGGATCAGCGGGTTGTACGCGCGGAGCTCGTCCGCGATCTGCTCTTCGCCGCCGCGCTCGATGTAGAGCATCTCGTGCACCTGCAACCACATCGTGTCGTAGCACTCGAAATAGAACGTCGCGTGCGGGCCGACTTCGACGCGGCGCAACCGCTTCACCGGCAGAATGGCCTTCCGCCGCTCCGCCCGTTCCTTGCCGTAGCGCGTGAGATCGATCAGGTCGCTCCGCGTGATCTTGCGTTCCGCCGCAGACATCCTCGTCACTCCACCAACCCGTAAGCCTTCGCCATCAACTCGATCGGGTGCGCAACCTCGGACGGCGACGCCGCCTCGTCCAACGCGCGCATCCCCTGCTTCAAATGCTTCGCCGCCAGCGGACAATCGGACACGACATGCGCGTTGCCTTGTGTGTTCGCCGTCCGCGCCGCAGGTTTGCCAACCTTCATGGCGACCTCGAACGTGGGCTTCAGCACGCCGAACGTGCCGCCGTGCCCCGAGCACCGCTCGATCACGTCGACCTTGGTCTGCGGGATCAGCTTCAGCATCTCCGCCGCCTTCGGCCCCATGTTCTGCGCCCGCGCGTGGCAGGCCAGATGCACGCTCACGCCGCCGTCCACCGGCTTCATGCCCTCGGGCAGCCCGTGCTTCTTCGCGATGTCGACGACGTACTCGTCGATGTCGAACGTCGCCGCCGAAAGCTTCTTCACGTTCTCATGCCCCGGCACGATCAGCGGCCACTCGAACTTGAACATCAGCCCGCAGCTCGCCGTCATCGCAATGATGTCGTAGCCCTTCTCGACATAGGGGATGAGCGCGGCCGAAACCTTCTCCGCCTGCTCGCTCACGCGCTTCAGATCGGCCTGCTCCAGGAACGGCATGCCGCAGCAGCCCGGATACTCCGCGATCGTCTCGACGCCCAAATGGTGCAACAACCGCCGCGCCGCGATGCCGGTGTCCGGCTTGTTGTAGTTCACGAAACACGTCGCAAACAGCAGCGCCTTGCGCTTCCCGAATGCCGGCGCCTTCTCGTTGACGGTGAGATGCTCCTGCCGCGCCGCCATCGTGAACGTGCGCGAATGGAACTTCGGCAGATCGGCTCGCGCGTCGATCCCGGCAACACCTTCGGCGAACTTGCGCGCCGCTTTGTTCGAGCTCTTCGCGCCCCAGTTCACGACCGCCGAAACCGGCGCGGCCAGCGTGCCGTTGCGGTCCATCTCAGCCATCTGGCGCGCCACGAAATGCTTCTTGCCGGCCTCCGCTTCGGCATAGCGGTAGCGCAGCATCAAATGCGGGAAATCCAGATTGAACTCGTGCGGCGGCACATACGGGCACTTCGTCATGAAGCACATGTCGCATAGCGTGCAGGCTTCGACGACAGGGCCGAAATCTTCCGACTTCACGCCATGCAACTCGTCCGGCGACGCATCGACAAGATCGAACAGGCGCGGAAACGAGTCGCACAAATTGAAGCAGCGCCGGCATCCGTGACAGATGTCGAACACCCGCCGCATCTCGTCGTCGAGCTTCTTGGGATCGGTGAACTCCGGATCCAGCCAATTCAGCGGATGCCGTTTCGGAGCTTCAAGACTGCCTTCTCTCACGGATGATCCTTAGCGCGAGCGCAGTCTGGGAGCGCGGGCGTCCCGCCCGCCCTTGACTGACTCTCAA
>CAZYGK010000305.1:0-2641 GCA_964647355.1 uncultured Flavobacteriaceae bacterium | reverse complement strand
CGCTTAACCCCGATATAGTCTTCCTGCACCCGGCGGTGCACCGGCGACTTCTCGAGCGACTTTGTCACGATCAGCGGCGAAGGCTGCATCATGAACGCACGAACTTCCGGCGTCATCGTCGCCCGGTCGTTGCCGCGGCGGATCACCCGCCGCTCCGGATCCCGCAGCAGGCCAAGGCCGGTTTCGGGAAGCGGCGTCAGCTGACCGTCGCCCTTGGGCTCGAACGCGTAGTCGCGCACGCCGAGGAACGTGAAGTGGTTCTGCTTCAGCCACTGCAGAAACGCGAGGGACTCCTCGATCTCTTCTGCCGGGGCAGGCGGAGGGTTCTTGGTGATCTCGACGATCGACTCGTCAAGCTTGCCGAGCATCGCGCGCCAGTCCGAAACGGCCGCCGTGACGTCGCGCAAGACCTGACCCACGCCGCGCTCGATCTGCGCCGCCTGCTCGACCGAGCCGGTGCGCGCGATCGCCACACAAATCATGCTCTCGGGCAGGCCGTCGCTGCCGTCGAGGGCAAAACCACGAAACGCACCGCCCGCATCGCGCTGGACTTTGAAGATCGGATGAAACACCGCCTTGATGCGAACGCCACGCTCGCCGAGTTCGCTCAGGATCGAGTCGACGAGAAACGGCTTGTCGTCGTTTATCGTGGCGACAAAGGTGACCGGGGCCGTGAACCCGTCGCGCGCCGCATCTGGCGTGAAAACTCGCAAGAACGTGCTGCCGGGCTTACGCTCCGATGCCGCGCGCCAAAACAGCCGGGCGATCCCGGCCTGGGTATCTTTCGAGAAGGCCGCGAGATCCTCCGGCGCTGCACCGGAAAAGAAGTGTCGAACGAATTGCGAGAACCCTTGCAGGTCGGCGTCCAGAGCTGCGGTCATTGTCGAGCCAGAGTGAAGTGGCCGCGGTCGCGCGGCGCGCGGGAGTAAGCGGCGCGGATATAGCCACAAAATTCGGCTCGCGTCCCTCCCTTTGCGGCGTCACTTGCGCGCGCGTCTCGCACATGCGAACTGGGCGCGATGCCTGATGATGACGTCGTCGTTTTCGATACCGAATTCACGGCCTGGCGCGGCTCGGTCGAGCGTGCTTGGCAAGGACCCGGCGAGTTCCGCGAGATCGTGCAAATCGGCGCCGTGCGGATCGACGCGAAAACTCTTGCCGAGACCGCCGCGTTCTCGATCCTGATCCGTCCCAAACTGAACCCGTCACTTTCCGATTATTTCGTTGCCCTCACGCGGATCACGAACGAGCGTCTGGCCCGCGACGGCGTGGACTTCCAGGCAGGCACGTCGGCCTTCGCCGCCTTCGTAGGACGGCGTCGGATGTACTGTTACGGCCGGGATGACCGCATCATGGCCGCCAACGCCGAACGCCTCGGCAAGCCCGGCCTGTGGTCGAACACCACCGCCGTCAATCTTCGGCAATGGTTGGTCGATGTTGGGATTGCAGTGACCGGTGTCTCCTCCGGCACGTTGGCGAAGCATGTGGGGTCCGCTTCGCAAGGCATCGCCCACGACGCCCTGATAGATGCGCGCTCGCTCGCCGAAGCCGTGCGCTTCCTGGTCAAGAACGGCGCGCCGAACCCGTTCCGTGATACCGGTAGCGTCCGGTGATGGTGAGGCCGAACAGCATGTCCTCGATCTGCGGCCCAAAGCCGATATTGTGCATGACGAGCGGACGCTTCCCGTCGCTCGAGCGGCGCTCCGTCACCATGCCGATATGTGGCCGCCCGTCGGCCAGCGCCCACGCCACCACGTCGCCCGGTTTGTAGTCGTCGGCATTCTGCGACACGCCGAGCGACGCGCCCTGGCGCATGAAAAACGTCGCCAGATTCGGCACGCGGCGATGGTCGATGTTGCGGTCCGGCGCTCTCAGACCCCACCGTTTCGGATAGCTGCCGAAATCCCGCCGCATGTCCTCGTGGACGAGCTTCTGTAAGTCGACGCCGAGGAGGCGATACGTGCGGACGACTTCATCCGCACAAACACCGCGATCGGCCGCGACATCGCCATTGGGGTAGGGGATCTGCTGATAGGCGGCATCGTAAATGACGCTGTGGGTTGCCCGCTCCTCAGCTGCTGCCGAGAGCCGTAAACCGTAAGCCAGGCGCGAGTTCTTCCAGTCTTTGTTGACTGTCCGATCGTCCGCCGCGCCGACCAGCGCGTTCACGGCCGACTTCGCCTGCTGGGGAATCTGGGGAGCCGCGTCGCACGCCGCGAGCGAAGTTAGACAGGCAAGGACGGCAAATCGGCCGATCAAAGTCATGGTTTCCATGGAAACCGCATCTTCCGGCTGAATGGGGCGCCAATTGGGCGCAACGGCGGCGGTCCGACAAATTCGGCAGCCCATCCGCCACGGACCGTGTCGAATCTGCAGCACTCGGGCACAACCTGTGGCTGGTCGGCCATTCATTGATTGACTCGTGCAGCCTACACGTGTGGTCTTAAGGCGGGGAGCTAATGTTGGGGGGCAAAGGCATGAAAATGCCTGTTTTTCCTCCGTCCTTGGCTGTGAATTCAAAGTAGTAGGTAGGGGGAAATACCGTCATGTCGAAGTTCAAAGTCGTTCGCGCCGGTCTTTTGGGTTCAGCGGCGGCATTTGCGTTCATGGGGACCGCGAACGCGGTCGAAGCCGAATTCGG
>CAZYGK010000304.1:0-2645 GCA_964647355.1 uncultured Flavobacteriaceae bacterium | reverse complement strand
ATCGGCGCGGTTCGCCTTGAAGGCGGAGGCCGCTTCGAGCGCGTTTTGCAGGCGTTGGTCGAACGCCTTTCGCATCGCGTCACGCTCGTCGGCCGTGATGGAGCCTTCTTCGAGCAGGCGCTTTTCGTAGAGCGAGAGTGTCGTGCCGTGGGCCTTGATGGCCTTGTACATCAAGGGCTGCGTGAACATCGGCTCGTCCGTTTCGTTGTGACCGAAACGGCGATAGCAGAACATGTCGATGACGACGTCTTTGTGAAACGTCTGGCGGAACTCGGTCGCGACGCGCGCGGCATAGACCACCGCTTCCGGGTCGTCGCCGTTCACGTGGAAGATCGGCGCCTGCACCATCAGCGCGACGTCGGAGGGATAGGGCGATGAGCGCGAGTGCATCGGCGCGGTCGTGAAGCCGATCTGGTTGTTCACGACAACATGGATCGTGCCGCCGGTGCGGTAGCCGCGCGTACCCGACATGGCGAAGCATTCGGCGACGATGCCCTGCCCCGCGAACGCCGCGTCGCCGTGCATGAGGACCGGGATCACCGTCGTGCGGTCGACCTTGTCCTTCAGCTGATGTTGTTTCGCGCGCGCTTTGCCGAGCACCACCGGGTTTACGGCTTCGAGGTGCGACGGGTTCGCGGCGAGCGAGAGGTGTACCTTGTTGCCGTCGAACTCGCGGTCGGATGACGCGCCCAGATGGTACTTCACGTCGCCGGAGCCGCCGACATCGTCGGGGCTCGACGAGCCGCCTTGGAATTCGTGGAAGATCGCGCGGTAGGGCTTGCCCATCACGTTCGCGAGCACGTTCAGCCGCCCGCGGTGCGGCATGCCGAACGAGATTTCCTTCGCGCCGAGCTTGCCGCCGACCTTGATGATCTGTTCGAGCGCGGGGATCAGCGCTTCGCCGCCGTCGAGGCCGAAACGCTTCGTGCCGACGAACTTCACGGCGCAGAAGCGTTCGAAGCCTTCGCCTTCGATCAGCTTTTGCAGGATCGCCTTCTTGCCTTCGGGGGTGAAGGAGATTTCCTTGTCGGCGCCTTCCATGCGCTGTTGCAGCCATGCTTTCTGATCAGGATCAGAGATGTGCATGAACTGGATGCCGATCTTGCCGCAGTAGGTTTTTCGCAGCACGTCGAGCATTTGGCGGACGGTCGCCGTCTCCAGGCCCAGCATGAAGTCGATGAAGATCGGGCGGTCGAGATCGTTGGGTCCGAAGCCGTAGCTTGCCGGGTCAAGCTCCGGGTGCGGCGTCGGCTTCGTGAGCTTCAACGGGTCGAGGTCGGCTTCGAGATGGCCGCGCACGCGATAGGCGCGGATCATCTGAATGGCGCGCACCGTGTCGACGACCGCGCGGCGGATTTCATCCGTCGAGAGCGACGGCGCGAGCGCGGCGATTTTCTGCTGCAGCTCGTGCACCGCGGGTTCGCGCGATGCCTTCACGGGTTTGGCCGGCGCCTTCTCCGGGACGGCGGCGAGCGCGCGCGTCACTTCGTCGGCGGGCTCGGGCCAATCGGTACGCGCCCAGGATGCGCCGGGGTTCGCGTCGCGGCGCGTCACGGCGCCGGCAAAGAACGCGCGCCAGCTTTCGTCTACCGCGTTCGGGTTTTCGAGATAGAGCGCGAGCTGCTGCTCGATAAAGGCGGCGTTTGCGCCGTACAAAAATCCGGTTTCGGCGAAGACTTCGTTCGTGCGTTCGCCTTTGGCTTGCGGGGTTGCCATTCCTCAAAACTTCCCAATAGGTGTCATGGTCGGCGAAGGCCGACCACCCACGACTTTCTGCGTTTGCTCTCGTGCCCGAAGTCGTGGGTGGTCCGCCTTCGCGGACCATGACACGGAGTATTTGGCCGCCGTTACTTCTTGCCCAACACCTTCACGAGCGTGGTGCCCAACGCTGCCGGCGAGTCGGCGACCGTGATCCCGGCCGAGCGCATCGCTTCGATCTTGCCTTCGGCCGTGCCTTTGCCGCCGGAGACGATCGCGCCCGCGTGGCCCATACGCCGGCCCGGCGGTGCGGTGACGCCCGCAATGAAGCCGACCACCGGCTTCTTCACCTTCGACTTTTTCAGGAAGTCGGCCGCATCTTCTTCGGCCGAGCCCCCGATTTCGCCGATCATGATGATGGATGTCGTTTCCGGATCGGCAAGGAACATCTCGAGCACATCGATAAAGTTCGTGCCGTTAACCGGATCGCCGCCGATACCCACACAGGTTGTTTGGCCAAGCTTTGCCGCCGTTGTCTGCGCGACTGCTTCGTAGGTGAGCGTGCCGGAGCGCGACACAATGCCGACGGAGCCCCGTTGATGGATGTGGCCTGGCATGATGCCGATCTTGCACTCGCCGGGCGTGATTACGCCGGGGCAGTTCGGACCGACGAGACGCGTCTTCGAGCCTTGCAGGGCGCGCTTTACCTTCACCATGTCGAGCACCGGGATGCCCTCGGTGATGCAGACGGCGAGCGCCACGCCCGCGTCGATCGCTTCGAGGATCGCGTCGGCGGCGAACGGCGGCGGTACGTAGATCGCGCTCGCGGTCGCGCCGGTTTTCTCAACCGCTTCGGCGACCGTGTCGAAGACGGGCAAGTTCAGATGCGTCGTGCCGCCTTTGCCGGGCGAGATGCCGCCCACCATCTTGGTGCCATAGGCGATCGC
>CAZYGK010000303.1:0-2648 GCA_964647355.1 uncultured Flavobacteriaceae bacterium | reverse complement strand
CGATCTGCGCCCGCCCAGGCCAGTTCGCATGCCCAGTCAAAAACGCGTCGATCTCGTCGAACGAGGCTCCCGACTCCGACGACGACACAAACCGCCACTGCACCAAATCACGCACAACAACGGGCTGCTTCTGGACGAGCGTCTTCGCCCCATCCCAATCCTTCGCATCCTGCGCCGCAAAAGCCTTGGTGAGCGCCTCAAGCGCCTTCGCACCCGGCTCGGCGCGGGCAGGTGCCAAAGCTGCCCCGGCCGCCAAGAGCCCGACAGCAACGCGCGAGAGCCAGAGCTTGTTCAAATGCATGATCCCCAATTGCGGCCAAAGATGACCCGGACAAAGACATGAGGCAAGCCGCGGCAATGGCAGGAAACTCGAGCGAGCCTTTGCGTCCATGACGAGAACATTTAGCGAATTTGGAGAGAAAAGTCGGCCGTGGCATTGACTTGCGGTGCGATATGTGATACGTACCACGTAATAAAGAAGGCATTTGAATGATCTGTTCCTTCAAGTGCAAGGAGACGGCCCGGATTTGGGGCGGCGACGAAAGCCGAAAATTTCCGGCGGACATCCAGGAGCGGGCGCTCGTCAAGTTGCGCCTGCTCGATGCGGCGCTGAAGCTCGAAGACTTGGCTGTGCCGCCAAGCAACCGTTTGAAGGCGTTGAAGGGCGAACGCAAAGGTCAAATGAGTCTGCGGGTCAACGATCAGTGGCGGATTTGCTTCGTTTGGAAGAACGGCGAGGCCAGAGACGTCGAGATTGTGGACTATCACTGAGGACGAAAGGAACAACAGAATGGCCGGTCTTCATAATCCCCATCCGGGTGAAATCCTGGCGAGCGAGTTCTTGCAGGAAATGGGAATGAGCCAGAACGCGCTCGCGGCCGCGATCGCCGTGCCGGCCAACCGCATTCACGCCATCGTCAAGGGCACACGCAACATCACGGCCGACACCGATCTGCGACTGTGCCGCTTCTTCGGCCTGAGCGAGGGATTTTTCCTGCGGCTGCAGAACGCGTACGACATGCTCGAAGCGAAGCGCCGCATTGCGACAGCTCTGACGAAGATCAAGCCGCATGCGAAAGCCGAGGGCAGAGGGCGCAGCGCGGCGTGATTGGAGTAATTTGCTAGGGGCTGGGGACAGGATTACCTGTCGCCGTATCCTGCCAACTTGTAAGCCGTATCCGCCTCGTCGGCATCGAGCGCGGCGCGCGCCTGCAGATTATGTTCGGCCCACCAGGCTTGCGAATAAGCCGGCGCGGGCGCCCCCGCCTTGTCGGCATCGAGAAGGGTGGACCATGCATCCTCGTTTCTGCCCGCTTTGCGCAGCCGCACGGACTGATCGAAAGAGAGGCTCGCCGCCCACGCGGGCGACGGCGCATCCTCCGCAACGTCGTCGACGTCGACATCGCCGCCGGATTGGATATTTGCCCGCGCCCCGACCACGCCCTGCGCCTTCGCCGAAAGCAACGGCAGCATCTCGCGCGCGCCAGTGACGTTCCGGTTCCACAACAGCGCGTCCGCTCGCGCGAGATGATCGGTCTCGCTCAATCCCATCTGCGAGGCCGTCATCGAGTCCTGATAGTCGGCAAAGCTGAGCGTGAGCCCAAGCCAGCACCGCCGGATACCGGTGAGCGCCTCCGCCTTCTGCTCATGCGCAAACTGCCACTTCGCCCAAGCAAGACACGCAGCCCCCGAGCGCGGCTGACGCGCCTTGAACCAGCCCGGCCCCTTCGTCTCCATCAGCGCATTGGCCAGCAGCGCATCTTCCCCACGCTGCACGATCTGCGACCGCCCCGGCCAATTCGCATGCCCATTCAAGAACGCATCGATCTCGTCGAACGAGGCTCCCGACTCCGACGACGACACAAACCGCCACTGCACCAAATCACGCACAACAACGGGCTGCTTCTGGACGAGCGTCTTCGCCCCATCCCAATCCTTCGCATCCTGCGCCGCAAAAGCCTTGGTGAGCGCCTCAAGCGCCTTCGCACCCGGCTCGGCGCGGGCAGCGGCCGGAAGCAGCCACGCTCCGAGCGCAAGCAGTAAGGCCGGCACAGCGGCAGCACGAGGCCAATGTTTGCAAAAGTCAGGAGTTCCCATCGAAGCCAGGATGGCCCGCGGCGACTGGAGAGGCAAGCGCCCTCCTACGAATGGCGGTCGGCGTAGCGAACTTTAACGGCATCTTCTTGCGCCGCGCCAAATGCATCCCTTCGAACCATCCGCGTTACTACGAAGATCGACCACCCACCGATCGCTACGATCAATGCCGCAAACGCTCCAGCAAAAAGAAAACGTTCTGGCTCAGCCATCGCTCCAATGATCGGTGGAAGCAAGAATGCGCAAATCGCCACAAAGAAGGCCCGGCTGAGGATGAACAAGAACCCGCCGGTTGCGAACATCCATCGCGCTCCGCCGTGACGATGCCAAACCAGAAGCGTGCTCCCAACTGCGGAACAAAGCAGCGCAACTATGAGCGGGCTTGTTGCGATCTCCCACATCGCCTTACTTCTTCCGCTTTTGCGCCGCCAGGTGCTCCTCGAACCGTGGCATCAACTCGACGAAGTTGCAGGGCTTGTGGCGCGCATCGAGCTGCCATTTCAAAATCCCGTCCCAGCCGTCCTTCACCGCCCCCGTCGAACCGGGCAGGGCGA
>CAZYGK010000302.1:0-2661 GCA_964647355.1 uncultured Flavobacteriaceae bacterium | reverse complement strand
AAGGCGAAATCCACGCCCGCCTCGCCAAAAAGGGCGAAAGCGTGCTCGCGCTCGATGGCAAGACCTACGAACTCGACGCCGAGATGTGCGTCATCGCGGACGACAACGGCGTGCTGGGTCTCGCTGGCGTCATGGGCGGCGAGTCCACCGGCGTCACCGAAACAACGACGAACGTCTTCATCGAAAGCGCCTACTTCGATCCCGTCCGCACCGCCCGCACCGGCCGCGAGCTTGGCATCAACTCCGACGCCCGCTACCGCTTCGAACGCGGCGTCGATCCGGAGTACGTCGAAGCGGGCCTCGACCTCGCGACGAAGCTCGTGATGGACCTTTGCGGCGGCGAACCGTCCGACCTCACCGTCGCCGGACGCGCGCCCGACACGAAGCGCGACGTCACGTTCGATCCCGGCCTCGTCGAAAAGCTTTGTGGGCTGAAGATCCACGCCGGCGAAGCGATGACGATCTTGGACCGCTTGGGCTTCCGCGCCGTCGTAGGCACGCGAGTTGCCGTGCCCTCGTGGCGCCCGGACATCCACGGTCCGGCCGATCTCGTCGAGGAAGTCGTCCGCATCGCGGGCTTCGACAAGATCCCCTCGACCCCTCTGCCGCGCCCGTCGACCGTGCCGCTTCCCGTTCTCACGCCGATGCAAAAACGCGTCCGCGCCGCCAAGCGCACGCTGGCCAGCCGCGGCATGACGGAAGCGATGACCTGGTCGTTCGTCGCCAAATCGCAAGCCGAACTCTTCGGCGGCGTCCCCGAAGCGCTCATGGTCGCAAACCCCATCAGCGCCGACCTCGACGCGATGCGCCCCAGCGTGCTCCCCGGCCTCCTTGCCGCAGCACAACGCAACGCTGCGCGCGGCCAGAAGGACCTCGGCCTCTTCGAGGTGGGTCCGCAGTTCACCGGCCCCGAACCCGGCGAGCAGCTGACCGCCGCCTCCGGCATCCGCACCGGCAACGGCCCCCGCAACTGGGGCAAGCAGCCCTGGAACGCCGACGTGTTCCAAGCAAAGGCCGACGTCATGGCGATACTCGAAGCTTGCGGCTTCGCGCCCGAAACGGCGCAGGTCACCGCCGACGCGCCGGCTTGGTTCCACCCCGGCCGCTCCGGCGCACTGCGTCTCGGCCCTAAAAACGTGCTCGCTTACTTCGGCGAACTGCACCCGCGCGTGCTGGCGGCCTTCGACCTGACCGGCCCCGTCGCGGCATTCGAAGTGATGCTGGAAACGCTGCCCGCGCAGAAGGCCAAACCCACGAAAACGAAGCCGAAACTCGACCTCTCGGAGTTCCAGGCCGTCGAACGCGACTTCGCGTTCCTGGTGGACGCCAAAGTCGCGGCCGCCGACGTCATCAAGGCGGCAGCGACAGCCGACCGCGCGCTCGTCGAAAGCGTCACCGTCTTCGACGTCTACGAAGGCAAAGGCGTCGATCCCGGCAAGAAGTCGCTGGCGATCAGCGTGCGCCTGCAGCCGAAAGACCGCACGCTGCAAGAAGCGGACATCGAAGCCGTCTCGAGCAAAATCGTAGCTGCCGTTGCCAAGGCAACCGGTGCAACGCTGCGCGGCTGATCAGGCTGCGCGGCAGCGCGTGGCCTGCTATTGCGGCGGCGGCTCTGCGGGTTTTGCAGGCGGCTCCTCGGTCGCGCCGATCGGAACCGGCTCGATCGCGCTGATCATGCAGCGCTCCTCGAACTCCCACCGGTTCGCCGGAAAGAGTGCGCCGCGCCCGAACACCAGCGTGTCGCCCGGCGACAGGCACACTGCGCCGCCCGGCCGCGTCTCAAGTCGCGCGAAGATCGCCCATTTGAGTTCGCGGCACCGCGTAGCGAACGTCACTTTGAACTTCCGCCGCGGCGACGTGTAGATGTAGGCGTGCACGTCGTCGATCGGCTTCCAGGAGTCGATCGAGCGCACGAACGCACACGACGACGGCGTCTTGGTCTCTTCGCCGGCCGCAGCACCGGCACAAGCAACGGCCGCCAAAGCGGCAACAAGGGCGTGCTTCATCATGGCGTCATCCTCCGGCACGAAAACTAGCGGGGATTCGACGCCAATCCTTGATTAAGTGCAAGCAACCGCGCGGATTTTCGCCCTTGCGCGCCGACCGCCCCCGACTATAGTCCCGCGCCTGTTCGGGGCTCGCCCGGGCGGCTCAGCGGACAGATGGCCGAGTGGTTTAAGGCGCACGCCTGGAACGCGTGTATACCTTCACGGGTATCGAGAGTTCGAATCTCTCTCTGTCCGCCATTCATCCGCAGAATTGCGGCCCTTTTTTCGATTCCAGCATCGTGCGCCCAAGTTGCGGTCCCAAAGCGCACAATTCGCCGGGCCGATCCGGATTCCGCCGACGTGCGCGCGCGCCGCCTGCTCCGCCAGCAAATCGCGATAAACCTCCTGATCGCCCGGCTCGAAGAAGATGGGCTCGCGCCGGTTGCCGCGCTGCGTGACGTGATGCGCGACACCGGGAACGACAATACGAGCGAGGCGGGCCATGGTTGTGCGAGCGGCAAGTTGTGTGCGAACAAAGTTAGAACGAGGCGCGGCGAAGTCAAGCTGGGTTTTGGTTTTTGCGGTAAGATGTGGGGGAAGTGCGGGGAATATGTATCATGTCCCAGTAGTGTCCGGGGAACCGTGGCCTCAGGTACGATAAATCATTGAGAAC
>CAZYGK010000301.1:0-2673 GCA_964647355.1 uncultured Flavobacteriaceae bacterium | reverse complement strand
TCGCGTTCCCACCGGTCGCCGTTCGCGAGAAGCTTGTCCTTGTCGTAGAACAGTTCCTCGCGGGTTTCGGTGGCGAACTCGAAGTTCGGCCCTTCGACAATTGCATCCACGGGGCAGGCTTCTTGGCAGAAGCCGCAGTAGATGCACTTCGTCATGTCGATGTCGTAGCGGGTCGTGCGGCGCGAGCCGTCGTCGCGAGGCTCGGCCTCGATCGTGATGGCTTGCGCCGGGCAGATCGCCTCGCAGAGCTTGCAAGCAATACAGCGCTCTTCGCCGTTCGCGTAGCGGCGCAGCGCATGCTCGCCACGAAAGCGGGGCGAGAGCGCGCCCTTCTCGAACGGGTAGTTGATGGTGATTTTCGGGCGGAAGATGTACTTCACGGCGAGCCAGAAGCCGCTGAAGAAGTCCGTCAGGAAGATCGTGCGGAGGAACTGCATGGCCCTACCCCGGCAACTTGTCGAAAGCGAGAAGGTAGCCCGCGGTGACCACCACCCAGAGCAACGACAAGGGCAGGAAGAACTTCCAGCCGATGCGCATCAATTGGTCGTAGCGGTAGCGCGGCACGAGCGCCTTCACCATCGCGAATAGGAAGAAGATCACCCAGATTTTGATGACGAACCAGACGACGCCCGGAACCCAGTTGAACGGCGCAATTTCAACCGGGGGGTGCCAGCCGCCCAGGAACAGGATCGTCATCATGGCGCACATGAGGACGATGGCCACGTACTCGGACAGCATGAAGAGCAGGTAGGGCGTCGATGAGTATTCGACCATGAAGCCGGCTACCAGCTCGGATTCGGCTTCGGGCAGGTCGAACGGCGGGCGGTTCGTTTCGGCGAGCGCCGAAATAAAGAACACGACCGCCATCGGCAGCAAATGGCTGAACAGATACCAGTGGTGGATGCCGCCCGCTTGGGCGTTCACGATCTGCGAGAGATTCAGGCTGCCTGCGGTGAGGAGGACCGTGATGACGACGAAGCCGATTGAGACTTCGTACGAGACCATTTGGGCCGCCGAGCGAAGCGCGCCTAAGAACGGGTATTTCGAGTTCGACGCCCAGCCGCCCATGATGATGCCGTACACGCCGAGCGACGAGATCGCGAAGATGTAGAGGATGCCGACGTTGATGTCGGCGAAGACCCAACGGTCTGCGACGGGCACGACGGCCCATGCACCTAAGGCCAGGGTGGTCGAGACGAGCGGGGCCAAGAAGAATACGCCCTTGTTCGCGCCAGCGGGGACGATGACTTCCTTGAAGACGAATTTGAACAGGTCGGCGAACGACTGCAGGAGGCCGTAAGGGCCGACCACATTCGGGCCCCGGCGCATTTGCACCGCCGCCCACACCTTGCGATCGAATAGCAGGATGAAGGCGACCATGACAAGCAGGACGACGATAAAGAGCAGCATCATCGCGGCCATGCCGACGATGTCGAGCCAAAACGCGTTCGGCCAGTAGAAGTCGAGAAGCGCCTCGTTGATACCTTTGAACCACTCGGTCATCGCCCTACTCCGCCGCTGCGCCGAGGCGCGGTTTGACGAAGAGGCTGGAGCACTCGGCCATGACGTGGCTCGCGCGGGCGATCGGGTTCGTGAGGTAGAAGTCCTTTACCGGATACTCGAACGGCATTTTGGCGATCGTGCCGGCGGCGCCGATCGCCGTCCAAATCGACGCGTCGGCGCCGGGGTTTGCCGGGGCGCTTTCGGTTTGCGCGAAGTGCGGGGCGTCTTTCAGCATCGCTTGGCGGAGTGCAGCCATGTCGTCGTAGGGCAGCTTCTTGCCGAGCACATCGGAGAGGGCGCGCAGGATCGTCCAATCTTCGCGGGCATCGCCCGGCGGGAATGTGGCGCGACGAGCGCTTTGCACGCGGCCTTCGGTGTTCACGTAGGTGCCGTTCTGTTCGGTGTAAGCGGCGCCGGGCAGGATCACGTCGGCGCGGTGCGCGCCGGCGTCGCCGTGCGAGCCCTGATAGACGACGAAGGCCTTGCCGAGGTTCTTCGTGTCGATCTCGTCGGCGCCGAGCAGGTAGAGGAAATCGATGTCGCCGCGCGAGGCGGCGTCGAGGATGGCGACAGTGTCCTTGCCGCCCTTCTGGGGCAGGAAGCCCAAGTCGAGCGCGCCGACGCGGG
The DNA here is from genome assembly GCA_964647355.1 of uncultured Flavobacteriaceae bacterium. Lineage (GTDB taxonomy): Bacteria > Pseudomonadota > Alphaproteobacteria > Micropepsales > Micropepsaceae > SZUA-430. Next base: position 543 of record CAZYGK010000301.1, on the reverse strand, counting down.
CGGCTGCCGTGTGCAGGACGTTGAAGCCGTTCCAACCGCCTTCGCCAGCGGGGCCGATCATTCCGGTGTTGCGGGCGATTTGGGCCGCAGCGTCGAGAATCGCGGCGCCGTCGGGACGGGCGAGCGCGCCTTGGCCCACGATCAGCATCGGGTGCTTCGCGTTTTTCAGCACGTCGAACGCGCGGTGCTTGCCGGCGGCGATGTCGGCGAGGTCGGCCGGGTTGTTGTCGAGATCCTGCACTTGATAGGTCAGGTCGAAGCGCGGCCCGATGCGCATGATCTTCAGGTCGTTGCGCAGCCAGGCTTTGCGGATGCGCGCGTTGACGAGCGGCGCCTCCCAGCGCGGGTTCGTGCCGATGAGCAGAAGCGCGTCGGCATGTTCGATGCCCGCAATCGTCGTGTTGAACAGGTAGCCCTGGCGGGGACCATGGCCGACCTTCGCACCGTCTTGGCGGCAGTCGAGGTTCGCCACACCGAGCGCCAGCATCAGGTCTTTGAGCGCTTTGATCGGTTCGGCACTGACGAGGTCGCCGACGAGGGCTG
>CAZYGK010000300.1:0-2681 GCA_964647355.1 uncultured Flavobacteriaceae bacterium | reverse complement strand
CGGCGGCCGTCTTGCGTCTATCCCGGCATCTGTCCGAACCTGAACACGAGCCATGAGGCGCTGATCGGTCTCTACCGCAAGGCGCGCGCGTTGCCCGGCGTGAAGAAGGTGATGGTGGCGTCGGGCGTGCGCTACGATCTTGCGGTCGAGAGCCCGGAATATGTCGAGGAGCTGGTGACGCATCACGTCGGCGGGCTGTTGAAGATCGCGCCGGAGCACACCGAGGAAGGTCCGCTCTCGAAGATGATGAAGCCCGGAATCGGCACCTACGACCGGTTCAAGGCGATGTTCGACGCGGCGGCGAAGAAGGCGGGCAAGAAGTACTTCCTCATTCCCTATTTCATCGCGGCGCACCCGGGCACGACGGATGAGGACATGATGCAGCTTGCGGTGTGGCTCAAGAAGAACGGGTTCAAGGCCGATCAGGTGCAGACGTTCCTCCCCTCGCCGATGGCGAGCGCGACGGCGATGTATCACACGGGCGTCAACCCTCTGCGCGGTGTCAGGCGCGGTGCGTCGGAGAAGGTCGCGGCGGTGCACGGGTTGAGGCAGCGACGCTTGCACAAAGCGTTCCTGCGTTATCACGACCCGGAAAACTGGCCGGTGTTGCGCGAGGCGCTGAAAGCGTTGGGCCGCGCGGATCTGATCGGGCCGGGGAAGCATCAGCTCGTACCGGCGGGGCCAGCAGGGAGCGCGAGCGTGAAGCGCGAGCCGGGAAAGAAGTTCACGACGAAGGGCGTTTACCCCCGGCCGAAGCGGGCATAGCATCGAAGATCTTATGGGGGACGCAATGCTTCGCTGGCGACTCGTCATCCTTCTTGTTCGAGGCGCCACATTTCTTGCTCTATCAATTGCCGACGACCGAGCGGTTGTTGTGGAGCTGTGACTTTGCGCATGTCGAGTTGATCTATCGCCGGTGTGCGCCGGGCTACGCCGCGCCGCTGGAGGTGTTGGACGACATCAAGACGACGCTGCGTGTGCCGGGTGCGACCGCGGGGGTGCTGGGCTATTATTGGAAGGTGTTTGAGCGCGATCCGGCAGAGGTGGCGGCTGCTGCGGCCAAGCCGATTGCGGTCCCAACGCTCGTCATTGGCGGGGCAGCGGATTGCGTCATCAAGCCTTCGCGTTTCGAGAGGGCGCGCGCGGCGTTCACCGGCGACTACCGCTACGTGGAGTTCGCGAATGTTGGACACTTCCCGCAGCTCGAGGCGCCGGAGGAGACGGCGGCTGCGATCTTGGACTTCATCGGGCCTGCGGCGGCGACGCCTTAAGTGCTGCGACCAGCGTGGCGAGGGCCTGATCCTTGTCCGTAAGAATAGCGAACGCGTCGGCGACGACGCGGCGGGTGCCCTCGTCAACCGGTGTGGTGCTCGCCCAGTTCAGTGCCGCGAACGAGAGCTCCAGTTCGATCATGGGCGAGAGTGCGATGTGGGCGGAGTGGACCACGCCGTATGTCGCCCAGCGGCAGGCCTGCATCTCGGAGCCAATGCTCGCGAACGGAATCGTTGCGACCAGATGGGCGCGGGTGGCAATCGCTGTGGACGGGGCAAGCACGATGAGGTCGAGGTCTGAGTCGGGGTGCGGGTTGCCGCGGGCCCATGAGCCGCAAAGTGCGAGGGCGCGCAGATCGTCGTTGTTTGCGACCCACTTGGTCACGAGCGTTTTTAGACTGGCGGCTTCGTGGCTGTTCATTCCGTCATTCTTAGAGCGGCCGCGCTGTTGATCTAGCGCAAGGGGATCCGCCGCAACTTGCGATATTGTTATTGCGAGTGATTTGCAATAAGCATCGGTCTATGAAACTGAACGAATTGAAGCCTGGCCGCGTCGCGCGGGTGCGTGGCGTCGATGCCGGGGCGACGGAGCTTGAGGCGAAGCTGCGCGAGGTCGGGTTCTCGGAAGGGGACGAGGTCGAGATGCTGGGCTATGGGCCGTTCGGCGGGCGGACGCTTGCCGTGCGTCTCAACCGGACGATCATCGCGTTGCGCGGGCCCGAGGCGGCTTTGGTCGAGGTGGAGCCCGCATGAGCGCATTTCGTCTGGCGCTCGTGGGAGCGCCCAATTCGGGCAAGTCGACGTTATTCAATGGGCTGACCGGGGGGCGTGCGAAGGTCGCGAACTACGCGGGTGTCACCGTGGAGCGGCGTAGCGGGACGTTTGCGACACCGGGGGGGCGTTCGGTCGAGTTGATCGACTTGCCGGGAATCTACGGTTTGTCGGCGCGTTCGATGGACGAGCGGATCGCGGTCGAGGTGATCAGCGGCAAGGACGAGCAGGCGCCGGACGCCTTGCTGGTGCTGATCGACGCGGCGGATTTGCGGACGCATTTGCACTTGGCATTGCAGCTCAAAGGGCTCGGGCGGCCGATGCTGCTCGTGCTCAACATGATCGATCTCGCAGAGCGCGATGGCGTGAAGATCGACGTGGCAAAGCTCGAAGCGCGGCTTGGCATTCCCGTCGTTACCACCTGCGCGACACGCAAGGCGGGGCGGGCGTCGTTGCTGGCGCGGCTCGATCAGTTGATTGCAGCGGGTGCGGTGGGCAGCGGCCGGGCCGAGATTGCGGATCTGCGCGGGCTGCAGCGCCAAGCGCGGGCGATCGCGCGCGAAGCGATCTTGGCCGAGCCCGCGATGAACAAGCTGACGCGCGCGATCGATCAGGTTGTGCTGCATCCGGTTGCAGGGC
>CAZYGK010000299.1:0-2707 GCA_964647355.1 uncultured Flavobacteriaceae bacterium | reverse complement strand
TCGCGTTGAAGAATTCGAGCCCGACTTTGAGGCCGCCGACATAGGGCGCGATCGCGCGGCCCCACGCGATGGCTTTGCCGACATCGGTCGTGTCGAGGGCGCAGAAGATGGGGTTTTTGGCGGTGTTCTGGGTCATGTTGCGCCGCTTATAGGCAGGGGCGGGCCCGGAGGCAACGACCCTGCCGCCGCGCGGTGAACGCGATCGTGATGCTCGCCCGGTTCGGTTCCGATTGCCGTGAAAAATCCAAGTCCCTACGGTTTCGCGCGGCGAAGGAGACACGGTCGAAATGAGCGGTGCGATCCCTGTTGAGGCAATCTTGCCGCTGACCGGTGCGGTGAACGCGGCGATTTTGGCCGTCGCGATTTCGTTGCGGCAGTCCGTCGGGTCGGGCGTTTTGTTCTATGCGGCGACGCTCTTGATGATCGTTGCCGCGGTGATCTTCATCATCATCGCCGATCATGCGGGCATTGCGTCGCTCTCCAGCGCCGAGCGGCTGCTGACTTTGGTTTGTGGTCCCGTCTTTCTGCTCTTTGTCGCGGCATCACTGCGCCGGCCGTTGGATTGGCGTCTGGCCGGGGCGCCCGCGGTTGGCGTGCTTGTGGCCGATCGCATTGCGGCTCTCGGGTTCGACAGCGGGTTTTCCTTTTGGCTGATCGTTGCGGTTCAGGCTGCCTACACGTGCGCGGCGCTGCTGTTGGCGCTCAGGCAGGTTGGCGACGGGCTTCGCAGCAGCACGCGGCGCCGGCAACTCGTGTTGTGCGTGATCGGCTTGATGCTTGTCGTGCACGCGGCACAGGCGGTGCGGTTCGTGGCGCCGGATGTGGCGACATTGCAGAACCTCGTCCCCAATGTGACGGGCGCCGGGGTATTGCTCCTGGCGGTGTTTGTGTTTTTGAGCGCGCGGCTTCCGGTGATCGACCTCTTGGTGCCGGGTCCGTCCGGCGAGGACGCCGGTGCGTTGGCAGGGGTTGTCGCGCGGCTCGATCATGCTCTTGTCGGCGGCGGACTTGCGCGCAAGACCGACCTCAAAGTGGCGGACGCGGCGGTAGCTGCGGGCGTCTCGGCGCGAGACCTCGCCAAAGCCTTGGCCGAGGCGCGCGGAGCCGGCTTTTCCGAGTATCTCGTCAAGGTGCGGGTCGAGATCGCCTTAATGCTTCTGCGGGACCCGGCGGAACGGCGGACGTCGATGGAAGCGATCGGGCTGCTTGCCGGGTTCGGCTCGCGTTCGGCCTTTTATAGCGCGTTCTCGAAGCATGTCGGCGAAACGCCGTCCGCTTTCCGCAAGCGGCTTACCGAAGATACCTGTCCAAACTCCTGAATCCGGACAAAGACGGCGGTTTTGGAGCCTTGTTGCGGGCGGGTGCGGCCGCGACTTTCGACAAGCATTTGTTTTCTTGGCGGAAGGAGTAGCGGATGTTTGCGCGGATCGTGTCGGCTGCGGTGGTGTCGGTTCTGGCGGCGGGGGCGGCAGCGGCGTGGCCCGCGTGCGGCCGGGTTAGCGGGTTTCCAGGCGCCGATTGGGTCGAAGCCGATCCGGCAGCTTTAGGGTGGGACGCGGCGAAGCTTGCTGAGGCCAAGGCCGTGTTCGCGGCGCAGCCCTCGGCCGCCGTCGTGGTGGTGCACCAGGGGCGGCTCGTTGCCCAGTGGGGTAGCGTCGGTGCCCGCTATACGGCGCAATCCGTGCGCAAGGCGCTGGTGAATTCGCTTCTCGGGAAGCTTGTCGATCAGCGGCGGCTGCGGGTTTCGGACACCCTTGCGGCGCTTGGGATCGACGATCGGAGTCCCGCGCTCACCGAAAGCGAGAAGCGCGCGACGCTTCAGGATCTGATGCGTTCGCGGTCCGGTATCTTTCATACCGCACTCTACGAGGTCGGCGGGTGGAAGAAGGAGCGCATGGCTTTGGCTGAGGAGGAACGTCTGGCCGGCCGCGACCTTTATCCGGCGGGGGCCTATTGGATATACAACAATTGGGACTTCAATGCGGTCGGCACGGTGATCGAAAAGACCGCGCGCCGCGAGATCGGCCCGCTGTTCGGCGAATGGATAGCTCGGCCGCTGCAGATGCAGGATTTCCGGCCGAAGGACGTCGAGTACACGACATCAGACCATCCGGCGGAGCAGCGCTTTGGCAACGTCTCCGACCACAGGGCCTATGTCTTCAACATCTCGACGCGGGATTTGGCACGCTATGGCTTGCTCAATCTTGCGTGCGGCCGGTGGAACGGACGGCAGATCGTTTCCGAGGCTTGGATTCGCGAAAGCCTCGCCGGTATCGACACGCGCATCGGTCGTCCCGCGGACAGGCAAAGCACAGGATTCGGCGACTACGGCTATCTGTGGCAGATCGACCGCCCCGGCGCGCGGCGGTACGAGATGCTTCAAACGCGCGAGCCCTACTACATCGCAAGCGGCGCGCGCGGTCATGCGATGCTGGTGATGCCCTATCTCGATTTGGTTATCGCGCACCAAGTGGCGACCGAAGGCGGCGTCGGCGTCAATGCGCAGATGCGCCGTGCGACGCAAGGCTCACCCGAGGTGACGGACGAGCAATTCCAAGGGTTGGTTGCGGCGATCATCGCGGCGCATCCGCAAGGGGCAAGCGCATTCGTCAAGTGAGACGCTAGCCCACCTGCAGCGCGCGGCCGGTGGGTTTGACGATGAGTTTTTGTGCGACTTCGTTTTCGCGTTCGAGGCGGCGGATTTTTT
>CAZYGK010000298.1:0-2717 GCA_964647355.1 uncultured Flavobacteriaceae bacterium | reverse complement strand
CGCTTCTCGGTCGGCGAAAAGGTCGATGCCCGCGTGACGAACGTGGACAAGGCCGCGCGCCGCCTCACGCTCTCGATCAAGGCGCTGCAAATCGCCGAAGAGAAGGAAGCCGTGGCGCAATACGGCTCGTCCGACTCGGGCGCCTCGCTCGGCGACATCCTGGGCGCGGCCCTGAAGAAGAAGCAGGACAAGGCCGAGTAAACCTCGCTCCTCTAGTCAAATCCGGCAAAGGGCGGTCCGTCGGGCCGCCCTTTCGCTATTGCGGGAGCGAATTCCCCTTATTTTAGAACCACTTGCGCTTGACGCCTCTCGCGCCTCGGGGCAGCTTGGCCTCAAGGACTCGAAGACACCTCAAGGAAGGGCGTCGATGATCAAGTCGGAGCTGGTTCAAAAGCTCGCGGAACAGAACCCGCACCTCTATCAGCGCGACATCGAAAAGATCGTGGCCACGATCTTCGGCGAAATCGCGACCGCGCTCGCCAAGGGCGACCGCGTCGAACTCCGCGGCTTTGGCGCATTCTCGGTGAAATCGCGCCCCGCCCGCACGGGCAGAAACCCCCGCACCGGCGAAAGCGTCCATGTCGCGCCCAAGCACGTGCCGTTCTTCAAGACCGGTAAAGAACTCCGCGATCGCTTGAACAAATAACTCAGCGCGGAATCCACGCACACAACGTCTTCAGCACACGCGGATCGACCGACGTCTCAAGCTGCGCGTATTCAAGCGGCAACCCTGTCCACGACGGCATCAGCAAATGGTTCGCACCTTCGATCGCAACGAACCGCGCGTTCTTGCCGGCAAAACCCGCCTTCAACGCGGGCAGATGCGCCGCAGGCGGTAACACCTGATCGCGCGTTCCCGAAACCACCAGAACCGGAACGCTGACCGCACGCATCGCAGCTGTCGGATCGTAGTCGAGCTGCGAACGATACCAAGGGCTTGAGAACAGCTGCACGCGCCCTTCGATTGTCGGCGGCACAAAGCCATACGACGGAACGAGTGCAGCCCCTTCACCGCCGAGATAGGCCCCGAGCGTCCGGCGCCCTCGCTCGTTGTCCGCCGCACGCGCAAGCGACAAGAACCGGCCGAACGAAGCGCGATACGCATCGGCAACCGACGGCGTGACCGGCGACCACGCAAGCATCCGCTCGAACTGTTCCTTGAGCGCAACGTCTCCGCGCAAGCCCGGCGGCGACATCAGCACCGCAAACCTAACATCGGAAGAGGCCGCGGCGGCAAGCAGCGCGATCGCCCCGCCCTCGCTCAAGCCGGCCAACCCGATCCGCCGCACGTCGATACGCGGGTCACGTCCAAGCAAAGCGCGCGCCTCATGCGCATCCGCAACAAGCCGGTCATAGGGCGCATCCAGCCAAGCACCGGTCGATGCGCCGACACCGCGATCGTCAAGCCTGAGCGCCGCAACGCCGCACCGCGCCAACGCATCCGCGATCACCGCAAACCCTTTGTGCCCGCGATATGTCAAGTCGCGGTCATTCGGTCCCGCAACGCCGAGCAAGACAACGGCCGGATGCGGCCCGGAGCCGGGCGGCATCGTCAGCGTCCCGCGAAGGCGCGCACCGTCCGTTGTCTCAACCACGGCATCTTCGCTCGTGTACGGCAGCGGCGCCTTTGGCGTCTGCACACGCTCACGATCGCGGCCCAGAAACTGCCATCCCGCAAACGCCGCACCTGCCGCGACCGCACTCAGCACCAGAAGAACAAGCAACCGCCGCAACCAACGCATCACCGCTTCTCCTCAAGGAACACATCGGTGATTTGCGCCTTCAGCACCCGCGCAATGGCAAAGGCGAGCGTAATCGAAGGATCGTGCCGCTCGTTCTCGATCGCATTGATCGCTTGGCGCGAAACGCCGACGCGCTCGGCAAGTTCGGCCTGCGAGATGTTGTGCTCGGCACGCAGCACGCGAATGCGGTTCTTCATCCGAGCCTGATCCGCAGAACGATCCAGCACACAAGCGCGGCCGCGATCATGACGGCCCACAGATCGCCCGCCAGCACCGACGCAATAGCCGCGCTCCCCGCAATCCTCGAAGCCAACGCGACAATCAACAGCAGCGCGAAGGCCGCAGCCGCAGCCTGCATCCCGAGCGCGCGCTCCACCTCGTCCGACCGCACGACATAGACAGCGAGGACGGCAACGCTTAGCCCTGCCAGCACGGATTGCGCCTCGGCCCAGCCCTTGAGCAGGGCAAACCCGATCAAACAGGCGGCGAGCGCGCCGCCATAGGCAAGCTGCCGCTTGAGTTCACGCGACATGATTCAAACTCCATTTCATGTGTAATGTAAACTTTCCTATATGGAAAGAAAACATTACATCATGTCGCAGGCCGCCGCGCCTCGCCTGCGCAAAGCGCCTGTGGCACGTTCTGCCGCGAAGCAACCGGCGCAAATCACCCGATGACCAGCCTCCTCCGCACGCTCTTATTCTGGACGCTCGCGCTCGCGACGATGGTCGTGGCCGTCGCCAACCGCCATCTCGTTTCCTTCAGCCTCGACCCGTTCAACGCGAAAGCGCCGGCCGTGGCGGTCAACCTGCCCCTCTTCTGGATCATCATGGCGACGGCGCTAGTCGGCGTTGTTCTGGGGGGCTGGTCGACTTGGCTAAGCCAAGCACCGGTCCGCCAAGCTCTGCGCGAAGCGGAAGAAAAAATCCGCCGCCTCGAACGCGAAAACGAAGTCGCACAAAAACTCATCGTCAA
>CAZYGK010000297.1:0-2741 GCA_964647355.1 uncultured Flavobacteriaceae bacterium | reverse complement strand
TGACGATGGCGATCGCGCAGATCGTGGCGGATCACTTCGTGCGGAACGAGAAGAAAGCGGGGGCCAAGGCCAAAACCGCCAAGAAGAAGCGCAAGTAGCGGCGGTCTTGCGGCGCGGAGCGCGCTATCATGCGCGCTCCCGCACGCGGAGAGGTTTCCATGCACAATTTCATGCGGCTCGAACTGCGCACGAAGCTCTTCATCGCTTCGTTGTCGCTCTTGGCGCTCGGCGCCGGGCTCTTGATGCAATTCGGCTGAGGCGCCGCTTTAGACAATAACGTTGCCGTCTTCGATCCGGCAGGCGATCGCGGGCAGCGATTTGCCTGCGCACGGGCCGGAGACGCAGAAACCGTCCTCGAGGCGAAAGCGTGCGCCGTGCGTGGAGCACACGAGCAGGGTTGCGTCCTCGTTCAGGAAGCGGTCCGGAAATGTCTCAAGCGGCGTGCCTTGATGCGGGCAGGCGTTCAGGTAGGCGCGCAGAACGCCGGCGCTTCGCACCACGACGATGTCGCGGCGCGCGGTGCCTGTGCCGATCACGAAGCCGCGCGCCATTCCCTCGCCGAGATCGTCCGAGCGGCAGAGCACGGTGCCGGTCATGGGGTCAGCTCTTGAACCCCCCCATTTTCCGGACGAGTTTCCATTCGGCGTCGGTGACGGGCTGCACCGACAGGCGCGAATACTTCACGAGCGCCATGGCGGCGAGCTTCGGTTCGGCCTTGATGTCGGCGAGCGTGACCGGTTTCGGGAACGGTTCAACGGCAACGACGTCGACCATCGACCAAAACTCCTCTTCGGCGGTCGTATCCTGGTAGGCCTCTTTGATCACCTTCACGATGCCGACGACGGCCTTCTCTTTGCCGGTGTGATAAAAGAAGGCGAGATCGCCCTTCTTCATGGCGCGCAGCTTGTCGCGCGCCGAGAAGTTCCGGACGCCGCTCCAGGGTTCACCCTTGGCGCCGCGTTTGACCTGGTGGTCCCAGCCGAAGGTTTCCGGTTCGGTCTTGAGCAGCCAATAGGCCATGGCGTTACTCCTTCGGTGCGCCGACGATCCAGCGCCAGGGTTTGATCTCGACGCTTTGGAACAGGCCGGCGAGCGCGTACGGGTCGTTCGCCGCGAATGTGCGGGCGGCGGCCATATCGGCGGCCTCAACGATGATCAAGCTGCCCAGCATCGACGTGCCATCTTCCGAGGTGAAGGGGCCTGCGATTTTGACCTGTGCCTTGTGGGCGTCGATGTAGGCGAGGTGGTTCGGCCGCGTTTCCGCGCGCACAGAAGCGGCGTTCGGCTTGTCGGTGCAAATCAGTGCAAATAGCGTCATTTCAGTGCTCGCTCTTCAAGGGCCGCGACAGGAGTGCGCCGATTGCGGCGTCTACGCCGACGCGTCCGGCAACGATGTCGGCCACCGCTTCGGCAATCGGCATTTCGACATTAGCCGCCTTGGCGCGCGTGACCAAAGCTTCTGCGGTCGCCGCGCCTTCGGCGAGCGGCCCGTCGCCATCCGCGCGGCCGCCTTGTGCGAGACATACGCCGAGCGAGAAGTTGCGCGACTGGCGGCTTGACGCCGTCAGCAGCAGATCGCCGAGCCCGCTCAAGCCGCCCATGGTTTCGATCCTGGCGCCAAGTGCGAGGCCGAAGCGCGTCATCTCAGCAAAGCCGCGCGTGGTCAGCGCCGCGCGCGCGCTTTCGCCGAAGCCGCGGCCTTCGACGATGCCGCAGGCGATCGCCAGCACGTTTTTTACGGCGCCGCCGATCGCGACGCCGGCGACGTCGTTCGATACGTAAGGCCGGAACGTTGGCGTGCTGATCGCGCGCGCAAGCTTCTCTGCAAGCGTAGTATCCTCAAGCGCGAGCGTGACAGCACAGGGAAGCCCCCGCGCCACCTCGGCTGCGAAGCTTGGCCCCGACAACATGCCGAACGTCAACGACGGCGCAGCCTCGTAGGCGACCTCCGGCATGAGCTTGCCGCTGCCGCGCTCGATGCCTTTGGCGCAAATCAGCATCGGGACCCCGGCCCGCACATGGGGTGCGAACCGCTTCACCACCGACCGCAGATGTTGCGCGGGGCAAACGAGCAGAACGGCGTCTACGACTTCGATTGCCGATGCTTCGCCGGTCGCCTTGATCGCCGGATGGAGCGCGATGCCGGGGAGAAACGGCCCATTTTCCCGCCGTTCCGCAATCGAACGAACGACGTCGATCTCCCGCGCCCAAAGGTTCACCCGCCGGCCGGCCGAGGCTGCCGCTTGAGCCAGGGCCGTGCCCCAAGCCCCGGCGCCGATAACGCCGATCTGGCTTATTCCCAAGGCACTTGCCGGATTCCCCATCACTCCTCGATCACGAAGTGAATGCTTTGTTGAATATTTACTCGGAACGTATACATTCGACGCACAAATGTTGTGCAAAGACACAGTCCGAGGAAACATCCTAGAAGCTGCGAAAAAGCGTTTCGTTCACTACGGTTACGCCAAGACGACGATGGCAGAGATAGCCGCGGACTGTAGCATGTCCCCCGGCAACCTCTACCGGTACTTCCCGGGAAAGCTCGATATCGCTGAAGCCATCAGCATGGAGGCCGGTGAATCCGCAATCGCGAAGCTTCGCGAGGTGCTCCGCCGCCCAGGCCGCTCTGCAAAAGAGCGGTTACGCGACTTTTGCTTTGCAGATATGCGGCTGACCTACGATCAGCTCGAGCACGACAAGCAAGTTTACGAGATGGCGCGGGTCATCTCGATGGAGCGGCC
>CAZYGK010000296.1:0-2829 GCA_964647355.1 uncultured Flavobacteriaceae bacterium | reverse complement strand
CGCGGTGCGGGCGCACGCGGTCGGGCACGGGGACGAGCACCTCGAACGTGCCTTCAAAGCGCGCGTCCTTCGTCAACTGCGCGAACGGCGCGGGCAGCCCCTTTTTCTTCTTCATGCTCATGGGTATCGCCTCGCCTTTCGAACGGTGGAGGCGGCGCTGGTAGCCGCTTCGCGCCGGAAGCGCAAAGCGCAAAAGCGCTCAAGCCTTAACGAGCTTGCCCCCAACCCAGGCGCACGGCAGCGCGGACGCCGCCAGCGCGACCGGATACCACACCGGCCCGAGGTTCAACGGGATCATCGCGGCGGCGCCCGCTGAGGCAAGCACCGTGCCGATCGCGCCCAGCGTCAACGCGTGCGCCATCCGCGCGCGCGGTGCGAGCCACGCCGTCAGCGCACACCCAAGCACGGAGAACACGCAGCGATACAAGAGCGCGAGCGCGTTCAGGCCCGGATCGAACATCGGCTCGCCCTTCGGCGGGAACACACCGGCCGCATGCATCGCCTCATCCGTGCCCATGTGAGTGACAAAGATGAACACAAGCCCGGCCAAAACGGCGAGGATACTTTTGACGACGCTCACCCTGCCCTCCTCCCAAGCCAAAAAAACGCTCACACAATGAAACGATGGAACAATGATGCGCCTGCGGCGCGAAGCGCCCATCGTTTCATTGTTTCATAGTGTGAGAAAACATCTTTGCGCGCAGCATAGCCCTGTCGGGCCGCTCGCACCTTCGCCCAGCCGCACGGCCCCAAGCACAATCGGCCGGACTTTTCGCGGGGCGCGCGCCTTACGCGTGGCCCGCGTCGTCGTCCCAGACGAGTTCGATGGCGACTGCCGTGAGCCCGCGCTCGGTCTGCTCGGTCTCGACCTGCACGCGCTGACCGCGAACGCCCGACCGGCGCAAAAGGTCCATGTGAACGAAAATATCCTCGTCTCCGTCGACCAGCCGCAGAAAGCCGAAGCCCTTCGGCCGGCTGAACCACTTGCACACCGCCTCGTGCCAGCGCGGGGGTAGGCTCACGACGATCGCCCCCGGGCCCGACCCCACCGTGAACGTGCCGTTCAACCTGTCGAACCACCGCGGCTGCAAACGTGTCACTTTCTGCACGACGTCGTTGTCGATCGTCGTCCCCTCACGCTCGCTCGGCACGGCGGGCCCGCCGGGGTCCAGCACGGCGTGAATCCGCACGACCTTGTGCGCCTTGAATGTCCGCACGATGTCGCAATCGATGACCGCGTCGCTGCCGATCGTCCGAAGCCCGATGTGTTCCAGCTCACGGAAATGCAGCAGCACATCCACATCGCCCGCCACAATAAAGCCAAAGCCCTTGCGCGCATCGAACCACCGCACGCGACCCTTGACCCGCACCGGCCCATGGCGCCGCTGCAACGTGTCGAGGTCGGCCGGCGCATCCGCACCGCTCGCGACCTCGTGAACCGCGGTCACGGCGAGCCCGCCCGCCGTCAGCCCGATCTCGCAATCGACCGTAGCGCCGGGCAACAGCGCCTCGAACTTCAAGGGCGCAAGCACCGCGCGGCTCAGCGCCGCCTGCATCCCGCCTTCCGAAACGACGGCACCTTCGCCGTTCGTCACATCGAACCACTTCACGCGAGCCATCGTACGCATGGCAACACCTCAGGCACGTCGCACCGCAACGGGATTAACCATAGCCCATCGCGGCCGCTGAGTCACCGGCCAGGATACGGGGACACAATCAAAGCGTCCGACGCTCCCTTGACAAATGCGCATGAATGTTCTAGCTTTGTTCTTTTCCCGGGGCGGCCCGTTTTTGGCGCCTCTCCGCGGCTGCGACTTGACATGGTGAGGTCGAAAAACGCCCCGGCGCGACAGGCGCCGGTGAGGCTTGACGGGAGCCGTGCGCCCCGTCGTGGGCTGAGCGGCTTACGGATATCGGCGCTGAGATAACGGATAGAGAACGGATTCCGAACGGATAATTCCGCGGAAATCCGCCAAGCTAACGCATATAACGGATGAGATTTTGCATCATGGGGGCAGATGGCGGCTTTCCGCCATCCGCCTCAAGCGTGCCGGAGTTCGCGGAACGAGACGAGCCGGCCCTTGACCTCGTCCCACAGCGCCAGCCGCACGCAGGAAAAGCTCTGCCACAGTGTCAGCCGGCCCATGTCGCGCAATTCCGGATGATCGCGCAGCACGCGCTGCAGCCGGTAATAGGGAATGCGGCTGGAGAGATGATGCACATGGTGCACGCCGATATTCGCCGTGAACCAGCGCAGCACCGCGGGAAGGTCGTAGTGCGACGAGCCCTTCAGTGCCGCCTGCTGCATGTCCCATTTTTCGGAGCCGGCCCAGACCGTACCCTCGAACTGATGCTGCACGAAGAACAGCCACACCCCGATCGAAGAGGCGAGGAGCAGGATCGGAATCTCGATCATCAGAAACTCGCTCCAGCCCACGAGATACATCATCCCCACGACGACCGCCGCGATCACGGCGTTGTTCGCCATCGCCGAAAACCACGGCCGCCAGCCGCCGTCCATCAGCCCCACCGGCAACCGGTTCGAGAGAAAGAACACGAACGCAGGCCCGATCAGAAACAGCGTGATCGGGTTGCGGTAAGCCCGATAACGCAGCCGCTCGTACCAAGGCGCGGCGTTGTATTCCGCCACCGTCATCGTCTCGATGTCGCCAAGCCCCCGCCGGTCGAGGTTGCCCGACGTCGCGTGATGCATGTTGTGCGTCTTACGCCACACGCCGAACGGCGTCAGCGTCAGCACCCCGCACAAGCGGCCAACCCAATCGTTCAGCGCCTTGTTCTTGAAGAACGCCCCGTGCCCGCAATCGTGCA
>CAZYGK010000295.1:0-2833 GCA_964647355.1 uncultured Flavobacteriaceae bacterium | reverse complement strand
TGGCGACGATCCAGAAGCACGCGATCGAACAGGCGGCGAAGGAGAAGAAGCCGGCCGCCGAATAGGAGGCTAGCATGGCTATGATGGCGTTTGGCGGCGGGTGCCACTGCGGCGCCTTGCGCGTCACGTTCGAGAGCACCCTTCCCGCCGCTTCGATCGAGCGGCGGGCATGCCAATGTTCGTTCTGCCGCTCGCACGGCGCGGTGACACTGAGCGATGCCGACGGCGCATTGCGCTTCGATGCGGAGCCGGAAGCGCTCATCCGTTATCGCTTCGGGCTCAAGACGGCGGACTTTCTGATCTGCGCACGATGCGGCGTGTATGTCGGTGCGATCTACGGCGAGAGCGACGAGTACTGGGGCGTCGTCAACGCCAACGTGCTGCACGACCGCGGCACGTTCACCGCGCCGGTGGTTACGATCAGTTACGACAACGAGACGGCTTCGGTTCGCGGCGAGCGGCGCAAGCAGCGCTGGACACCGGTCGAGGTGCTCAACTTTTGAGGCGCAAATAGATGTCGGGGTCGATCCGCTCCATCAGGCGCTCGGCCACGACAGGCTTGAAGCCGAATTGGGCATAAAGTCCATGCGCGTCGCGGGTGGCGAGAAGCCAGCGGCGCAAGCTCTGCAGCTCGGGATGATCTACGATCGCTTGCATGAGGCGCTTCGAGAGCCCCTTGCCGCGGTGTGTTTCGAGCACGAAGACGTCGGCGAGGTAGGCGAATGTCGCTTTGTCGGTGACGACGCGGGCGAAGCCGACTTGGCCTTCCGTCGCGTGATAGACTGCGAAGTGCAGGGAGCCTGCGAGCGCGCGCTCGACGATCTCGCGTGGGATCGCCTTCGACCAATAACTGTCTTCGCTGAGCCAGCGATGGATCAACGCGACGTCGAGGCGCGCGGGGTCGGTCGAGATTTCGTAGGCGTCCACTCTAAAGCCTGATCTCACCAGCCGTTATGCGGTCGTGGAGTTCGGGGGTGAGCGGCACGTATTGTCCGTCCACGGGGTCGAGGAAGAAGAGCGGATCTTTGACCGTGCGGGGGTCGTAGCCTTCTTTCACCAGTTCGACTTTGCGGTGCTTGAACGTACCGGTGATTTCGATCTCGCCCTGCATGCGCAGGAAGACGGGGCGTGCGTAGGCGGCTAGGTTCTTCTCGAGGTGCGCCTTGAATGCCGCGAGGTCGACGGGACCTGCCGTGACGAGCGCGGCCATGCCGGCACGGCCGTCGGTGCCGGGGACCTTCACGCCATAGACGTTCGCCTCCTTGATGCCCGGGAAGATCGAGATCGCTTCGGCGACTTCGCTCGTCGCCACGTTTTCGCCCCTCCAGCGGAACGTGTCGCCGATGCGGTCGATGAAGTAGTAGTAGTATTGCTTGTCGCGCCTTAGCAGATCGCCGGTGCGGAACCAGGCGTCGCCTTTCTCGAATACGTCGCGCAGGATTTTCTTTTCGGTGTCGGTGCCTTTCGAATAGCCCTCGAAGCGGCCGCGTTGTTCGTCGATCTTGCCGATGGCTTCGCCCACCTCGTCGGCACCGCATTCGACGCAGAAACCCTTGTCGTTGCGGACGGGGTGTTCGTGTTCGATGTCGAACTGAACGAGCCGCGTTTGGAGGATGCGTCGCATGTAGCCGGGGATGCGGCCGATCGCGCCGACCTTGCCGTCGGGGTTGACCATCGACACGTTGCCTTCGGTCGCGCCGTAGAACTCGATGATTTTCGGGATACGGAAGCGCGCCTTGAAGGCGGGCCAGATTTCGGGCCTCAGACCGTTGCCCATGACGACCCGCAGGCGGTGCTTTCGCTCCTTCGCGTGCGGCGGCGAGTTCAACAGGTAGCGGCATAGCTCGCCGATATATTGGAACTGCGTTGCGCGGTACTTCACGCAATCGTCCCAGAACTGCGTCGCGGAGAATTTGCGGCGGATGATGACCGAGCCCCCGACCGTCAACACCGAGCCGATTGCACACACGCCGCCGGCGGAATGATAGAGCGGCAGGACGTCGTACATGCGGTCGCGCTCGGTCGAACGCATCGCCACCGCAAACGAGTGCATCATCGTTTGGATGCGCAGATGGCTCATGTTCGCGGCCTTCGGCAGGCCGGTCGTGCCGGAGGTGTAGATGTAGAAGCATTTGTCGTTCGCGGTCATGCCCTTGCGCACGTCTTTGGGCAGAGCTGCGTCGGATTGCGCGGCGAGTGCTTTGTCGAGATCTTCGGCACCTTGCACCGCGCCGCCGGTCGCCCAGGCGGTCAGCTTTTCCTGCATGTCGTCGAGACAGGACGCATAGTTGGCTGCGAGTTCGGCGCCCAGGACCACGTGCTTGGCGTTCGAGATGGCGAGGCTGTGCGCCAGTGCGCGTTCGCGCAGGTTCGTATTGATGAGAGCGACCGTCACGCCGATCTTGATGAGCCCGCCCCAGGCGAACATGTACTCGGGGCGGTTTTCCATCAGCAGCGCGACGGAGTCGCCACGCTTCAGGCCGAGCGACTGCGCCCAACGGGCGTAGCGGTTCGCGGCCGCATTGTACTCCCGGTACGTGTACTTCTTGTCCTCGAACCAAATCGCGACGTTGTTCGGTCGCTTTTCCGCCCACCCTTCGATGATGTCGGCGACGGTGTGCGGCGAATCCGGCTTGATTTTGCTGATCCGGCTCAGCAGCCGAAAGGTCGTCGAAACGTAGCGCCACTCGCGCCCGATTGCGCCAAACACTTTGAAGCCCCCCTATCGCGGCGCGCCAATGGCGTCACCGGATTTCGACTATGTTTCGTTTTCGAGTACGTTCCAGAAACTATTCGCTCACCGCCAAGGGTCAATCGAACTTTCCATGAACGA
>CAZYGK010000294.1:0-2845 GCA_964647355.1 uncultured Flavobacteriaceae bacterium | reverse complement strand
CACGGCCAGACCGTCGCCGGCGTGCGCATCACCAACCCGTTCAAGGTGACGTAAGACCCTGGCCTCATGGAAGCGCGTGCCGGCCACCGTCGGCGGTGCGGTCGAGCGGCGGGTTTGGAACCAAACAGCGGCCGCCGGTCTCTCCCGCCAACGCTTATGGTGTCACCCGATTGACGGCGCGTCACTGCGGAAACGCAAGCCGATCCTGCTGCAGCGCGTCGTCGAGGTCGCCGGGGTCGATCGGTGCGATCTCTTGCGAGCCCTCGCCGATCGGGATGACGATGCTGGTCGAAACGCGCCGATAGGCGATGAAGGAAATGCCGTCGAGTGCCGCTTCCTCGGTGAGGATGCGGTAGGCGCCGGGCGGCAACGTGCGGTCCACGCCCTTGAGCGTGAAGGCGCCGCGAAAGCGCACGCTGCTTTCGCTGCTGCGTTCGCGCATCGTTAGCGTGCGCGCTTGGCGCCGGCGCCCGGCAGGTTGAGCGCCGAGGCGGTGACGCTGCGCGCCGGCTGGGCGGCGATCGTCTTCTTTGCGTTCGCCTTCGGTTTCTTCTGCTCGCGGTTCGACCGCTTTTGTCCTTTGGCCATGGAGCTCAAGCCTCGCCGTCGGGCTTGGCCGAGAGCCTGCGGAAATCCTCAAGCGTGCTGGCGATCAGCTTTTTGCGCCGCGAGTCGCGGGCCGCGTTCGTGCCGGCGAGAAGGCCGATCAGATAACGCGCCTTCTCTGATGCTTCGGGCCAGGAGACGCTGGGCGCCTCGATCATCTCGGTTTCGAGATCTTCCTGGCGCAATCTCACCGCGTCTTTCTCGGCCTCGACGGCCTGCACCAGGCGGCGAAGTTCGATCGCGTGGCGTTCGGCGTCGCCGCGGCGGTTGTCGAGCTGGATGGCTTTGTCGGTCATTGAACTGGTTTTCCTTCTTATGGGCCTTTCGCAAACGCGCCGGGGCATGCCCATTGAGCCGCCCCGGTTCGCTGCCCGCTGGGCGTTTCCTCAAGTCTTAGAAGCTGCGGCCCTTCAACAGGGCGTCGACGTCGCGTTGAGCGATCGCTTTGTCGATGCCGTATTTGGACACGACCTGTGTGACGAGGTCGTCGCTGCTCTTCACGGCCGCGGCGTCGACTTCAGAGAACTTGTTCCACTTGGCGTGGATGTCTTTCGCCAACGACAGGCGCGTCGCCTCGATCGTCGTGGGCATCGGCGCTGCGGGGGTTGGGGTTGTCAAGATTTGTACTCCTATTGCGTCCGGATGGGATCACCAAGACGGGAGCGGTATATAGTCCTGATATAATAAAAGTAAATCTATGATAGGCCATTTCTCGAATAATACGGCTCATAACCTGGAGAATTATTTTCATATCTCCTGAAATCTATTTGTGCCATACTACTGTCTGTTTGCGATAATATTTAATTCCAGGAGGCCATATGAACTTCGATATTTGCGACGATCTTCCGCCGAACTTGACGCGGCGTGACGAAATCTTGGCCCTGGGCCCGGTGCTGCGCGAGGAGGCCGCGCGCGGTTGCGACTGCCTCAACGCTTCGTATTTTCTGGTGCATCAAGTCATGACCACCGCTTTCGCCGACGACCCTCATCTGACGGCGAGCGCGGCGCTTGCCGGTCAACTGTCGGGCCGCCTGAACGCGAAACTGCCGGCCCGTGCGGCGGCACAGGGTTAGGCCGGAACGGTGTCGCAGTTCAGTTCGAACTGTTGAGCGTACGAACTCGTTGCCGCTCGCGAGACGGCGAAGACGCTGGACGGCGAGGGTTGGGTCCACTCCGGCGATGCGGGCTATATGGACGAGGACAGCGTTGGAGATGCGGGTAAGAGCGGGCGAGGCCGCCCGCGGTCCCAGGGTTTCAGGCTTTCAGTCCCGGCAGTTCGAGTGATTGGGTGACGGGATACCAAATCCCGACGAACGGAGTTGACTGCTCACTCTAGCAATGCGCCCAGGCGCGCAAGCACCTCCTCGATGATCGCATCCGGGACGCGGCCGATTTTCTTGGCCTTGCGCTCCTTCAGGTCGAGCGCGCGGGGTTGATCGCAGCGGACCACGCCCGTCGTTTCGGTTCCCGCGCCCATGAGCGAAACCGAAAAGCCCTCCATGCGCGCGAAGTTCCCGACGGTGGTGATCGGAAGTACGACGGGCGCGCCGGTCAGGCGGTTGAACGGACCGCGCGTGACAACGAGCACCGGGCGGCGGCCCTGCTGCTCGCGTCCGGAGGTGGGGTCGAGCGAAACGAGATAGATATCGCCGCGTTCCATCAGATCAGTTCGCGACCTGCCGGACCGCCCGCCAACCACCCCTTGTCTTCCTTGCTTCGGCGCCCGGGCTTGCAGCGCGCGAGAAGCTCGTCCAGCGTATAGCGGCGCTTCGTCCGTGCGGCCGGGTCGATCATTAACTTGCCGCCCTTGACCGAAAGCTCCACGTCGGCGTCGGGCTTCAGGTTCAACTCTGCGAGTGCAGCGGGCGGAATGGCGACCATCACGGACCCGCCCACCTTGCGAAGACGTGCAACATGACCCATGGGGGCTCCTTAAAGTTATACTGAGATATAACAGAAAGGGTCGAACTTGTCAAAGGCGCAGGGATATTGTCCCTGGGACCGCGGGCGGCCTCGCCCGCTCTTGCTGGTTCGGAGCGGGTGGTGCGTGGAGATGCCGGGTAAGAGCGGGCGGGGCCGCCCGCGGTCCCAGGAGGTTCCTCGCAGTTCGGGGGACATGTAACAGACTCCTCCGCGCGTTGAGCGCCCGGGCGACGGCCGGGATGGACGCATGCCCTTGCGGCGGCTAATGATGCTCTCTTCGAACCGCGAGGAGCTGCGATGCCGACTTACCTGGAAG
>CAZYGK010000293.1:1529-2849 GCA_964647355.1 uncultured Flavobacteriaceae bacterium | reverse complement strand
GTGGCTGCGGCGGGCGCCGCATGATGACGTGGGGGACGATGTGCGCCGTCTTCGCGGCCGGGTCAATCTCGAAGCCGAAGCGGCGGTAGAAACGGATCGCGCGTTCGTTGTGGCGGATCACGTTGAGCCACATTGAGTTGCTCTCGCCCAGCCAAGCGATTCCATGGTGCATGAGCGATGCCGCCACATCGGTGGCGTGGAAGTCCGGATGGACCATGAGCCAATCGAGCTCGAGATCGCTCTCGCTGTAGCGGGTCGCGATGACGTAGCCGGCGAAACGACCTCCGACGAACGCGGCGGCGAAGTTCTGGTTCTCGCTTTCGCAGGCCGCGCGCGAGGTCGCCTCGCTGATGTCGACGATGCGCCGATTCGCGGCGCGTTGCTCCGGCGTGAGGTCGTCGCGGTAGAACGTGGCGTTCGTTGCAGCTTCGGTCAGGCGCGCGACGTCGCCCAGCGCGATGCGCGCGAGGGCGTCATGGCCGTCGACGATCTGCGTCACTAGCCTTCGATCTTCGAGAAGTCGGCGACGGTGTGCATGGCGTCGCGGATTTCGCTCAAGAGCTTCAGGCGGTTCTCGCGGAGTTTCGGGTTGTCCGCGTTGACGGTCACCTTGTCGAAGAACGCGTCGACGGGCGCTCGGAGGCGGGACATGGCGCGCATCGCTTCTTCGAAGCGCTCTTGTGCGACTTCCGACGAGATCAGATCGTTTGCGATCGCGAGTGTCTTGAAGAGCTCGACCTCTTGGCTGGCTTCGAGCAGCGACACGTCGGGCTTGCCGGCGAAGCCTTGGAACTTCGCGTCCTTCTTCTTTTCCTTGCCCTCTTCGATCTTCAGGATGTTCACGGCGCGCTTGTAGCCCGCGAGCAGGTTCTTGCCGTCGTCGGTTTTGAGGAACGTTTGCAGCGCTTCGACGCGGCGGACGATCAGCGTGAGGTCGTCTTGGCCGCCGAGCGCGAAGACCGCGTCGATCAGGTCGTGGCGCACGCCCTTGTCGCGCAGCGCGACTTTGAGGCGGTCGGCGAAGAACTCGACCAGGCTTGGCGCCCACGCGCCGTTGCCGGGGAACGCTTTACCCGCGCGCTTGGCCGTGTCGGTCAGGCGCAATCGCAAGCCGCCATCGAGAATGATGCGTATGACACCGAGCGCCGCGCGGCGAAGAGCGAACGGGTCCTTCGAGCCGGTCGGCTTTTCGTCGATCGCGAAAAAGCCGGTCAACGTATCGAGCTTGTCGGCCAGTGCCACGGCTGTGCTCACCGGGCCGTTTGGAACCTCTTCGCCCTGCCCTTGCGGTTTGTAGTGGTCGCGCACGGCGTCGGCGAC
>CAZYGK010000293.1:0-1429 GCA_964647355.1 uncultured Flavobacteriaceae bacterium | reverse complement strand
AGCGCGGGGACGCGGGCTTCGAGTTTCGTTTTGCGGTCCTGGTCCCAGAAGAATTTGGCGTCGGAGAGCCTGGCGCGGAGCACGCGCTCGTTGCCGGCGACGACGTTTTTGCCGCCGTCCTTCGTGATCATGTTTGCGATGACGACGAATTTGTTCGCGAGTTTGCCGGTCGCAGGGCTCTTCAACGCGAAGTATTTTTGGTTCGCGCGCATCGTGGAGATCAAAATCTCCTGCGGCACGTCGAGGAAGCCTTTGTCGAACTGGCCGATCAACGGCACCGGCCATTCGACGAGGCCCGCGACTTCGTCGGCCAGACCGTCATCTTCGATGAGTTCGAGGTTCTGCGCGTGCGCGAGTTGCTTGGCGTCATGCAGGATTTGCGCCTTGCGGTCGGCCGCGGCCAGGATCACGTGGGCGCGCTTCAGCTTCTCGACGTAGTCTTCGAAGCGGCGGGCTTCAAATTCGTTGTTGCCGAGGAAGCGGTGGCCGCGGCTTCGGTTGCCCGAGCGGACGGTGCCGACTTCGAACGGCACGACTTCGCCGTCGAAGGTTGCGAGGATCGAATGCAGCGGGCGCACCCAGGTGAGGTCGCCCGCGCCCCAACGCTGCGACTTCGGCCACGGGAACGATTTGATGACGTCCGGGATCAGCTCGGCGAGGACGGCGGGCGTGGGTCTGCCCTTGCGTTCGGTCACCGCGAGATAGAAGTCGCCTTTCGGGTCCTTTTGGACCTTAAGTTGATCTTTGCTCAGGCCCGTCGAGCGCAGGAAGCCCTGGATCGCGGCGTCGGGCGCGTCGACCTTGGGGCCTTTGCGTTCTTCCGTGACGTCGGCTTGCTGCGCGGGGAGGCCTTCGATCACGAGCGCGAGCCGGCGCGGCGTCGCGAACGAGCGCGCGCCTTCGTTCAGGAAGCCGCGGTCGGTGAGGCCGCCGACGACCAGGCGTTCGAGATCGCGCGCGGCCTGCGCTTGCATGCGCGCGGGGATTTCTTCGGAGAAGATTTCGAGGAGGAGTTGGGGCATGGCGCTTACCGCATCCCGCTCATGCCGGCGCCCACCGTCATGCCTTGCGGGCTGTCGATCCAGGCTTGCGCGCATTCCTTGGCGAGCGCGCGGACGCGGCCGATATAGGCTTGGCGTTCGGTGACGCTGATGACACCTCTGGCGTCGAGCAGGTTGAACGCGTGGCTGGCTTTGATGCACTGCTCGTACGCTGGCAGCACGTGGCGCCAGTCGGGGTGCGCTGCACTGCGGCCGACTTTGCGGGCGAGCAGGCGCTTGCATTGTTCTTCGGCGTCTTTGAAGTGTTGGAACAGCGCTTCGGTGTTCGCGTGTTCGAAGTTGAAGCCGGATTGTTCGACTTCGTTCTGATGATAGACGTCGCCCCAGCGCATGAAGTCCGGCGACTGGCGGTTCATCGTGTTGTAGGC
>CAZYGK010000292.1:0-2882 GCA_964647355.1 uncultured Flavobacteriaceae bacterium | reverse complement strand
CGTCAGCGCCGTCTTGGGCAAGACCCAGCGCGATGGCGCGGCCGATACCGCGGCTTGCACCGGTGACAAGGGCGACGCGGCCTTTGAGGGACATGGGGTGGCTCCTGAGGTTGTGAATGGCGGATGCGTTTGTCATAGCACACTGAGTTTGAGAGTGGGCGCTCTTCCTGGGACCGCGGGCGTCCTCGCCCGCTCCCCTCAACATCTCAACTGCTCAGCGCATTGAGAGTCCGCAAGGGCGGGCGAGGACGCCCGCGGTCCCAGGAAGAGTGCGCTTCACCGTCTGCCTCACTCTACGTTCAGCGGAACCAGCGACGGCAGGCGCGGCTAAAGCTCGTCGGGTCTTCGAAGCCGAGCGCCTTGGCCATCTCGTCGCGGGCGAGCTTGCCGTCTTCGAGCATTTGGCGGGCGCGTTCTTTCAAGTTGGCGTCGAGCAGCGTGCGGAAGGTCGGGCCGCTTTCGCTCAGGCGGCGGACCAGCGTGCGGCGGGAGAGGCCCAGTTCCTCGGCGGCTTCGTCCTCGCTGAGGCGGCCGACGCGGCGGCGGCTCATGAGGCGCTCGATGCGCAGCACCAGCGTGTCTTCGCCTTGGATGCGGCGGGCGATCTGTTCGAGTTCGGCGAGCGCGGTCGCGTGCAGGGCGGCGTCGGCGAAGGGCGAGGCGCGGCGGCAGATGTCGTGCGGCAGCGCGATCGCCAAATCGGGCGCGGCGAACTTCAGCGTGCCCGGCAAGGCTTGGCGCATGCGGTCGGCATATTTCGGCGCGCGCCACGGGAAGGCGAATTCGAACTCTTGCGTGTCGCCTTCGGTGAGCACGCTCAGCATGCCCGCGATCCCGAGCGCGACGCTCAAGCTCAAGGCGCGCCAACCGGCGTCGGAGATCGCGACGCCCTGGCGAAGGACGAGGCGCATCGCTTTTGCCTCACGCTTGGCGCGAGGGGACAGGAACGGCGCACGGACGTGACCGAAGCGGGCGATGATGTCGAGGGCGTCGCCGATCGTGGGCGCGCTGCGCACCGCGACTTCGAGCGCGCCTTGCATCGAGGTGCTGAACGCCGCGATTGCGTCCAAGGGCCAGGCCTCGCCCACCAGGCGGCAGAGGTTTTCGTTGAACGTGATGAACGTGAACAGCGTGACTTCGGCGGCGGAATCGTTCAGCCGGGCTTCGTCGATGTCGGTGCCCTTCAGCAACTCCGCACGCAGCGCCGGCGAGGGTCCGAACCGGCGGACAAGGAAGCGGATGTAGCCGGCCGGGGCCGGGATCGCGCGTCTGGGGTCGGATGAAATTGCCTTGGTCATCGTGGCGCAAAATGCCACATTTTTGGCGCGCGCAACAGAGCGGCCTCGCTTAGGCTTGCCTCATAACGAGCCGGACAAGGCTCATCAGGAGGAAACGCCTATGGCTTTTAGCGGTCGCACCGAAGACGGACGCGCCGTCAGCTACGTGGACGGCAAGCGCTATCTCTATTTCTTGTCGCTGTTCCTGCCGCTGGTGCCGCCGCTGGCGGTCGCGGGCTATTTCCTGAGCGGCGGGAACACGCTGTGGACGCTGGTGCCGCTGCTGTTCGTGTTCGGCGTCGTGCCGATCGCCGACATGATCTTGGGCGAAGACACGAATAACCCGCCGGATGCGGTCGTCGATGCGATGGCGTCGGACAACTACTACCGCGTGCTGTGCATGCTGTCGGTGCCGCTGTTCTGGGTGAGCTTCCTTGCGACGGCGTATTTGGTCGGCACCGAGTCGCTGCCGTGGTGGTCGATCCTGGCGCTCATCGTCGGCGTCGGCACGATCGACGGCGGCTGCCTCACGACGGGGCACGAACTCGGGCACAAGCACAGCCCGGTCGACCGCTTCTTCGCGAAGCTCGCCTGCGCGGTGTGCGGCTATGCGCATTTCTGCATCGAGCACAATCGCGGGCATCACGTGTGGGTGTCGACGCCGGAAGATCCCGCGTCTTCGCGCATGGGCGAGACGATCTATCACTTCGCGACGCGCGAGTTGCCGGGCACGTTCCGCCGCGGCTGGGAGCAGGAAGCCTTGCGCATGTCGAAACGCGGCAAGTCGGCCTGGTCGCTCGAGAACGACATCTTGCAGGGTTACGCGATCACGTTCGCGGCGGCGGCCGTGTTGGTTGCGGTGTGCGGTTGGATCGTGCTGCCCTTCATCGTGGCGCACCACTTCATCGGTTGGTATGGGCTCACGCAGGCGAACTATGTGGAGCACTACGGCTTGCTTAGGCAGAAGCGCGAGAACGGGCGCTACGAGCCGGTCGAGCCGCGCCATTCGTGGAACACGAACCACATCTTCTCGAACCTGATCACGTTCCACCTGGAGCGCCATTCGGATCACCACGCCAATCCGCAGCGCCCGTATCAGTCGCTGCGCGACTTCCCGGACCTGCCGCGTCTGCCGAACGGCTATCCCGGCATGTACCTGCTCGCCGCGATCCCGCCGCTGTGGTTCGCCGTGATGGACCCGAAAGTGATGGCGTGGGCCAAGGGCGATTTGACCAAGGTCAACGTGCACCAACCGGCGATGCGTCGGCTGGCCGCCCAGTACGGAACACTGACGCAGACTGCTTGAAGAAGGACGGCGCTCGCGCGTTGCGGGCACCTCGTCTCTTTCGGTCTTGCTCTGATATAGGTGTGCGCATCGAACGACAGAGTGTGCACGCATGACCGACCGCAACGCCCAGATCATCGGCAGCCCGATCTCGCCCTATGTGCGCAAGGTGTTGGCCGCTTGCGCGCTCAAGGGGATTACGGTCGCGCTCGATCCGATCGTGCCGTTCTTCGGCGGGGATGCGTTCACGGCGCTTAGCCCGCTGCGGCGCATTCCGGTTTACCGGGACGATCGCGTGAGTCTCTGCGACTCCAGCGTGA
>CAZYGK010000291.1:0-2888 GCA_964647355.1 uncultured Flavobacteriaceae bacterium | reverse complement strand
CGCGCCTCCGCGATCAGCCGCGCCCCTTCTTTCGCCGGCGCCAAGAACGAAATCGAGGCCTGTTGCGCGACCGTCGACACGTTGCGCGAGTTGCACGCATAAGCGAACGCCGTATCGGCAAGCGCAAAGATCATGCCCCCGTGCGCAATGCGGTGCCCGTTGAGCATGTCGGCCCGCACCACCATCGAAAGCCGCGCATAACCCTCGCGCGCCTCCTCGATCGCGATCCCCCAGTGCGGCCCCGTCCCCTCCCGGGCGAGCATGTGCTCCGCAACACGGCGCGCAAGTGCATCGGCATCATTCGACATGTGATTGCCCCGAGGTTTGACCCACCCAGCTTTCTATCCTAAAGCGTTGCCCACGACGAGCGTGGGAGCAACCCGCGACGACTTCATGGGAGGTGGTGGATGAACTACGAAACCATCCTGTTCGAACTGACGAACAACGCAGCACGCCTCACGCTGAACCGGCCCGACCGGTTGAACAGCTTCAACGTGCAAATGCATGCCGAGATCGCCGAAGCGCTCACTGCCGTCGAGCGCAACCCCGACATCCGCGCGCTTCTGATCACCGGCGCAGGCCGCGGCTTCTGCGCCGGTCAGGATCTCTCCGACCGCGCTGTGGCACCGGGCGGTTCGGGCGTCGATCTCGGCGAGTCGCTGGAGAACCGCTACAACCCGCTCGTCCGCCGCCTCGTCGCGCTGCCAAAGCCCGTCGTCTGCGCCGTGAACGGCGTCGCCGCAGGGGCCGGCGCTAACATCGCCTTCGCCGCAGACATCGTCCTTGCCGCGAAGAGCGCGCGCTTCATTCAATCCTTCGCCAACATCGGTCTCGTCCCCGACTCCGGCGGCACCTGGACACTCCCGCGGCTCGCCGGCCAACCACGCGCGATGGCGCTCGCACTTACCGGCGAACCGCTCGGCGCCGAGAAAGCCGAAGCTTGGGGTTTGATCTGGCGCGCCATCGATGACGCCGATCTGCAAGCCGAAGCGACAAAACTCGTCGAGCGCCTTGCGAACGGCCCCACGAAGGGGCTCGGCGCCACCAAACTCGCTATCCGAAAAGCCTGGGATCAAACACTCGACCAGCAGCTCGACGACGAACGCGACTTACAGCGCGAACTCGGACGCAGCGACGACTACCGCGAAGGCGTCGCCGCATTCGGCGAAAAGCGCCCGCCCAAATTCACCGGCCGCTGAGGAGGCCCCATATGAAAACGCTTCAAGCCTTCGCGCAGGATCAATGGATCGCCCCGCGCGGGACGATAACCGCTGTCCGCTCCGCCGTCACGGGCGAGCCCGTCGCCCAACTCGGCGAAACCATCAAGGACTTCCGTGCGATCCTCGCGCACGCGCACAATGTCGGCGGCCCCGCGCTCCGCAAACTCACGTTCCACGATCGCGCGAAAATCCTAAAGGCGCTCGGCGACGCGATCATGGCGCGCAAGGAAGAACTCTACGCGCTGTCCTACGACACCGGCGCGACCAAGAGCGACGGCTGGATCGACATCGAAGGCGGCGCCGGCACGCTGTTCGCCTACGCCTCTAAAGGCCGCCGGGAACTCCCCGCCGACACGATCCTGACCGACGGAGGAGTCGAAGGCTTGTCGAAGAAGGGCACGTTCATCGGCCAGCACGTCATGACGTCGCTCAAGGGAGCAGCCATTCACATCAACGCCTTCAATTTCCCCGTTTGGGGCATGCTCGAAAAGCTCGCCCCCGCCCTGCTCGCAGGCGTGCCCGCGATCGTGAAGCCCGCAACCGCCAGCGCCCACCTCGCCGAAGCAGCCTTCCGGGTACTCATCGAGGCGAACGTGCTGCCGAAAGGCGCGATCCAACTCGTGCTCGGCCCCATCGGTGATCTGTTCGACCACCTGACAGGCCAAGATGTCGTCTCGTTCACCGGCTCCGCTGAAACCGCCGAGAAGCTGCAGCGCCACCCCGTCATCGCGCGCGAGAGCGTGCGCTTCATCGCCGAGCGCGACTCGCTGAACGCGGCCGTCCTCGGGCCAGACGCCGCCCCCGGCACCCCCGAGTTCGACCTCTTCATCAAAGAAGTCGTCCGCGAAATGACGGTGAAGGCGGGCCAAAAATGCACCGCCATCCGCCGCGCCCTCGTGCCTGCCACAACGATCGACGCCGTCGAAGTGGCGCTGAAGAAAGCCCTGGCCGAAATCGTCGTCGGCGACCCACGCCAAGAAGGCGTCACGATGGGACCGCTCATCAACGCCGAACAGCGTGCCGACGTCCATCAGAAGATCGTCGAACTTGAGCTTTCAAATGAAGCGCGCGTGGTAACGGCAAGGCACGTTGACGTTCACGGAGGTGACTCCGTCGAAGGCGGCTTCATCGGCCCTACGCTCCTGCGTTGCGACAAACCCATGCAAGCCACGAAGGTGCACGAGATCGAACCCTTCGGCCCCGTTGCGACGCTGATGCCCTACACCGGGCTCACCGAAGCGATCGGCATCGTCAACCGCGGCAAGGGTTCGCTCGTCATGTCGCTCTACACGTACGACCCCAAGATCGTGCGCGAGTTCATCGACGGTGCCGCCTCCTTCCATGGCCGTCTCGTCGTCATCGACCGCGACTGCGCAAAGGAATCGACCGGCCACGGCTCGCCACTGCCCGCACTCATCCATGGCGGGCCCGGCCGCGCCGGAGGCGGCGAAGAAATGGGCGGCTTGCGCGGCGTTCTGCACTACATGCAACGCACCGCGATCCAAGCCTCGCCCCGCACCATCAGCGCCATCACCGCGAACTGGCTCCAGGGCGCGCCGGAACAGCGCGAAGCCACGCATCCGTTCCGCCAGCGTTTCGGCGAACTCGAACTCGGCCGCACGCTGGTCACGAAGCCCCGCACGATCACGCTCGAAGACATCGAGCATT
>CAZYGK010000290.1:0-2909 GCA_964647355.1 uncultured Flavobacteriaceae bacterium | reverse complement strand
TCTTCGAGTCGATCGGGTATCCGGCGCTCTTCGCCTATCTCGTCATGTTCGGCGAGATCGCGGGCGGGATCGCGCTCATCACCGGCATCTATGCGCGCACGGCGGCCCTTCTGATGGTGCCGATCCTGATGGGCGCGGCGCTGCAGCACGCACCGAACGGGTGGGTCTTCAGCGCGGCCGGCGGCGGTTGGGAGTATCCGGTGTTCTGGGCGGCTGCCTCGCTCGCCTCGGCGCTGATCGGACCGGGAGCCTTTGCGCTGAAGTTGCCGTTCCTTCCGGCGGAGCCGTTCTTCGCTCGCTAACGGAACGCCCCTCGCCCTCCCACTTCGGGAGGGAGAGGGGTTGGGGGTGACGGCGGGCGTTCCATCCGCGCCGCGTTTTCCGCGATCATGTTACGTTGATCCTTGATCGCGACTTTCTGTTTCGACACAACACACGCCGGTGCGGTGTAGGGCTCTCCCTCACCCCCGGCCCCTCTCCTCCCTCCCGAAGTGGGAGGGCGAGGGGGAGGAGACAAGCATGCGTATGCCCACGATCTTTCTCTCTCACGGCGCGCCGACCGTCGTGATGCAGAACACGCCCGCGAGCGGCTTCTTGCGATCGCTGGCCGCGCGCGTGCCCGCGCCGAAGGCGATCCTCGTTGTGTCGGCGCATTGGGAAGAAGCCCGGCCGACGGTCGGGCTAGGGCTTGAAACGATCCACGATTTCTACGGCTTTCCGCAGCCGCTCTACGCCTTGCGCTATCCAGCGCCGCCTGCGCGCGATGTGGCAGAGCGCGTGACGGCATTGCTGCAGCCTGCGCACGTCGCGGTCGACGCCACGCGCGGCCGCGATCACGGCGTTTGGACCCCCTTGCTGCTGGCGTGGCCGAAAGCCGATGTGCCGGTGCTGCAGCTGTCGCTCGTCGGCGGTGCGGCGCCGGCCCGGCACTACGAGATCGGGCGCGCACTGACGCCGCTTCGCGACGAAGGCGTTCTGATCGTCGGATCGGGCAGCGTTACGCACAATCTTCGCGCGCGGCCCACGCCGCAGCCCGCCGACTGGGCGACGCGGTTCGTCCGCTGGCTCGACAACACGCTTGCCACCGGCGACGACGCGGCGTTGCTCGATTGGAAGCGGACGGCGCCGCACGCCGAGATCAATCACCCGACGCCCGAGCATTTCGACCCGATCTTCGTTGCGCGCGGCGCGGCGGCCGGCGAGGCCGCCACGCAGCTGCATGCGTCTTACGAGTTCGGATCGCTTTCCATGAACGCCTACGCGTTCGGGGCGCTACACTAGAAAGTTGACGGCGCGCTTTTGCGGCGCGGGTGCGGACGCGTTCAGCCAGCGCTCGCATGACGCGCGGCCTTCGCGGTGGAGCAGTTCGATCAGACGTGTGTCCGGATGGCTTTGGCTGGCGGCGCCGACTTCGTTCATCAACTCGTCTTCGCCGATCGTGTGCAGCGTGAGACCTGCAAGCCTCCGGCCGAGGGCACTGCGGTGCGCGCCGCTTTCGGCGGTGACTTGGCGCAAACGCTCGAGTTCGTCGAGTTCGCGTTTCAACGGTGTGTCGAAGACGATGCGATTCAAGCGCGATTGGATCTTCGGCGCGGTTACCGGCAGGCCGGGCTCGGCCAGCGGATTGAGACGCACGAGTACGACATCGCGGGACGTCGTGCGTTCGATCAACGGCAACAGCGGCGGGTTCGACGAGTAGCCGCCGTCCCAATAGTAACCGTCATCGAGCTTCACCGCTTGACTGAGCGCGGGCAGACAGGTCGACGCTAGGAGCACGTCAAGCGACAGTTCCTCGTTCGCGAATAGACGCGCGGCGCCGGATTCCGCGTTCGTCGCCGCAATGACGAGGCGGATCGCGCTTGGCGCGCGCAATGCTTCGACGTCGACGAACTCGCCCAAGATCTGGCGTAGCGGGTTCACATCGAGCGGATTGAACTGATAGGGCGAGACCACGCGCGAGAGCATGTCGCGCATGATCGACGTCGCGGAGAGTTCGAGGTCGCGCCCGAAAGCGACGGCCTCCAATGTCGTGGGCCGAAGGGGGCTCATCCGCGCGACTTGCGCGAGTGCCTGCCAAAACGCTGCGAGGCGGGCGCGGGCGTAGGGTGCGCCGCCCTGCGCGTAGGCGGTTGCCAGGACGGCGGCGTTGATCGCGCCGGCGCTCGCGCCGCTGATCGCTTCGATCGCGATGCCTTGCTCCAGCGCGCGGTCTAGCACGCCCCAGGTGAAGGCACCGTGCGCACCGCCACCTTGCAGCGCGAACGCGATGCGGCGCTCCGGCGCCTTGCGCGAAAACGGAATCAGTTCGGCGCCCGCGGCTGCAACAGGCGACGGGTCTTTGCGGCGCAACAATGTGCGCAGCTTTTCGAGAATCGCGATGTTCTGCATGGCGCGATGGTCGCCCGGGCACTGTGGCCCACGCAAGCGCGCGGGACGCGTGTTCCGCACACCTAGTTTGAATTATTTGTCATGAGGCGATTGCAGTGCGGACCGTCACGCGGCGCATCGCCGCGCGCGATATCGGCACGCTAATCGAGTGCTGCGGATTGCGACCCCGACCTCGATGCGGCGGCGTTGCGGGCGCGGATCGCGCGATCGAGATCGGTGCGGATCTTTTCGTTCGTAGGGTCGAGCTTTGCGGCCTTGGTCAGGCTCGTCACTGCGGGACCTACGGCACCGCGACTCACTTGATCGAGGGCGGCAACGCGCAACGCTTCGGCCTCGGCGCGCATGGCCGGCGTCACCGCGACCTTTGGCTTCGGCGGCGCGGGCTTACGGAGCGCGGGTTTTTGCCCGGCCTCGCTGGAGGCGCCGAACATGCTGCCGACATGCGCGCAGCCCGCGGTCAGCGCGGCCGAACCCAGGACGAGCGCGATCGACACGGCACGCGCAAGGCGCTTGTGCCGCTC
>CAZYGK010000289.1:0-2915 GCA_964647355.1 uncultured Flavobacteriaceae bacterium | reverse complement strand
AAATCTCAACCGCGCTTACGCCGAAAAGATGGCGCCATGCTTAATTCGCCAGGGCGGGCCCATCATTTATTTGCCGCGAACGCCCTCACCAGCATGTCAACGCGCCGCCGACCCTGTCGCAGCTACGCCCCGCGAGGTCGTCAGGCCGCTGGACGGATTTGAGCCGCAGCCGCCTCGGACGCGTGCTCGCGAACAAGGGACGCTTCGAGATTGCCAAGGAACTGATCCGTGCAGGCGGCCCAAGAATACTTGAGCGCGTAGGCGCGGCACCGCTCGGGATCTAACTTCAGGGCTGCCGCGACCGCGACAGCGAGGTTCTCGTCCATCACGCCAACGTCGTTACCATGCCCCAATACGTCGCGCGGTCCCTGCACCGGGAACGCAGCGACCGGGACGCCACAAGCCAGCGCCTCCAGCAACACCAAGCCGAAGGTGTCGGTGCGCGAGGGGAAGACGAACACGTCGCTCGCCGCGTAGTGGGCTGCGAGATCCTCGCCGAACCTCGTGCCTGCAAAGTGAACCGCGGGGAACCGCGCTTTCAGTTCCGCAAGCAGCGGCCCGTCGCCGACGACTACCTTCGAGCCCGGCAGATCGAGCGCGAGAAACGCATCGATATTCTTCTCGACCGCGACGCGGCCGACATAGAGGCTGATCGGACGCGGCAAATCGAATGGGGCGCCCGTATCCGGCTTGAAGAGCTCGGTATCCACGCCGCGCGACCAATTGCATAGGTTGGCGAACCCGCGCGCGCGCAGCTCGTGCTCCAAACTGGGTGTCGAAACCATCGTCCGCGTAGCCGCCTGATGAAACCAACGCACGAGCCCGTACGTCCACGACGACGGCAGTGCGATGCGGGCCTCGATATACTCCGGAAAGCGCGTGTGAAACGATGTCGTGAACGGCAGCCCGCGCTCGACGCACACCTGCCGTGTGCCAAGCCCGATCGGGCCTTCGGTCGCGATATGGATAGCATCGGGAGCGAACGCGGACACAACGCCGGCAATCCGTGCCTTCGCAAAGAGCGCGAGCCTCACCTCCGGGTAAGTCGGCATTGGCACGGTCGTGAAGCCATCCGGCGTGATGAAGCGAACCTCGTGGCCGCGGATCTCCAACTCGCGCGCGGTTGCCTTCAATGTCCGGACGACCCCGTTCACTTGCGGCGCCCAGGCGTCGGTTGCGATCAGAATGCGCATGGCACTCTTCCCTATTCAGCCGCTTGCAAAGACATCGCCGGCCTGCGCGCAAGCTCCGCCACTTCGTCGGCCCAGTACAAGATGATGAGATTTCCGTTCCGATCTTCGGCGAGCGCGGTGCAGCTTTCGACCCAGTCGCCATCGTTGCAGTAGACGATCCGTCCGACCTGGCGCATTTCCGCTTTGTGAATGTGACCGCACACGACGCCATCCACGCCCCGCCGCTCGGCCTCGCGCGAAACCGCGTCCTCGAAGCGGCTGATATACTCGACCGCGTTCTTGACTTTCATCTTCAGCCACTGCGAAAGCGACCAGTACGGCATGCCGAACCGCCGGCGCACGCGCGCCAACACGTCGTTCAATCGCAGTGCTAGGGCGTAGGCATAATCGCCCGTCACCGCCAGCCACCGCGCATAGGTCACGACACCGTCGAAGTGATCGCCGTGCATGACGAGAAACTTACGCCCATCCGCAGTTTCGTGAACGGCCTCGTACGCTATCTCGACGCCCGCGAGCCGATGCCCCACATAGTCCCTGAGAACCTCATCGTGATTGCCGGGCACATAGATCACCCGCGTGCCCGCGGCGGCTTTGCGCAGAATTTCGTCGATGACGGCGTTGTGGCTCGAGTGCCAATACCAAGCGCGCGAGAGGCGCCAACCGTCGATGATATCGCCCACGAGATAGAGCTGATCGCACTCGTTGTGCCTGAGGAAATCGAGAAGCAGCTCTGCCTTGCAGCCGCGCGTACCCAGATGAATGTCCGATATCCAAATACTTCGGTGATGACGAAACCGGCGTTGTTCTGGCGGGCCGGCGCTACCGTTGTTGTTGCGTTTGCGTCTGGCCAGACGGGGAAGCAGCGCGCCCGCCCGCAAACGCTTTTGGTCGTGCTTTGGGAACGCAAGCGTCCCCGCCTCCATACCTGCCATCTCGTCGCCCCAACGATGCGGACCGCGATCCGGTGACATCCGAATCGAGCTCAATCCGGCGATCTCTGTTTGCCCCATCGCGGTGACAGTTTGATGGCGATGGCATGACGGATTTGGTGCAGAATCCTCAACGCGCGTTAACCAGTCGTGCGATACAGCGCGCTTCGCGCTTACCTGCGCGCGGGCTTCTCGACGGCCTTCAAGAACATCTTCGTCACAAAACGCGCATGCGTCTCGATTTCTTCGTCCGGGATGGTCTCGATCAACCCCGCCGTCAGCTGCACCGGATAGCCGCATTGCACCATCGCGCCGAACACCATGGCGGTTCGGTTTGCATCCTCAAACGCCATCAGACCCATCGCGCGCCAAAGCGAAAGCCGGGCCGCAAGCAGCGACAGATCGATGCGGTCGGCCACCAAGTCGCGCAGATCCCCGTCCTTCGGCGCGGCAGTGATCGCGGCGTTGAGCAGGCGAAGCGACGTTTTCTTCGTCATCTCCCGCAAAACCTCGCGCGCGAACACGAACAGCACCTCTTCCGGCTCACCACTTTTGGCCTCGGCCTCGACGGTACCGCGCAACGTGTCCGCGCGTTCGCTGAGCAGCGCATGCAGAATCTCGGTCTTGCTGCCGAACCAGGCATAGAGCGTCTCCTTCGATGCGCGGGCCTTGACCGCGATCTCGTTGAAGCTCGTTCCCTCAAAGCCATTCTTCGCAAACAGGTCGGCTGCAGCCTTGAGGATCTCCTTGCGCCTCTGCTTCTTGCGATCCTCGGAAATTCCCATTTTTTCTG
>CAZYGK010000288.1:0-2924 GCA_964647355.1 uncultured Flavobacteriaceae bacterium | reverse complement strand
TTCCCCTTTAATCCAACTCTTCATGCGGTCCTTCCCAGTAAGGTTCAGCTATGGAGTCACTCGAACCTTGCAAACCGCATGCCCCGGGCGAATCGAAGGACATCTCTGCGGCACAGTTCAAGCTTAAGATTTCGTTGATTGCATTCTTTCCGCGGAGCTTGGCACGAAAAGCACAATCCGTCACGCAAAAGAGAGTTAAAATCCCATGTCGCGCAACGTGCAGAGCCTTGCCGGAATCGATGGGTGCCGGAGCGGATGGTTAGTCGTTGAAGCACGTTCAAATCTGCACAACGCGACCTTCAGAATTGCTTCGAATTGGAACGCGATAGCGAGCGATGCTGATGTCATCGCTGTAGACATGCCGATCGGACTTTCGAGATCGGGCGTGCGGCAATGTGAGGTTGAGGCGCGGAAAATTATTTCGCCGCATGGCTCGCGCGTTTTCAAAACACTGCCGCGCGGGGCGCTCAAATTTCCGCAAAAAGACTGGCAAAAAGCGAATCAGTGGTCGAAGCGCCAAGGCTTCGGCGGCATCTCGAAGCAGATATGGGCGATCAGACCTAAGATCATTGAAATCGACCGCGCGATAACGCCAGGCGAGCAGCGCCGCGTCTACGAAGCGCATCCGGAGTTGGCCTTCGCGCGCGTCAACGGCGGCCCACTCGAATCGAAGCACTCGGCGGAAGGCCTCGCCGTCCGCAAGCACATATTGCAGCGCGAAGGATTTCGCGATTTAGACGCTTGGTTGCAGCGTTTGCGGGGTACTGGCGCAAAAGCCGACGACCTCTACGACGCCTGTATTTTGGTGCTGACGGCAAAAAGGGTATTGCAAAAGAAGGCGACGTTCGCTCCGGCGATTCCCGAGACTGATTCGCGAGGCTTGAGGATGGCTATTGCGTACTAGAATTGAAACGCCAAGACCGCCAAGCTGCCCTGCCCTGTTCGGCACCGCAGGCGCCCATGGCAAACATCATTTATGGCGCTTCGCGCCAAAGATTAGCTTGAGCGGCTTGGCGGTCTTGGCGTTTCAACTTTCTGCCGCCTGCGAATGGGCTAGCCTTTCTTGAACAGCGCGTCGGCGGTGGAGCGTTGGGCTTGTTTGCCTTGGATCGCTTGCTTCATGCGGGCGATTTCGGCTTCGAATTCGGCGATGCGATTTATCAGGTCCTCGATCGACATCAGCGTGAGGTCGACGGGCGCCGGTTTTTTCGGTTTGGGGTCGAGGTCGTCCCAGGCCATTGGCCAATTCCCTTCTCTCTGGGCTAATAGTTCCCACCCGCTGCCGCCCAAGCAAGAAGGAAATGAGCGCCATGCAAACGCTGCCACAATCCATGACCGCCGCGGTGCCGGGCGAGGACGCGGGGGTGCGCGTGGTGCGGTTGGTCCAGCTGCCGGTGCCGAAGCCCGGGGCGGGAGAGGTTTTGATCAAGGTTGCGGCAGCTGGGGTCAATCGCGGCGACCTTGCGCAAGTGGCCGGCATGTACCCGCCGCCGCCGGGCGCCCCGCAAACGCTGGGCCTTGAGGTCTCGGGGACGGTCGTTTCCACCGGCACGAATGTCGAGCGGTGGGATTTGGGCGACGAGGTTTGCGCGCTGGTCGCTGGCGGCGGTTATGCGGAGTATTGCCTCGCGCATGAGGGCAGCGTGTTGCCGAAGCCGCCGCGGGTTTCGCTCGTCGATGCGGCGGCGTTGCCGGAAGTTTACATGACGGTGTGGACGAACGTCGTCGACAGGGCACGGCTGAAGGAAGGCGAGACGCTGCTCGTGCATGGCGGGTCGAGCGGGATCGGGACGGCGGCGATCCAGCTGTTTGCGGCGCGCGGGCACCGCGTGTTCACGACTGCGGGCTCGGCTGCAAAGTGCAAAGCTTGCACGGATCTCGGTGCGGCGCGTGCAATCAATTATCGCGAGGAAGATTTCGTCGAGGTGGTGCGGGCCGAGACCGGCGGCGCGGGCGTCGACGTGATCCTGGACATGGTGGGCGGCGACTACATCGCGAAGAATGTTGGGCTACTCAAGCTCGAAGGGCGGCTCGTCAACATCGCGTTCCAGCAAGGGGCGCAGGCGAACTTGAACTTGATGCTCGTGATGCTGAAGCGGCTGACGATTACAGGGTCAACGCTGCGCGCACGGGCGAACGCGGAGAAAGCCGACATCGCACGCGCGGTCGAGCGCGAGGTATGGCCGCTATTGATCAACGGACGGATCATGCCGGTCGTCGACAGCATCATGCCGCTCTCGCAAGCGGCCGAGGCGCATACGCGGATGGCCGGCAGCTCGCATATCGGGAAGATTCTGCTGACGCCTTAGGGCCTGGGACCGCGGGCGGCCTCGCCCGCTCTTTTTCCGCTGGAAAGTCAGAAAAGAGCGGGCGGCGCCGCCCGCGGTCCCAGGATTCGTGCTTCCCTCAGGACGCTTGAACCCCTATATACCCGGTCCAAGAAACTCCCTTCATTCGAGGTGAATTTCGTGGCCTGGCGGCTTGGACCCGTCGGCGCCCTGGAAAGAGGTTTTGCTTATGACCAAGCCATTGATGCCTAAGGCCACCGCGATGTGGCTGTTGAATCAGACCACGCTGACGTTCGATCAGATCGCGGACTTTTGCGCGCTGCACCCGCTCGAAATCAAAGCGATGGCGGACGACATGCATCCGGAGAAGATCGTGCCGCTCGACCCCGTCATGATGGGGCAGCTGACGCGCGACGAAATCGCGGCGGCGGAGAAGGATCCGCGCAAGAAGCTCGTGATGACGAAATCCGCGGTCGAAATGCCGTCGGCCAAGCAGAAGGGCAAGCCGCGCTACACGCCCGTGTCGCGCCGCCAGGACAAGCCGGATGCGATCGCCTGGCTCGTTCGCAATCATCCTGAGGTGACGGATGCGGAGATCGGCAAGCTTCTCGGAACGACGAAGTCGACGATCCAGCT
>CAZYGK010000287.1:0-2929 GCA_964647355.1 uncultured Flavobacteriaceae bacterium | reverse complement strand
TTGAATGGGCGGCGGGCGCAGGCGCGGGTGCTGCGTGTCTCGGGCAATCTCGTCGTGTTGATGCTCGGGCGGTCCTACACGTTCGAACCGCACGACCCGCTGGAGGCCGCGGAGCACACGCACGATGCCGGTAAAGAGTTGCGCGCGCCGATGCCTGGCAAGGTCGTGCAGGTGATGACAAAGCCCGGCGACCACGTGCGGCGCGGCCAGGCGCTGGCCATCATCGAGGCGATGAAGATGGAGCATACGCTCTCAGCACCCGGCGACCTCACCGTGAAGGACGTGCCATTCCGTGCGGGGGATCAGGTGGGCGAGGGGGCAGTCGTCGTCAGTTTCGAATGAGACTTACTGACCTGACGCCTTCTTCTCCAACTCTTCCGGGCCGTCCCAACCGTATTTGAGCATCAGCGACAGCGTCCAGCCGTCGTCGCCCAAGGCGCGGATGTCGTCGACCACCCAGCCCGCTTTCGTCTTTTCCCAGAACAGGTGCATCTCTTCCTGCTCGTCGTAGTTCTTGAAGCGGACGACGACGATCTTCCGGTTGGGCGCATTTTCCACGTTGCGCGAGGTCACGACGACGTTCGTGACCTTCATGTCCTGGGCGTTGACGTAGATGTCGCCGTCGATGCGGCCAACTTCGTCCTTCGGCGTTTCCTTCGCGTCCAGCGCTTCGAGCGCTTTCAGCCGCGCGGAAAACGGAAGCTCTCCGTCGAAGTTGTCCTTCTCGATTTGTGCGTAGTGTGCCTTGGTGGCGGCGACCGGGTCTTTGACTGGGAGTGTTTTGGCGTTCGCGGTGGCGATGAAGAGAAGCGTCGACGTAGCGGCGGCGAGTACTTTGGTCACTGACTTGGTTTCCTGCTTGGCTCTGGTGTTGGATCATGTGCGCCGGTTGTGGCGCAAGTGTGGTGTTGCGGCGGTGCGTGTGTGGCATTGCCCGTTTAGAGCGTGTCCAGCAGGGCGATCGCTTGCCGGGTGCGTTCGGCGCGCGGTTCCTTCAACTCGAGGCGGATTTTCAACGCGCGCTCGAAGGCGTCTCTGGCCGCCGGAAGATCGCGCATCTCGGCGAAGCAGCGGCCGCGGTGGTGCCAGGCGTAGTGTTCGAGGTCGCGCAGGCTGTGCGCAGTTGCGATGTCGATGGCCTCGGCGAACATCGTCTGAGCGAGTACGCGCTCGCCCAGATATTGCCGGGCCGTCGCGAGGTAGAGGAGCGTAAAGCCGATCGAGGCGTGGTCGGCCGTGGCGCGCGCCTTGGGTAGCGCAGTTTCGAGCAAGTCGGCTGCCTCGGCTTCGTGATCGGCGGCGGTTAAGGCGACGGCGAGGCGGCAGGCGTTGTCGACCTCGGCGGCGGTGTCGTTTGCTTTGCGGGCGGCGGCGAGTTCATCGCTTGCTTCCGCAATTTCGGCGGTGAGCGCTGCCTGGTCGGGCCAGCGATAACGAAGGAAGAATGGGTCGCTCATGAACGGTGCGGGGTGGCGCCATCCGCCGCCCCGCAGCAAAGATCAGTAGATCGCGAAGTCGCC
The DNA here is from genome assembly GCA_964647355.1 of uncultured Flavobacteriaceae bacterium. Taxonomy (GTDB): domain Bacteria; phylum Pseudomonadota; class Alphaproteobacteria; order Micropepsales; family Micropepsaceae; genus SZUA-430. The sequence continues at coordinate 1,409 of CAZYGK010000287.1, read as the reverse complement.
GCGGCAGCCCTTCTTCACCCAGACGCCGCGTTGATCGTAGCCCCAGCTTTTGTTGAAGCGGCAGGCGGAGCGGCTGCGCTGGTGAACAAGCTGCGCGTAGTTGCGTATCGGAACTTGGCAGAAGCGGTATTTGTTGTTCTTCGAGTCGCAGGAGATGATGTAGGCGTCCTCGTAGTCGTCGTCCGGATAGCCTTGTTGCGGGTATCCCTGCTGCGGATAGCCCTGCTGAGGGTAGCCACCCGGCGGATAACCTTGCGGCGGGGGCGGCGGCGGATTGTTGTAGCCGTCGTCGTTGTTGTTGTCGCCCGCCAACGCCCCGATCACGCCAAGCGCCAGAATGCCGAGGCCGATTTTCGCTGCGGTGTCATCGTCGTCGTCGCGGCGGCCGATGCGGAATGTAGCGCTGCAGCCGTTCGCGACCCAGACCCCGCCGCCGTCGTAGCCCCAGGTGTCGTTCTGGTAGCAGGCGTGCGGCGAATGCTGTGACCTGAGGACGACGCCGCCCGCCGTGCTTGTGCGGCAGTAGTTGTAGCCACCGACGCGCGAGTCGCAACGCAGGTCGGCCGCTGCAGCCGGCGCCGCGGTGCCCAGAAGGCTTGCACCAAAGGCCGCGGCCGCGATCGTCGATTTCAAGATCGTCTTCAGGGTCATGACACGTCTCCGAACTTGTATCGTGGCGGATTAGACAGTGTTCGCGGCTTGAATTGCAAGGGGCTCGCGCGGCAGAGTAGGCTCATCTTGGCGTTCATGCGCATGATCCGGCTAGACGATCCTGCAAGCGGAGTATCCTACGATGCACAAGCGTATTTTCGTTTCCTTTGGCGTTTTGATCGCGGCCGGTTCGGCGTTTGCGGCAGGCGGTGCCGACTATGACGGCGACGGGCGCATTAGCCGCGAGGAATTCCGCAATCAGGCGGCGCGTTCCGCTTTTGCTGCGGACAAGAACAGCAACGGGCAAATCGACGACGGCGAGGCGAAGTTGTCCGGTGAGCAGCGCAAGGCGCTCGATTCGAACGGCGACGGCAAGGTTTCGGTCGAGGAGCTGCAGGAAGGCCAAATGGCCGGCTTTGGCGAACTCGACAAGAACGGCGACGGGTTTCTCGATGCCGGCGAGATGAAGGGTTGACGCTTCATCTGATCAAACTCTGCGTCGGCGTCGATTCCGTCGAAGACTTGCGCGAGTGGCAGACTGAGCGGCTCGCGCAGTTGAAGAAGCGCGGCCAGAAGCTTGAGCTGAAGCACACCACGCGCATGGTGCCGAAGCGGCGGGAGGAGATTCTCGACGGCGGCTCGCTCTATTGGGTGATCAAGGGCTATACGGCCGTGCGCCAGCCGTTGATCGACATCCGGCCGTTCGTGGACAAGGAAGGTGTGGGGCGCTGCCACCTTGTCTATGGGAAGGATCTGAT
>CAZYGK010000286.1:0-2955 GCA_964647355.1 uncultured Flavobacteriaceae bacterium | reverse complement strand
GGAGAAGCTCCACGACCGTGCCTTCGAAACTGAGCAGTTCTTCTTTCGCCATTCTGTCTTTCTCAAGGGAAATCGCGGCGGAGAATGGTGACGGCACCGCCCAAAAGCAAGCGAATTAGGGCTCCGGCGCGGGGCGCGCGGCAAAGCGCTCCTTCAAAAACCTGAGAATAGTGTCGCGGGCCTGTCGATAAGCAGCCAAACGCTGCTCGCGCGTGCCTTCATAAGCACTGGGATCGGGCACTTTCCAGTATTCGACTTCCACAGCTTGGGCTTGCGTGATTTCGAGCGCTTTGTGGCGCGCTTGCGGGCTTAGCGTGATGATCAGGTCGAACGACGTATCGGCGAGCGTCTCGAACGTCTTCGGGTGAAGGTGCGAAAGGTCGATGCCGATCTCGTCCATCACCTCGACGGCGAGCGGGTCGAGAACGCCTTCGCGCACGCCGCAGGATTCGACGTAGATGTGCCTGCCGAACAGATGCTTCATCAATGCGGCCGCCATCGGCGAGCGGATGGCGTTCATGCTGCAGGAAAACAGCACCGCATCGGGCAGGTCTTCGCCGTTCGGTCCCTTCACCATCGCTACACCTTGATGTGCAAGGCGCAGATGAGCGTGAAGAGACGCCGGGCGGTGTCGTGGTCGACCGCGATCTTGCCCGCGAGGCGATCGCGCAGGAGCTGCGAACCTTCGTCGTGCAGGCCTCGGCGACCCATGTCGATCGCTTCGATCTGCGAAGGGGCGGCGGAACGGATCGCTTGATAGTAGGTGTCGCAAACGACGAAGTAGTCTCGGATCACGCGTTTCAACGGCGTCAGCGAAAGCACATGCGTCGCGTGCGCGGCACCGGTTTCGTGCGCGATCTGAAAGACGAGGCGGTTTTCCTGAACGCCGAGCTTCAGGACGAACGGGCCGCCTTCGGCGCCTTCCGGGGCGAAGTGGTTTTCCTCGAGCAAGTCGAAGATCGCGATGCGCCGCTCATGCTCCACGTCGGGACCGCGCGGAGCGATCGAGTTCTCGTCCAGCTGCACGTCGACGAGGCGGGTCGGTGGCTTTTCGTCCGTCATCGGTTCAGGCGGATCCGGATGGAGCGCGCGTGCGCGTCGAGGCCTTCGGCGTCGGCTAACGTGGCGGCGCTTGGGCCCAGTTGCGCGAGCGCGTCCGGCGTGCAGCCGATGACGGTCGTGCGCTTCATGAAGTCGAGCGCGGAGAGGCCTGAGGAGAAGCGCGCCGCGCGCGCGGTCGGCAGCACGTGGTTCGGACCAGCGATGTAATCGCCGATAGCTTCGGGCGTGTGGCGACCCAAGAAGATCGCGCCGGCGTGACGGATGCCGGCGGCAAGCGCATCGGGATTGGCGAGGCAGAGTTGCACGTGTTCGGCGGCGATGCGATCGGCGAGCGCTGGGGCTTCATCGAGGGACCGCACGAGAATGATGGCGCCGTGCTTTTGCCAGCTGGAGCGTGCGATCTTTTCTTTAGGAAGTTGCGCGAGTTGGCGGTCGACTTCGGTGGCAACGGCGCGGGCGAGCGGCTCGTCGTCGGTGATGAGGATGCTCTGCGCGGATTCGTCGTGTTCGGCCTGAGCCAGCAAGTCGGCGGCGAGCCAGGCTGGGTCGTTCGCTTTGTCGGCGATGATCAGAACTTCGGACGGGCCCGCGATCGAGTCGATACCGACTTGGCCGAAGACCTGGCGCTTCGCGGCGGCGACATAGGCGTTGCCGGGGCCCACGATCTTGTCGACGGGCGCAATGGTGTTTGTACCGTACGCCAGCGCGGCGACGGCTTGAGCACCGCCGATGCGGTAGATTTCGGTGACGCCGGCGAGGTCGAGGGCCGCGAGCACAAGCGGGTTCAGCTTACCGTCGGGCGCGGGCGTTGCTGCGACGAGGCGCCTTACGCCAGCGAGCTTTGCCGGAATGGCGTTCATCAGAACGCTGGAGGGGTAGGCTGCGAGGCCGCCGGGGATGTAGAGCCCGGCCGCGTCGACCGGCGTCCAGCGTGCGCCTAGTGTTACGCCTTCGGAGTCGATGTAGCGGTCGTCGGCGGGCATATGGCGCACGTGAAAGGATTCGATGCGCGCGGCGGCGTGCTTCAGTGCGTCGAGCGTCGTCGCCGGTACGGCCGCTTTCGCCGATGCGATTTCGCCAGGCGCTACGCGCAGGTTGCCCGCGTTGAGATCGAAACGATCGAAGCGCTTTGTGGTTTCGAATAGTGCCGCATCGCCGCGCGCCTGGACGTCGGCGATGATCGTGGCGACGGCGGCCGAGACATCGGTCGCGGTCTCGCGCTTCTCGGCGATGAGCGTCGCGAAGGCGGTGGCAAAGTCGGGTTGCGAGGTCGTCAACCGACGCATGCGATGGCACTTCCTGGGACCGCGGGCGGCCTCGCCCGCCCTTGTTTACTTTGCGGCGCCCAAAGAGCGGGCGAGGCCGCCCGCGGTCCCAAGGGCGCACGTTCGCACGACCGTGTCATCCCGGTACCTCATCGACACCGTGACCGGGTTTGTTCTTCGTGCCCCAGGGCGCGGAGATGTCGGTCAGCCACACGTCGAGGCATTCGACGTCGAGCTTGATCGCGCCGCCACCGGCGAAGGTCAGGGTGACGGTGCCCGAGAGATCGTTCTTCGACTCGAACGCGACGGTCATCAACGCCGCAAGCGCTTCGGCATTCGCGAGCCGCAAGCCCATCGTCTGCACGCGCTGGACCGTGTCGAAGTGCAGAGCCGACCGCACGCGACGGTAGGGGGCGTTCTTGTCGGCCTTGGCGCCCTTGCCCCTTTCCGCCTCGATGTCTTCCCACATGAAGCGATTGAAGATCAGCGCAAAGCGGCGCTTCGACTTGTCGAAGCCGAGGTCCGACATCGTCACCAGCGCATCCTGCAGATGGGCTGCAATGACGCTTAGGTCTAGCGTGTCGATGGCGCGGAGGCGAAGGGCGGTGGTCATCGCGGCGGAAAGTGC
>CAZYGK010000285.1:0-2963 GCA_964647355.1 uncultured Flavobacteriaceae bacterium | reverse complement strand
ATATGGGGCTTGTCTTCAACCTGCTCGACACGCCGGGCCACGAGGACTTTTCGGAAGACACGTATCGCACGCTGACGGCGGCGGACTCGGCGATCATGGTGATCGACGCAGCGAAGGGTATCGAGAGCCAGACGCGCAAGCTGTTCGAGGTTTGCCGGTTGCGCGACATTCCGATCATCACGTTCGTCAACAAGATGGACCGCGAGGCGCGCGATCCGTTCTCGCTGATCGACGAGATCTCCGACCAGCTGCAGCTGCATGTGACGCCGGCGATGTGGCCGGTCGGTTCGGGTTTGAACTTCCGCGGGGCGATGCACTTCGAGAGCGACAAGTTCCTGCCTTTTGGCAAAGGCGGAGAAGCCGTTGGGGCGAACCGTTTGGCGGATGTTTTGTCGGCGGACGAGCACAAGCACCTGATGGATGAGATGGAACTAGCGCGCGGCGGGTATCCCGCGTTCGATCTCACACAGTTCCGCGAGGGGCATTTGACGCCGATCTACTTCGGCGCGGCGCTGAAGAACTTTGGCGTGAAAGAGCTGATCGAGGGTTTGGGCAAGGCGGCTCCGGCGCCGCGTGCGCAGCCGGCCGCGGAACGTGCGGTCGAACCGACCGAGGACAAGGTGACCGGCTTTGTCTTCAAGGTGCAGGCGAACATGGATGCGAACCATCGCGATCGCGTCGCGTTCATGCGCGTGTGTTCCGGGCACTTCAAGCGCGGGATGCGGTTGAAGCAATCCGGCTCGGGCAAGATCATCGGCGTGCACAATCCAATTCTGTTCTTCGCGCAGTCACGGCAGACGGTCGACGAGGCCTGGCCCGGCGACATTATCGGCATCCCGAACCACGGGGTGCTTCGCGTCGGTGATACGTTGACGGAAGGCGAGGATCTGACGTTCACCGGTATCCCGAACTTCGCTCCGGAAATCTTACGCCGCGTGCGGTTGGCGGATCCGCTTAAAGCCAAGCACTTGCAGCGCGCGCTGGAGGCGTTGGCGGAAGAAGGTGTTACGCAGGTGTTCAAGCCGAAGATCGGATCGCAGTGGTTTGTGGGAGTCGTGGGGCAGCTGCAGCTCGACGTGCTCGCCAGCCGGATCGCGGCCGAGTACAATCTTGAGGTCGGGTTCGAACAGGGCCTGTACGAGACCGCGCGCTGGGTTGCGGCTGATGACGCGGCGGAATTGAAGAAATTCTTGGACGCCCATCAGGGCAATCTCGCCGAAGACCGTGACGGTGCGCCGGTCTTTATGGCGAAGAGCGCGTGGGAACTGCGCTACTCGGCGGAGAAGTGGCCGAAGATCAAGTTCACGGCAACACGCGAGCGGCGGCACTGAGCGCCGCTCGCGGTTGCTCTTCAAATCAGAAGAAGAAGTGCTCGCGCACGGTGCGAAGAGGTTCTACGCGGTTGCGATTTTCCAGCGAACCGTCGGTTCCGAAGTGTAGCCGAATGCCCCCGCCGATGTTCCAGTAACTTTCGTCACCAGTCAGACCGAAAACGCTACCCTCCAGGTTTCCGAATCCGAGACCGCCGTAAATCGACGTATCGCAATCTGCGAATAGATACTCGACTTCCCCGGACAGAGACCAATCGTCGAACTCGACGGCGGACCCATCGTCGTCATAGCTTGCGTATCGCGTCGTGACATTCAACGCTAAGCTGGGCTTCAAGTAGTAGCTGCCGTAGGCGCCGAGGTTCCAACCGTCGAAGTCGTCGTAGCTGCCGAAGCCAATGAAGGCGCCGAGCGTCGCGTGGTCAAGGAAGAGCTCGCCGCGTGCGCGAAGGTCAAAACCATCAACTCCGCTCAATGTCTGATAGCGAAGCTCACCACCGAGAGCGCCTTCGTTGGCATCTCGCCAGAAAACGCCTACGCCGTACTTCGAGTTGGAAATACCTTCGCCGCCGTCTTGAAACGTGTTGAAGTCGAAGTTGCCTTGAACGTTCCATTTGCTGGGCCACGTCCATAAAGCCGAGCCGGTACCGTGGAATTGATCGAAGCTTGGATCGATGTCGACGTGGTCATAACCGACGTCGCCGAGGCCTGTGAGCCGCGTGCCTCCTTTTCCGTCGGCGAGCGCGGGCAAGGTGAGGGCGACAATAGCGGTGGTCGCCAGGAGTGTTGTGCGTTTCATAGCGGGGACTCCGTACTTTCGTGGGGGACGAATCTTCGGGAACCAGGAGGATGCACCGCGATTTCGTTCGCGCAACGCTGCGAGCCGTAATTGCTGAATCGTAATCCGGCCGTGTTGCTTTGCGGGAGCACGTGATGTCCGCCGCCTGCAACCGCCGCTTGGCGGTTGATCGGATTTGGCGTCTGCTTCGTATATCTCCTGTTGAGGAGCAAACAGCATGAACGCGGTCGTTGTTACGGGTGTTTCCACGGGAATTGGGCGCGGTGTCGCCGAGGCGCTGATACAACGCGGGTTTCATGTGTTCGGAAGTGTGCGCAAAGAAAGCGACGGGGAACGCGTGCGTTCGGCGCTTGGCGATGCGTTCACACCGCTTCTGTTCGACGTGACAGATGAAGCGGCGGTGCGTGCTGGGGCAGAGCGTGTGCGGGCTCAGCTCAATGGGCAGACATTAAAAGGTCTCGTCAATAACGCCGGGATCGCGACGCCGGGGCCAGTGTTGCATCAACCGCTTGCCGATTTTCGCAAGCAGATCGAAGTGAACCTCATCGGCGCATTTGCGGTGACACAGGCGTTCGCGCCTTTGCTGGGCGCGGATCGCTCGCTCAAAGGTGCGCCGGGGCGGATCGTCAATATCACATCACTGGGCGGCAAGATCGGTTCGCCATTTCTCAGCGGCTACTGTTCGGCGAAGCACGGGCTTGAGGGACTGTCGGAGAGCACGCGCCGTGAGCTTCTGATGTACGGCATCGATGTTGTCATCGTGGGGCCGGGCGCGGTGAAGACGCCGATTTGGGACAAGGCCGAGGCGATGGATACTTCCGCCTATGCGCAGACCG
>CAZYGK010000284.1:0-2975 GCA_964647355.1 uncultured Flavobacteriaceae bacterium | reverse complement strand
TGATCAGCTGGCCCATCTGCAGGCCCCAATCGCCGAAGTGGACGTCGCTGATCACATGATCGCCCATGAACCGGTGCAGGCGCTGCAACGCGTCGCCGATGACGAGCGAGCGCAGGTGGCCCGCGTGCATGGTCTTGGCGATGTTCGGGCCGCCGAAGTCGATGATCACGGTTTGCGGGGTGGCGCGCGTGGGCACGCCGCAGCGCGGGTCGTCACGGAGCTTGTTGATGTGGGCGCTGAGCGCTTCGTCGGTGAGGGTCAGGTTGATGAAGCCGGGACCGGCGATTTCCACTTTGGCCAGACGCGGGTCGGCCTTCAGGCGGGCGGCGATCTTTTCGGCGAGCGCCTTCGGGTTTTGCTTTTGCGCCTTCGCGGCGGGGAGCGCGCCGTTGCATTGGAACTGCGCGAGGTCGGGGCGGTCGGAGGTCGTGACCGTGCCGTAGGCGGGATCGAGCCCCTCGGCCTTGAAGGCGTCGGCGGCGAGGGCGGTGAGGATTTGCGTCAGCGTTGCCATGGTGGGCGGGGTTTAGCGTGCTGGTGAGCGCGCGGCAATTGGCGTTGTGCGCGCGGCGAGTCAGCGACCCCTCACCAGTTTTGCTGCGCAAAACTGGGCTCTCCCACAAGGGGAGAGCTGAATGGTGCGCGCACCCTACTCTCCCCTTGTGGGAGAGTGCAGTTTTGCGGAACGCAAAACTGGTGAGGGGTTCGCTGAGTCTATGAAGGCGCCGGCGGTGCAGGTGGAGGCTCAGCGGACCCCTCACCATTTTTCGCTCAACGCGAAAAATGCACTCTCCCGCAAGGGGAGAGTGGGTGTGCTGGCAGGGGGAGAGCGGGTTGCTACCGCGCGGCGGCGGTGCGGTTGTACTCGGCTTGGGCTTCGGTGAGTTGGAAGCCGATCGTGACCGAGTAGTCTTGCGCCTCTTTGCCTTCCGCCAGCGGGATGTCGATTTTGGCGACGCTCTCCTTCACCTTCAGCATGCGGTCGGCGGTGAAGTTCAGTTTGAGGTCGAAGATTTCCTTCGCGATGACTTCGCCGTTCGCGATGACGGCGACGAAGTAAGGTACGCTGCGGGGGGCGATGTCGCTGGTCGGGGCGATCGCGCTTTTGACCCAGAATGAGAGCTTGCTGCTGGCCGTGCCGCCGGCGACGGCGCACGAGAGTGCGGGGTCGCGGATTTCGGCTTTGAGGTCGATCTTCGTGCCGTTCATTTGGGTGATGCGCGTGGCGTCGCTCAAAATGCTGATCGAGGGACACCGTTCGGTGGGCACGCGCGCCTGCGTTTTCGCGAAGGCGATGGTCGCCGTTGCTGCCAGAACCAGTGCCGCTGCTGCGATCGTTTTTTGAGCCACTTACGCCTCCACCCGTTAGGTAAGTTTGTTGTGCGTGCCGTCGCAGAGCGGGACGTTTGCCGTCTGCTTGCACGCGCAGAAGAAGACTTTTTTCGTTTCGGTTGCTTTGTATTCGAGGGGCACGAACGGCCCGCCTTTGTGGCTGCCGTCGCAGAAGGGCTGGTTCTTCGATTGGCCGCAGGCGCACCACCAATAGGACTTCCCGGCCGTCACTTCGACCGGAATGGGCGCGCGTCCCGCCACGTGGCCTTTCATCCCCGGAACCCCTATGTTCTTGAGGTCGAGCGTTAAGTGATGGGCGTCACGTTGTCAAAAGAGAAGCTCACTATACTCCTGGCTGCACCGCGCGGGTTTTGCGCGGGCGTGGACCGCGCCATTCAAATCGTTGAACGCGCGCTCGATAAGTTCGGGGCGCCGGTCTACGTGCGCCACGAGATCGTGCACAACCGCTTTGTCGTTGAGGGGCTTGAGAAAAAAGGCGCGGTGTTCGTGAAGGAACTCGACGCGGTGCCCGAGGGCGCGCCCGTCGTCTTTTCCGCGCACGGCGTGCCGAAATCGGTACCGGCGCATGCGCGAGAGCGGCGACTGAATGCGCTCGATGCAACCTGCCCGCTCGTCTCCAAGGTGCATGTGGAGGCCGAGCGGCACTTCGATTCGGGGCGCGAGATCGTGCTGATCGGGCACGCCGGGCATCCGGAAGTCATCGGCACGATGGGGCAATTGCCGCCCGGTGCGGTGAAGTTGATCGAGACGGTGGAGGATGCAGAGGCGTTTCGGCCGCAAGATCCGGCGCGGCTTGCCTACATCACGCAGACGACACTGAGCGTAGACGACACCGCTGCGATCGTCGCGGTGCTCCGCCGTCGATTCCCCCTGATCGCGACGCCGCACAAGGAAGACATCTGCTACGCCACGACGAACCGGCAAGAGGCGGTGAAGGCGATCGCACCGCGCGCCGACGTCGTGCTCGTGATCGGCGCGCCGAATTCGTCCAACTCGATGCGGCTCGTCGAGGTCGCCTCGCGCGCCGGCGTGAAACGCGCCGCGCTCGTGCAACGCGCGGGCGATATCGATTGGAGCATGGTGAAAGGTGCGCGCGTGGTCGGCTTGACCGCCGGCGCGTCGGCGCCGGATGTGCTGATCAGCGAGGTGATCGATGCCTTTCGCGCACGCTACGACGTGACGGTGGAAGAGACGGAGACGGCGCGCGAGACCGTGACGTTCCGCCTGCCGCGGGCGTTGGCTTAGTTCGCCCCACTCTCCCCTTGTGGGAGAGTACATTTTTCGCGTTGAGCGAAAAATTGTGAGGGGTCCGCTGAGTCTCCTCATCCGCTACCGCCCCCTGCATCTGCTCAGCAACCCCTCACCAGTTTTGCTGCGCAAAACTGTACTCTCCCGCAAGGGGTGAGTGGTTGCTATAGTCGCTGAGTCTGATTGCGGAGGCTCCATGCGCGCGCTCTACTTGGTACTGCTTGCACTCGGACTTGCCATCTCGACCGGCCGCGCGTTCGCGCAACCTGCCGGGTGCGATGCCGCCTATTTGCGAAGCTTCTCCATCACCGACGAAGGCGGGACCACGGTTTGGGAACCGGGCGATATGGAGTGCGTCGAGCACTTCCGCTTTA
>CAZYGK010000283.1:0-2976 GCA_964647355.1 uncultured Flavobacteriaceae bacterium | reverse complement strand
CGATCCAAGCCGCGATCGGCGGCAAGGTGATCGCGCGCGAAACGATCCGCGCGCTGCGCAAGGACGTGACCGCGAAGTGCTACGGCGGCGACATCAGCCGTAAGCGCAAACTGCTCGACAAGCAGAAAGAAGGTAAGAAGAAGATGCGGGAGTACGGGAGCGTGGAGATCCCGCAGGAGGCGTTTATCGCTGCGTTGAAGATGGATGAGAATTAGTTTTCCAGCCGCCCACTTCCTTCCCTGGGCTTAGAGAAAGCCCATGCCGGACGAATACATCATATTGATTTCGAAGCGGCTCGGACCTTTCCGGCCGCTCGATAGCTGATCGCGATCGATAACCCAAATCGACTCGAGGCGCGTCCTGGGATGCGACACGCGCAACAACTCGGTGCAGCCGTCACCCGGCGCGAGGTAGACGAAAAAGCCTGGACTCTCGCAATCGCAAGTCAGGGGATGGACGTCGCCATCTTTTCTCCGTTCACAGGAGTAACCAGCGCGCGCCGCCCAAGCATGCATGCGCTCAACCCCGTCTCTTCGATCTGCGAGAAAGTCTAGAAGGAGAGCCTTGAGAGGGCCCGCGACCTCACCTGTGGAGAGACACTTGTTGCCTTTGATATCAGCGAGGATTTCTGCGCTGCGGCCGCGTACTTTGGTTCGGCCTCGACCGCTATGACGCGAACGAATTTCGACGAACATGCGGGCATCAACGAATAAAGTTGGTGGTTGCGTACCGCAGAGTTAGAGGCCAGCAACGACATACCCACAATTCCGAGGGCCATGATCGCCAACAGCCAGAATAGAACGCGCATAGGGGCCGCTCGCCATTACCTGCGTCGAGCTTAGCCGAGGTCGGCCCAAAAATCTCTACCCGGGACGCCCCATGCGCTTCGGCAGAACGGCAATCCGCAGCTGCGCCTTATGGCGCGAACTTCGCTTGGCACTCGTCGAAGGTCATCGTCTTGGCGCGGATGAGGCCTTGCCCGTTCGGCGCCGCCGTCGGGTCGACGAAGATCATGTTGTAGTCGTTGGCCTTCATCGCGTAGGTGCGGGTTTTCGAGAGGTTCACGAGGCCGACGTCGAAGGTGAAGCTGCGGTCGGCTTCGGCGATCAGCCAGTGGCCGTTCGTCTTGTCGTCGGACATGGTGATCATGCCGCCGGCCTTGAGCGATTTGTCGTCCACGGGCTTGAGCAGGATCGCGTTTTCGGTCGGGCGGTCCTCCACGCGGTCGAACGTGCGGGCGTGGAAGCTTCCCGCCATCACCAAATGCGACGAGACCATGTTGTTGTGGACGTGCGGGATGATCGCGCCGCCTTTGCGCATGCCGAAGAAGCGCAGGAACCACGGGCGCTCGATGCCGGCGACGTTGATCGTCGCGGGGAATTTCGGGTCTTTGGTTTCGGCGAGGTTGGTGGGGAATGTCATCGCCTTCGTCAGGCGGTCGAAGTCGAGGTAGCGGGCGATCGCGGATAGGGCGATGCCGGTGTTCAGCACTTCGATCTGGTGCTGCCATTGGATCGGCGTGAACTGGCCTAAGCTCAGCGCGCGGTTGATGTCGGCCACGTCTTGCGCCCAGCGGTTCAGATCGGCCGGCGGCGAGGCGAGCGCGCGCGAGGACAGGATCGCTTGCAGCGCGGCGGCGGTGGCGAACGCTTCAAAGAAGTCGCGGCGGTTGAACTGGTTCATGGGCCGCAGTTCACCTTAGGCCGCGATGAAGCGCAATGCGGCGTGCGTCACGGAAACGCGCGCGACTTTCGTGTCTTTGAGGCCCGCTTTGCGCGCGAGGCCGATGATGTCGTCGCCGTTCGGCTTTGTGCCTTTGAGGTAGACCAGCCAGAGGGCTGTGCCCTTCGGCAGCGCCTTTGCGGCGGCGGCGATTTGCTTGGCTGCTGTTTCGGGTGCGAGCGTGAGCACGACGACGTTTGCCGCTTTCGCGTTCGCTGCGGTGAGCGCGGGTGCGCGACCGGCTTTGGCAGCGGCTTCGTCGATTTCGGCGATGCGCGCGCCTACGAGCAGGACTTTCGTGTCGGCTTTGAGGCCCAACTTGTCAGCGAGCGTCGGCGGGTTCAGGATTTTCTTGGTCCAGGCGGCGGCTTCCTTCGCGCCCAACGCGAGTTCGAATTTTTCGGTCTTGGTTTCGACCTTCAGCGCATCGCCTTCCGCCGTTGCTTCGCGCACGTCGGCGAGGCGTATCTTGAGCTTCTTTCCGCCGGTGAGTTCGAGCGCTTCGGAGTCGAGATGGGCGCGCACCTCGGCGCGGTCCTTACCCGAGCGGTAGGCGACCTTGGCTTCGCGTCCCATGCGGTCTTCCCCATACGAACGGCGTCAGCCTGAGCCAGCGCAATTCTTACGTCAATCCCGTGGGTTAGCGCGCGTCGCTCAGACGGCGCCTTGAGCGTGTCTTCGGTCACCGGATGACCGGATGCGCGCGTTGACCGGCGGGCCGGCGCGCTAAACTTCGTGCGCACGAATGATTCGCGCGGGCCTTGCGCGAACACGCCTTACGGGGGATGCCCATGCTCACCAAAGCCGCTCTGCGCTCGATCTTCCCGAAGGCGCCCGACGTCGATCTCGAAGCGTTCATCGCCTCGGGCCTTCAGGCGTTGCAGGATGCCGGCATCCTCGAGATGGCGAACCGGCTGCAATACTTCCTGGCACAGCTCGGGCACGAGTCGAACGGGCTCACGCACAAGGAAGAAAATCTGAACTACTCGGCCAACCGGCTGACGGAGATTTGGCCGAGCCGGTTCCCCACACTGGAATCCGCCAAGCCCTATGCGTTCAATCCGGAGAAGCTTGCCAATAAGGTCTATGGCGGGCGGATGGGAAACACGGAGCCGGGCGACGGCTATCGCTATCGCGGGCGCGGGTACATTCAGCTCACGGGGCGCGAGACCTATCGCGAGATCGGCAAGATCGCGGGGCTCGATCTTGAGGGGCAGCCCGAGCTTGCGTCGAAGCCGGAGAACGCGGTCAAGA
>CAZYGK010000282.1:0-3034 GCA_964647355.1 uncultured Flavobacteriaceae bacterium | reverse complement strand
ATGGTGGAGCTGAGCGGAATCGAACCGCTGACCTCCTCATTGCGAACGAGGCGCTCTCCCAACTGAGCTACAGCCCCATACGCCCGCGACCGGCCAAGTGGGCCGTCCGCGCGAAGGCAGGGGTTGTAGGGGCGCCCTCAGTCCCCTGTCAAGTTTGGGCCGTTTGCCTTGCCGCCCCACCCCCCTGCGGTTACATGTCCTAAGTAAGGTGCCAGCGCCGATTCTCAAAGCCCAGGGAGCAGAATGTACCTCCTCCTCTACATCATCGACACGGCCATCACCGTTTACATCTGGATCCTGATCGCGCGCGTGGTCCTGTCCTGGCTGATCAGCTTCAATGTCATCAATCAGTTCAATCAGGGCGTCCGTGCCGTCGACAATTTTTGCCGCGTTCTGACCGAGCCGCTATTGCGGCCGATACGCCGCTTCATGCCGGACCTTGGCGGCCTGGACATCTCACCGATCGTGCTCCTGCTTGGCATCGAGTTCGTGCGCATTTTCCTCTATCGCGTGCTGACCGGAACGCTGTGACCGCCCGGCCGTTCCGCATCACCAGCGACGGCGTCCTCATCGACTTGCGCTTGACGCCGCGCGGCGGGCGAGACGGCATTGACGGCCTGAAGCAAGGCCGCATCCAGGCCCGCGTCCGCGCGGTTCCCGAGGATGGCCGGGCCAACGCCGCGCTTGTCGAATTGGTCGCAGACGAAATCGGCGTCCCGAAGTCGACTGTCAGCGTGACCGCTGGCAAGACTGCGCGCCTCAAAACGCTCCTGATTGCCGGCGACCCCAAAGTTCTCGAAGCGCGTGTCGCGGCGTGGCTGAAGAGGTTCGAATGACGGCACAAGTGATCGACGGCAAGGCTTTCGCGGCATCGGTGCGCGCCCGCGTGGCGGCCGCCGCGGCCGAGTTCAAGAAGCGCCAAGGCGTCCCCGTGGGTCTGACCGTCGTTCTCGTCGGCAACGACCCGGCCAGCGAAATCTACGTGCGCCTGAAGGTCGAAGACGCGCGCGAAGTCGGCATCGACTCCCGCGACGTCAAGCTGCCCGCCACCGCCAGCGAAGCCGAAGTCTTGGACGTGGTGAGGAAGCTCAACGCCGACAAAACCGTCCACGGCGTGTTGGTCCAGTTTCCGACGCCGAAGCAAGTGCGCCAAGAAGCCGTGCTCGACGTGCTTTCGTCGGACAAGGATTCGGATGGCCTGACACCGCTCTCCGCCGGGCGTCTGATCAGCGGCAAGTCGAACGCACTCGTCTCCTGCACGCCGCAAGGCTGCTTGATGCTTGTCAAATCCATCCGCCCGAAGCTCGAAGGCTTGAACGCTGTCGTCATCGGCCGTTCGCAGCTCGTCGGCAAACCGATGGCCCAACTCCTGCTGCAGGAAAACTGCACCGTGACCATCGCCCACTCGAAGACGAAGGATTTGGCGGCCGTCACCCGCATCGCCGACGTCCTGGTCGCCGCCGTCGGCCGCGCCGAAATGGTCAAAGGCGACTGGATCAAACCCGGCGCGATCGTGATCGACGTGGGCATGAACCGCGTCGACCTGCCGAACGGCAAGTCGAAGCTCTACGGCGATGTCGCCTACGCTGAAGCCAAAGAAGTGGCCGGTGCGATCACGCCGGTTCCGGGCGGCGTCGGGCCGATGACGCGCGCATGCCTCTTGAGGAACACGGTCTTGGCGGCCTACGCTCAAGCGGGCATCACGCCGCCCGCGGAGCTTTGAGAATGAGCGTACTGCCCCCGCTGTGGCTCGACCATATCAACATCCCCTCGAAGGACCCCGAAGCCCTTGCTCAGTGGTACGCGCAGCGCCTGAACCTCGAACGCCGGGACACGATGGTCTACGGCCCCGGCATCTCAATCTTCTTCAAGAAGGGCACTCCGCTCGGCGCCGGTGACGCGTTCCACTTCGGCTTCCGCGTCGAAACGAAAGCCGCAGTCGAAGTCTGGGCCGAACATCTGGACGTCGCCATCGCCTTCGACGAAGACGACTTCTTCGCCGCCCGCATCACCGATCCCGAAGGCAATCTGTTCGAGATCTATTGGGACAAGCTCTAAGGAAGGGCGCACCCGGGAGCGCGGGCTTCCAGCCCGCTCTTATGAGCGACTGAGATTCAGTAAGAGCGGCCAAGATGGCCGCTCTCCCGGGGTGAGTTTATTTCTTCGCCGCCAGATTCCTGGCCGCCAACAACCGCAGTCTGAGCGCGTTCAGCTTGATGAACCCTTCCGCGTCCTTCTGGTTATAGACGCTGTCCTTCTCGAACGTGACGTAGTCCTGGCGATAGAGCGAGTTCTTCGACTCGCGCCCGACGACCGTCGCGTTGCCCTTATAGAGCTTCATCCTAACGGTGCCGCTCACGAACTCCTGGCTCTTGTCGATCAACGCCTGCAGCATCTCGCGCTCCGGCGAGAACCAGAACCCGTAGTAAACGAGCTCCGCATATTTCGGCATCAACTCGTCCTTCAAATGCCCAGCCCCGCGGTCGAGCGTGATGGACTCGATCCCGCGATGTGCCGCGTAAAGGATCGTGCCGCCCGGCGTCTCGTACACGCCGCGGCTCTTCATGCCGACGAACCGGTTCTCGACGAGGTCAAGCCGCCCGATCCCGTTCGCGCGCCCCAACTCGTTCAACCGCGTGAGCAGCGTCGCCGGCGACAGCGCCTGCCCGTCGATCGAAACCGCATCCCCGCGCTCGAACCCGATCTCGACATAGGTCGCCTTGTCCGGGGCTTCCTCCGGGCTGATCGTGCGCTGATAGACCATGGCATCCGCTTCGAGCGCCGGGTCTTCCAAAACCTTACCTTCGCTCGATGAGTGCAGCAGGTTCGCGTCCACCGAGAACGGCGCCTCGCCGCGCTTGTCCTTCGCGATCGGAATCTGGTGCTTCTCAGCAAAGTCGATCAGCGCGGTACGGCTGTTCAACTCCCATTCGCGCCACGGCGCGATCACGCGAATGTCGGGCTTGAGCGCGTAGTAGGTGAGTTCGAACCGAACTTGGTCGTTGCCCTTGCCCGTCGCCCCATGCGCGACCGC
>CAZYGK010000281.1:0-3034 GCA_964647355.1 uncultured Flavobacteriaceae bacterium | reverse complement strand
CCGAGATGACGCTCCGCCTTTCCCCCTCTTCGCTGGCGGCCGTGAGCCTCCTTGCGCTTAGCGCGTTGTCGCTCAGCGCGTGCGAAACGCTCGACCAGTTCATCACCCCCGGTACGAAGATCGAAGTGAAGGGCGAGCGCGTTGCGGTGCTGCCGCAATCGGCGGCGGTCGAGGCCGACCCGAAACTCAAGAACGACCCCGTCGTTCTGCCCAAGCCCGTGGTCAATACGGATTGGCCGCAACCCGGCGGCTATGCCGATAACGTGATGCATCACTTGTCGGCGGCGGGGAAGCTCAACGCCGATTGGGGCTCGGGCATCGGTTCGGGCTCGTCTTCGAGCGCGCGGCTGACGGCGTCGCCGGTCATTTCGGGCGGGAAGATCTTCGTGCTCGACTCCCAGGTCAACGTCTCGGCTTACGATGCACGGTCGGGCGACCGTCTGTGGCGGGTCGACTTGACGCCGGAAGACGAAGATTCGGACGAGGGCTTCGGCGGCGGCGTTGCGGTCGACGGCGACAAGCTGTTCGTGTCGACCGGATTCGGCTTCGTGGCCGCGCTCAATGCGAAGACCGGCAAGGAGATTTGGCGGCGTGCGGTGACGGTGCCGTTCCGAGCAGCCCCGGTCGTGAATGGCGGGCGCGTTTTCGTCGCGACGCAGGAGAACCAGTTGCTCGCGCTTGCCGAAGACGACGGCCGCGTTCTGTGGGATCACCGCGGGATCGCCGAATCCGCGGGCATTTTGGGCTCGAACAGCGTTGCCGTTTCGGGTGACCTCGTCGTCGTTCCGTACACGTCGGGCGAGCTCTTCGCGCTGAACGTGCGCAACGGCCGGCCGGTGTGGAGCGATACGCTGGCGCGTCAGGGCGGTCTCACGCCGCTGTCGTCGCTTGCCGATATTTCGGGACGGCCGGTCATCGACCGCGGCATGGTGTTTGCCAACAGCCATGCGGGCCGCTTGGTTGCCATCGACATTCGGACCGGCGAGCGGACGTGGACGATCGACGTCGGCGGGACGCAGCGGCCGTGGGTCGTCGGCGACTACGTCTATGTGATCACCGACGCCGCTCAAGTGATGTGCGTGCGGCGCGCCGACGGACGGATTCGCTGGATCCGTCAGTTGCAGGCCTATCGCGACGCGGAAGGCCGGCGCGGTGCGATCGCGTGGTCCGGACCGGTGCTCGTGTCCGACCGATTGATCGCCGTGTCGTCGGAAGGCTATGCGGTTTCGATCTCGCCTTATACCGGCGAGGTGCTGGGCGAGATCGACATCCCGGACAAGGCGTTCATCGCGCCGGTGGTGGCGAACAACACGGTTTACGTTCTGACCGACGATGCGAGGTTGACGGCGCTTCGCTAGACGCGCCGCCTCACCCAAACCAATGCTGTTCACCGTCGCGATTGCCGGACGCCCCAATGTGGGCAAGTCGACGCTGTTCAACCGGCTGACGCGCAGTCATGCGGCCATCGTGGACGATACGCCGGGCGTCACGCGCGATTGGCGCGAGGCCCAAGTGCAGTTGCTCGACCTCTCGTTCCGGCTTCTGGATACGGCAGGCCTCGACGACGCCAAAGGCGACGACCTGGGTGCGCGCATCCAGAAGCAGACGGTGGCGGCGATCGAGCAGGCCGATGTGCTGCTCTTTGTGATCGACGGGCGCGAGGGAATTACGGCGGGCGACAAGGACGTCGCGCAATTGCTGCGCAAATCGGGCAAGCCGATCATCCTGGCCGTCAACAAATCCGACACGCGCGAGGCGGTGGCGACCGCATCGGCGGCCGAGCGGTTCGGCTTTGGCGAGCCGGTGGAACTATCGGCGGCGCACGGGCGCGGGCTCGACGACCTTTACCGCGCGCTTGTTGCGGTGGCGCCGGACGAGGCGCGCGAAGAGGCGGAGGACGACGACGATGCCGAGCGGCCGTTGACGATCGCCATTACCGGGCGGCCGAATGCGGGCAAGTCGACGCTGCTCAATCGGTTGATTGGGAAAGAACGGTCGATCACGGGGCCTGAGGCCGGGATCACGCGCGATGCGGTGATCGCGGAGTGGGTTTGGGATCGGCGCAAGGTCAAGCTCGTCGATACCGCCGGTTTGCGGCGCAAGGCGAAGGTCTCGGAAGAGCTTGAGAAGCTCTCGGTTGCGGATGCGATCGAGGAGATCAAGATGGCCGAAGTCGTGATCCTCGTCATCGACGCCGACATTCCGTTCGAGACGCAGGATCTGCAGATCGCCGATTTGGTCGAGCGCGAAGGGCGCGCGATGGTCGTCGCCGTCAACAAATGGGACCTCGTCGAAGACAAGGCGAAACGGCTGAAGATCTTGCGCTCGCGGGTGGACGAGTTGCTGCCGCAATGGAAGGGTGTGCCGATCGTCGCGATTTCCGCGCTGTCGGGCGAGGGCGTCGACCGACTGATGCCTGCGATCTTGAAGCAGCACGAAATCTGGAACAAACGCGTCGCCACAAACAAGCTGAACGATTGGCTGGCGATGATGATCGAGCGGCATTCGCCGCCAGCGCCCAAGGGGCGGCGGATCAAGATCCGTTACATCACGCAGGCGCGCACACGGCCGCCGACGTTTGCGATTTCCTCAAGCCAGGCAGGCGAATTGCCCGGCGACTACGGGCGCTATCTCGTCAACGGTTTGCGCGAGCATTTCGGCTTCACCGGCGTGCCGATCCGGATGAAGGTGAAGTCGGGTGGGAACCCGTTCGACAAGGGCAAGCGTTGACCGTCGCTGGTGTGCTAGTCTCTCCTGGTCGAACGCGTGCGAAGGAGATGCCGATCATGACCACCACCGGCGGCTGCCATTGCGGGGCCATTCGTTATTCCGTCGAGGGCGAGGCGATCACGCACGCGCTCTGCCACTGTAGCGACTGCCGGCGGCACGCGGGTGCGCCGATGGTCGGATGGACGATGTATCCGGAGGCTGCCGTCACAGTGACGAAGGGTGCGCCCCAGATCTACAAATCTTCGGAGCATGGGCGGCGGCATTTCTGTGCCGATTGCGGCACGGGGTTGTTCTACGTGAACGC
>CAZYGK010000280.1:0-3036 GCA_964647355.1 uncultured Flavobacteriaceae bacterium | reverse complement strand
TCAGGCACATGCCGGATTTGACGCGCTGGCTCACGACCGCGCGCGCCGAGAGCGCGCCGTTCGCGTTGAAGAGTTCGATCCAGTCGTTGTCCTCAATGCCCGCGACCTTTGCGTCCGCCTCGCTGATCCACACGATCGGTCCGCCGCGCGAGAGCGTCAGCTGCAGCAGGTTGTCGGTGTAGGTCGAGTGGATGCCCCACTTCTGGTGCGGGGTGATGAAGTTCAGCACGATCTCCTTGTTGCCGTTCTCTTTCTGGCCCAGCAGCGGCTTGACCGTCTTCAAGTCGACCGGCGGCTTGTACGTAACAAAGCCCTCACCGAAGGCGCGCATCCAGGGGTGATCGACATAAAGCTGCTGTCGGCCGGTTAACGTGCGCCACGGGATGAGTTCGTGCACGTTCGTGTAGCCGGCGTTGTAGGAGACCTCTTCGGATTCGATGCCGGACCAAGTCGGTGACGAAATGATCTTGCGCGGTTGGGCGACCACATCGCGGAAGCGGATCTTGTCGTCCTGGCGCGTTCGGGCGAGATGCGCGTGTTCTCGGCCCGTCGCTTTGGAAAGCGCGTCCCAGGATTTGACGGCAACTTCGCCGTTCGTTTCGGGTGCAAGCGTCAGGATCACCTCCGTCGCGTCGATGTCGCTCTCGATGCGCGGCATGCCTTTCGTCGCGCCGTCTTCCGTCACGACACCGTTCAGCTTGCGCAGGAACTCGACCTCATGCGTCGTGTTCCAGGCGATGCCCTTGCCGCCGTTGCCGATCTTCTCCATTAGCGGCCCCAGCGCCGTGAAACGCTTGTAGACGTTCGGGTAGTCGCGTTCGACGACGACCACGCCCGGCATCGTCTTGCCGGGGATCGGCTCGCACTCGCCCTTTTTCCACTCCTTGGGCTCGAACGGTTGGCCAAGTTCGCCCGGCGTGTCGTGCTGCAGCGGCACGAGGACGGTGTCCTTCTCGACGCCCAGGTGCCCCGGCGCGAGCTCGGAGAACTTCTTGGCGAAGCCTTTGAAGATGTCCCAGTCGCTGCGGCACTCCCACAACGGGTCCACCGCCTTCGTGAGCGGGTGGATGAACGGGTGCATGTCGGACGTGTTCAGGTCGTTCTTCTCGTACCAGGTCGCGGTCGGCAGAACGATGTCGGAATACATGCAGGTCGACGACATGCGGAAGTCGATCGTGACCAGGAGGTCGAGTTTTCCTTCCGGCGCTTCGTCGTGCCAGGCGACTTCGCGCGGGCGTTGCTCGCCCATTTCGCCCAGGTCCTTGCCCTGCACGCCGTGCGTCGTGCCGATGAGGTACTTCAGGAAGTACTCGTGCCCCTTGCCGCTGGAGCCCAAGAGGTTCGAGCGCCAAACGAAGAGATTGCGCGGAAAATTCTTAGGATCGTCCGGGTCTTCGCACGACATCTGCAACCCGCCGGACTTCAGGTTTTCGGCGACGTATTGCGGCACCGGTTTGCCCGCCTTCTCGGCGGCGGCGGCGATCGTGAGCGGGTTTGTCTTCAGTTGCGGCGCCGAGGGCAGCCAGCCCATGCGTTCGGAGCGCACGTTGAAGTCGATGAGGCTGCAATCCCAGTCACCCGGCTCGGCGGTCGGCGAGAGGATTTCCGTCGTCTTCAGTTTCTCGTAGCGCCACTGGTCGGTGTGGGCGTACCAAAAGCTCGTCGAGTTCATCTGCCGCGGGGGGCGGCCCCAATCGAGCGCGAAGGCGAGTGCTGTCCAACCGGGTTGTGGCCGCAGTTTCTCCTGACCCACATAGTGCGCCCAGCCGCCGCCCGATTGCCCGATGCAGCCGCACATCGTCAGCATCGCGATGATGCCGCGATAGATCATATCCATATGGTACCAATGGTTGATCCCGGCACCCAGGATCACCATCGACTTGCCTTGCGTCTTCGAGGCGTTGTCCGCGAACTCGCGCGCGGTCAGGATGATGTCCTTGCGGCGGACGCCGGTGACGCGTTCGGCCCATGCCGGGGTGTAGGGCACGTCGTCGTCGTAGGACTTCGCCACGTTCGCGCCGCCGAAGCCGCGATCGACGCCGTAGTTCGCGAGGAAGAGGTCATAGACGGTCGCAACCATCGTCTCGCCGTCGGCGAGTTTCAGCTTCTTCACGGGCACGTTCTTCACCAGCACGTCGTCGTGGTGCGTTTTCGTGAAGTGCTCGGTCGCTTGACCGCCGAAATAGGGGAACGCGACGCCCGCCATCTCGTCGTGCTGGCCTTCAAGCGAAAGGCGCAGCTTCGTCGCGGCACCGCTCGCAGCCTTCTCCTCGAGATTCCACTTGCCTTGTTCGCCCCAGCGGAAGCCGATCGACCCCAACGGTGCCACGATCGATCCCGACGCATCGTCGTAGGCGACGGTCTTCCACTCGGGATTGTTCGCTTCGCCCAGTCTGTCGGCAAAATCGCTGGTGCGCACAAAGCGTTCCGGCACCCAGTTGCCGTTTACTTTTTTCAGCCGAACAAGCAGCGGGAAGTCGGTGTACTTTCGCGCATAGTCGAGGAAATACGGATCCTTCTTCTTGACGTGGAACTCGTTCAGGATCACGTGCCCGAACGCCATCGTGAGTGCAGAATCCGTGCCTTGCTTCACCGACAGCCAAAGATCGGAGAATTTCGACGCTTCGCTATAGTCCGGCGAAATGACGACGCTCTTGATGCCCTTGTATCGGCCCTCCGCGTAGAAGTGAGCATCGGGCGAGCGCGTCTGCGGTACGTTCGAACCCCACAGGATCAGGAAGCCTGAGTTGTACCAGTCGGCGCTTTCGGGAACGTCGGTCTGCTCGCCCCAGGTTTGCGGCGAGGATGCCGGGAGATCGCAGTACCAATCGTAGAACGACATGCACGTGCCGCCGATCAGCGACAGATAGCGCGAGCCGGCCGCATAGGACACCATCGACATCGCCGGGATCGGCGAGAAACCGATGACGCGGTCCGGGCCGTAGGTCTTGGCGGTGTAGATGTTGGCGGCAGCGACGATTTCGTTGATCTCGTCCCACGAGGCGCGCACGAAGCCGCCTTTGCCGCGCATCTGGC
>CAZYGK010000279.1:0-3042 GCA_964647355.1 uncultured Flavobacteriaceae bacterium | reverse complement strand
CATCTCTTCCTGCCTGACGCCGCCGATCCGCCAGCCGTCGAGATGCCGCCACGGCGAAGAGCCCGCAGCCTTCACACGCCGCTCCAGCAGCACGAACAGCGCCGCAAACAATACTGCATCGGCCGGCGCAGGCATCGCCGCCCCGACCAAACTCTCCTTGTGCCGGTCGATGAACCCCGTGTCGATTTTGCCCGCCACGAACTCGTCGTGGCGCAGCGCCGAAATCAAAAACGCGAGGTTCGTCCTAACCCCCGCGACCTCAGCCGTCTCCAGCGCGTTCGCGAGCCGCGCGAGCGCTGCCGTGCGGCCCTGATCCCACGCGATCACCTTTGCGATCATCGGGTCGTAGAACATCGAGACGTCGCCGCCCTCGGCAACGCCGGAATCGACGCGCACATGTGCGTCGGCCGCCGGCAGCTTCAACCGCTCAAGCCGCCCGATCGACGGCAAGAACCCCTTGACCGGATCTTCCGCATAGAGCCGCACCTCGACCGCATGCCCGTTGATCGCCAATTGATCCTGAGTTCGCGGCAGCTTCTCGCCGGCCGCCACCCGCAGCTGCCACTCGACGAGATCGAGCCCTGTGATCATCTCCGTCACCGGATGCTCGACCTGCAGCCGCGTGTTCATTTCCATGAAGTAGAAGCCGTCGGCTTTCAGCCCCTTCGACCCGTCGACGATGAACTCGACCGTACCTGCGCCCTGATAGCCGATCGCCTTCGCGCACTTGACCGCAGCGTCTCCCATCGCGCGGCGCACATCGGCAGGCATACCCGGCGCCGGCGCTTCTTCGATCACCTTCTGGTGCCGCCGCTGCAGCGAACAATCGCGCTCGAAGAGATGCACGGCATTGCCGTGCCCGTCGGCGAACACCTGGATTTCGACATGGCGCGGCGCCGACACGTATTTCTCGACCAGCACGCGTGCATCGCCGAAAGCTGCCTGCGCCTCGCGCTGCGCCCCTTCGAGCGCCTTCGCAAAGTCGGCGGCCTTGTCGACGCGGCGCATACCCTTGCCGCCGCCGCCGGCCACCGCCTTGATCAAAACCGGAAAGCCGATCCGCGCCGCCTCTTTGGCAAGGTGCGCAAGCCCCTGTTCGTCCCCGTGATACCCCGGCACGACCGGTACACCGGCCTTGATCATCAGCGCCTTCGCGGCGTCCTTGAGCCCCATCGCACGAATGGCGGCAGGCGGCGGCCCCACGAACACGAGCCCCGCCTTCGCACACGCTTCCGCAAACGCGGCGTTCTCGGACAGGAACCCATACCCTGGATGAACCGCCTTCGCGCCCGTCGCGCGCGCCGCCTCGAGTATCGCCTCGACGCGCAGATAGCTTTCCTTCGCGGGCGCAGCGCCGATCCGCACAGCGGCATCCGCCATCGCGACATGCGGCGCACCGGCATCGGCATCGGAATAGACGGCGACCGTCTTGATCCCCATCCGCCGCGCGGTCCGGATCACGCGGCAAGCAATCTCGCCCCGATTGGCGATGAGCAGTGTCGAGAACATCAGCGCGCTATTCCGCCCACTTCGGCTTGCGCTTTTCGAGGAAGGCCGAGAGCCCTTCCTTCGCCTCGTCGCTCGCCCGCCGCTCGGCAATGCGCCGCGACGTGTCGGCACGAAGGCCGGCATCGATCGGACGCCCGGCAACGGATGCGATCAAATCCTTCGCCGCCGCAATCGCCCCCGGCGCGCAGGTGAAGGCCTGCCCCACCAACCGCTCGGCTTCCTTGGCAAGCGCATCGTTGTCCTCGACCAAAATATGAATGAGCCCGAGCGCATGCGCGGTCGCGGCATCGAACCGCTCGGCGGTGAGGAAATAGCGGTGCGCCGCGCGCGGCCCGATCGCACGGATCACATAGGGCGAAATCACGGCAGGGATGATCCCAAGCCGCACCTCGGAGAGCGCGAACGACGCCGTCTTCGTCGCAATCGCGATATCGCAGGCCGAGAGGATCCCGCACCCGCCCGCCATCGCCGCGCCGTGCACGAGCGCAATCGTCAGCTGCGGCAGCGTGTGTAGCTCGTGCAGCATCCCAGCCATATCGCCGGCATCTTCGCGATTATCAGCCTTCGAAAGGTCCGCTGCCGCCCGCATCCACGCGAGATCGGCGCCGGCCGAGAAACTGGGCCCCGCGCCGTCGATCATCACGACCCGCACACCGTCGGCGCCGCGCAGCGTCTTGAAGATGTCGGTCAGCTTATCGATGACCTGCGGATTGAACGCGTTGTGCACCTTCGGCCGGTTTAGCGT
Organism: uncultured Flavobacteriaceae bacterium; assembly: GCA_964647355.1. GTDB lineage: Bacteria > Pseudomonadota > Alphaproteobacteria > Micropepsales > Micropepsaceae > SZUA-430. The sequence goes on along the minus strand of CAZYGK010000279.1, from coordinate 788 downwards.
AACGACCGCAACCCCGGCCCGCGTGGTGTTCAAAAGGACGACGTCTTCTGTTTCGCTCATCGGCAGGCCCTCGCGGTGTTGCGCCCAATGGGACTACACCGCGGGACCGCCGCCATCAATGCCCCGCGCCAAGCGCGCGTTTGACGGCATAAAAGACATTCACGACGATTAGGTATCCGGCATAGCGGCGCAGAAAGTTCACCCAAAACCCGGTCTCGACCAAAGGCGGCAAGCGAAAGGCGCCGCCACGGAACACGGGCAACATCACGTCGACGGCGAGGTGCGCGAAGACGCAGCCCAGCGCCACGACCAAAACGCGCCGCCAATCACCCATGAGGTAGGCCGCGATCGCGGCGATGATCAGCCCCTGGGCAACGTTGACGCCGTAAAAGCCCGTCTGAAAGAAGTGGACGATCTGGTTCAAGATATCCATGACTCAACCTCAACTAACGCGGCCAATCTCCGCGCACCGACAACATACGCACCTCGCGCGCGCCGCAATGTTTGCGGCGCACTTCGGCCGAGCATGAACGGGGCGCGAGGTTCTTGTCGAGACACACCCACACCTCGGCGAGCTGATTGCGCGTACATGTGGCCGAAAGCCCATCGTCCGGAATGTCGCGATTCGCGTCCAGAAATGCGCGCCTGACCGCATTTGGCGTGGTGACGAGGGGTTGCGCCGGCGCGCGATAAGCCTTCGGCACGGCAACTGATTCGACCGCAAGCGCGGCCGCCGCGAAGTAGTCGTCTTGAGAGAGCCCCGCGCAGGTGCCGTGCTTCTCCCACTC
>CAZYGK010000278.1:0-3044 GCA_964647355.1 uncultured Flavobacteriaceae bacterium | reverse complement strand
CGCCCCACGACCATGTGGTGCACCTCGTCCGGACCGTCGGCGAAGCGCAGATGACGCTGATGCGCGTACATCTCGGCCAAGGGCGTCCAGTGCGAGATACCGGTCGCGCCGTGGATTTGCATCGCCTGGTCGATGATCGTGCACACCCGCTCCGGTACCATCGCCTTGACCATGCTGACCCACACGCGCGCCTCGCGATTGCCGAGCACGTCCATCGCGCGCGCCGCTTTCAGCACCATCAGCCGCATCGCCTCGATCTCGATGCGCGCCCGCGAAACGAGCTCCAAATTCTTGCCGAGATTGATGATCGGCTTGCCGAACGCCTCGCGCGAGACGCCGCGCTTGACCATCAGATCGAGCGCACGCTCCGCCTGGCCGATCGAGCGCATGCAGTGATGAATGCGCCCGGGCCCGAGCCTGAGCTGCGAAATCTCGAAGCCGCGCCCTTCGCCGAGCAGCATGTTCGACGCCGGCACGCGCACATTGTCGAACTTCAAATGCATGTGCCCGCGCGGCGCGTGGTCCTCGCCGAACACCGACATCGCGCCCAAAATCTTCACGCCCGGCGTGTCCATCGGAACCAGGATCTGCGAATGCTGGAACTGCGCGGCGGCGTTCGGGCTCGACTTCACCATCACGATCATGATCTTGCAGCGCGGATCGCCGGCGCCGGAGATGTAGTACTTCTCCCCGTTCAGCACCCATTGATCGCCGACAAGCTCCGCGCGCATCGAAATGTTCTTCGCATCCGATGACGCGACGCCCGGCTCCGTCATCGCATAGGCCGAGCGGATCTCGCCGTTGAGCAGCGGCTTCAACCAGCGCTCTTTCTGCTCGGGCGTGCCCACGCGCTCCAGCACTTCCATATTGCCGGTGTCGGGCGCCGCGCAGTTCAGCGACTCCGACGCCAGCGGATGTTTGCCCAGTTCCGCCGCGATATAGGCGTAGTCGAGATTGGTCAGCCCGCGTCCGATCGGCGAATGCGGCAGGAAGAAGTTCCACAATCCTGACGCCTTCGCCTTGTTCTTCGCGCCCTCGAGCAGTTCCAGCTGGCCCGGTGCCCAAGACCAGCGGTCCTTGCGCCCTTCGCCCAGCCGGTGAAACTCCGCCTCGATCGGCGCGACGTTCTCGGCAATGTGCTTCTTCACGGCGTCGAACAAGGGCTGCGCCTCGTCCGACATCGCAAGATGGTTGAGGCGCGGGTCGAGATGATCCGGCTCGGCGGCGCTGTGCTTGCGGGCTTGGCTCATGGGAACGCTCCAAATGGTTGAATGGCAATGGGCCACCTTACCGGGCGGCCACGCGCATGGGTAGGCACAAACAGCGGCGCGCCGCCGATCCCGCCGCTCGACTGCCGCGTATGAAAACGATGCCTCGCGACGGGGTGGGGGGCGTGCTACCGCTCAAGCGTCGCAATTCGTCCTCAAAGTTCGGCGCGCCATGTCCCTCAAAGCTCTCAGCCGCATCGTCCTCGCCGCCGCTCTTGCCGCGGTCGCCTTCAGCGCCGCCGCCGCACCGGTCGCCACCGAGAGCGGCATGGTCGAGGGCACGACGGACGGCGCGATCGCCGTCTTCAAGGGCATCCCCTACGCCGCGCCGCCGGTCGGCCCGCTGCGCTGGCGCGCACCTGAGCCCGCGCAAGCCTGGAACGGCGTGAGGGCGGCGAATGCGTTCGCACCGATCTGTCCGCAAGTCGGCGCCTACCCGGAAGACGCGCCGCCCGAACCGATGAGCGAAGATTGCCTGACGCTGAACGTCTGGACCCCCGCGGCCGCGATCGGCGCGAAACTGCCGGTCATGGTGTGGATCTATGGCGGCGGACTCGTCAACGGCTCGGCCTCGACGCCGCTCTACGCGGGTGACAAGCTGGCCGCGCGCGGTGTCGTTGTCGTGACGTTCAACTACCGCGTCGGCGCCCTCGGCTTCTTGGCTCACCCGGAACTGAACAAGGAATCGAGACACGGCGGCTCCGGAAACTACGGTCTGCTCGATCAACTCGCGGCACTGAACTGGGTACAGCGCAATATCGCCGCGTTCGGTGGCGATCCAAACCAAGTCACGATCTTCGGCCAGTCGTCCGGCGCGATGTCGGTGAGCGTGCTCACCGCCTCGCCGCTCGCGAAGGGACTGTTCCGCCGCGCCATCGCGCAAAGCGGCGGCGTGTTCGAACCGCTCGAACTCGACCCGTTGTTCTCGCCCGCCGGCGCGGCTGAGGCGGGCCAACGCTTTGCCGCCCGCGCCGGCGCAAAGACGATTGCCGAGCTACGCAACCTGCCCGTCGACGCGCTGTTGAACGTGCGCTTCCATCCGCAGTTCAACATCGACGGCCACGCACTCACCGCGCCGCCCTACGACACCTACGCCGCGGGCCGCCAGCACAAGGTCGATCTCCTCCTCGGCACGAACGCGGATGAGGGTACGTTTTTCTTGCGCAAGACGCCTGTGACCGTCGCGAACGTCAACGACGTTCTCGCGCAAAGCTTCCCGGGCTGGCTTGTCTGGGTTGTCGGCGTCACGCCCGGCGCGACGAATGCCGAAGCGCGAGCCGCCGCCGCCGCCTTCAACGGCGACATGCGCTTCCGCTGGGACATGTGGGCCTGGGCCAAGCAAGGCGCGAGGGGCTCCAAAGTCCACTTCTACCAATTCTCCCGCACGCCGCCGCTGCGTCAGGGCAACGTCCACGCCGGCCTGGGCGCCACCCATGGGATGGAGATGCAATACGTCTTCGGCCACCTCGACGATCGAGCCGCCGCGTGGACGCAAACCGATCGCGACCTCTCCGCGACGATGGCGGCCTACTGGACGAACTTCGCCAGAACCGGCGACCCGAACGGCGCGGCCTTGCCGCGCTGGCCGGCGTTCAACACAAACCCGGCGCAAGCAATGAACTTGGCCGAAACGATCGCCCCAATACCCATCCCCGACGAAGCGCGCCTCGCGCGCATCGACACGGTCTACGCGACCGCGCGCTTCGTGGCGGCCAACCTCTACGCCGTGATCGGCGGCGCGGCCGCAGTCGTTGTACTGCTGCTGACTCTATTGGT
>CAZYGK010000277.1:0-3085 GCA_964647355.1 uncultured Flavobacteriaceae bacterium | reverse complement strand
GTCTTGATGACTTCGAGATTGTGCTCGATCACGACGACCGTGTTGCCTTGCTCCACCAGCTCGTGCAGCACGTCGAGCAGCTTGCGCACGTCATCGAAGTGCAGCCCCGTCGTCGGCTCGTCGAGGATGTAGAGCGTGCGGCCTGTCGACCGCCGCGAAAGCTCCTTCGACAGCTTCACGCGCTGCGCCTCACCGCCCGACAGAGTCGTCGCCTGCTGGCCGACCTTGATGTAGCCGAGGCCGACGCGCTCCAGCGTCTCCATCTTCTCACGGACCGACGGCACGGCCTTGAAGAACTCGGCCGCCGCCTCGACGGTCATGTCCAGCACTTCGGCGATCGACTTATCCTTGAACTTCACCTCGAGCGTTTCGCGATTGTAGCGCTCGCCCTTACAGACGTCGCACTGCACATAGACGTCGGGCAGGAAGTGCATCTCGATCTTGATGACGCCGTCGCCCTGGCACGCCTCGCAGCGCCCGCCTTTGACATTGAAGGAGAAGCGCCCGGGCTCATAGCCGCGCGCCTTCGCTTCGGGCAGGCCCGCAAACCAATCGCGGATCGGCGTGAAGGCGCCGGTATAGGTCGCGGGGTTCGAGCGCGGCGTGCGTCCGATCGGCGACTGGTCGATGTCGATCACCTTGTCGAGGTGCACGAGTCCCTCGATCTTGTCATGCGGCGCCGGATTTTCGCGCGTACCGTTCAGCTTGCGCGCAGCGGCCTTGTAGAGTGTCTCGATCGTGAGCGTGGATTTGCCGCCGCCCGACACGCCCGTGATGCACGTGAACGTGCCGAGCGGAACTTCGACCGACACGTTCTTCAAATTGTTCCCGCGCGCGTTGACCACGCGCAGCGTCTTGCCGTTGCCCGAGCGCCGCTTCGTCGGCACCTGAATCTGCCGCATGCCGACGAGATACTGTCCGGTCAGGCTCTTCGGATCGCGCATCACCTCGTCAGGCGTGCCCTCCGCGACGATCTCGCCGCCGTGAATACCCGCGCCCGGACCCATATCGATCACATGATCGGCAGTGCGGATGGCGTCCTCGTCATGCTCGACCACGATGACCGTGTTGCCGAGATCGCGCAGCCGGCGCAGCGTATCGAGCAGCCGCTGATTGTCCCGCTGATGCAACCCGATCGAAGGTTCGTCGAGCACATAGAGCACCCCCGTCAAGCCGGACCCGATCTGCGACGCCAACCGAATGCGCTGGCTCTCGCCGCCCGACAACGTGCCGGAGTTGCGCGCAAGGGTCAGATACTCAAGGCCTACGTCGTTCAGAAACCGCAGCCGGTCCCGGATCTCTTTCAGAATTCGGGTCGCGATTTCTTTCTGCTTAGAATTGAACTTCCTGTCGACGGTCGCAAACCACGCGTCCGCAGCCTTGATCGAAAGATCGACGACCTCGCCAACATGCTTCCCGCCGATCTTGACCGCCAGCGCCTCCGGCTTCAGCCGATACCCATTGCAGGTCTCGCACCGGCTCTGATCTTGAAACCTTTCCAACTCCTCGCGCATCCACGCCGAGTCCGTCTCGCGATAGCGCCGCTCAAGGTTCGGGATCACGCCCTCGAACGCCTTCTTCGTCTCGTAACGCCGAAGCCCGTCGTCATAAACGAACGCGATGACATCCTCGCCCGAGCCGCGCAGCACAACATCGCGCGCCTTCTTCGGCAAATCCTTGAACGGCACGGTCATCGAGAACTTGTAATGCTTGGCGAGCGAATCCAGCGTCTGCCCATAAAGCGTCGATGTCGCCTTCGACCACGGCGCGATCGCCCCGTCTTTCAGCGACAACGTCTCGTCAGGCACGATCAGGCCCGGATCGAAAAACATCTGCGTGCCCAGCCCGTCGCATTTCGGGCACGCGCCGTGCGGCGAGTTGAACGAGAACAACCGCGGCTCGATCTCGGCAATCGTGAAGCCCGACACCGGGCAAGCGAACTTGGAGGAGAACAGGATGCGCTCGTGATCGCCGTCCTTCGTCTTCTTGTCGGCGAGTTCGACGATCGCGATCCCGTCCGCAAGCTTCAGCGCCTGCTCAAGACTGTCCGGCAAGCGGTTGCCGAGTTCCTTGTTGACCGCAAACCGGTCGACGACGATGTCGATGTCGTGCTTCAGCTTCTTGTCGAGCGCCGGCACCTTGTCGATCTCGTAGAACGTGCCGTCCACCTTCACGCGCTGGAACCCGCGCTTCTGCAGGTCCTGCAGATCCTTCCGGTACTCGCCCTTCCGCCCGCGCACGATCGGCGCCAAGAGATAAAGCCGCGTCCCATCGGGCAGCCCCATCACCCGGTCCGCCATCTGGCTCACCGTCTGGCTCTCGATCGGCAATCCGGTCGCGGGCGAGTAGGGCACACCCACGCGCGCAAACAACAGACGCAGATAGTCGTAAATCTCGGTGACCGTGCCGACCGTCGAGCGCGGATTGCGCGAGGTCGTCTTCTGCTCGATCGAAATCGCGGGCGAAAGCCCCTCGATATGATCGACGTCCGGCTTCTGCATCAGCTCCAAGAACTGCCGCGCATAAGCCGACAGACTTTCAACGTACCGACGCTGCCCCTCGGCATAGATCGTATCGAACGCGAGCGACGACTTCCCCGAACCCGACAACCCCGTAATCACGACGAGCTGGTCGCGCGGAATCTCCACGTCGACGTTTTTGAGGTTGTGCTCGCGAGCACCCCGGATGGAGATGTTCTTTTGCATGAGCCCCTTAAGCACACCCGATCGCGCCACGACTCAAGCCCTCCACAAGATTCGCTGCGGGATAGCTTGACTTTCAGAACAGAACAAGAACAGAATGCACCCATCGCCGTGGCGCACCATTCAAACCGGTGGTTAATAGCCGCGGTCAAGCGCGAAACGAGGAGTGAGAGAGATGGCTGGCGTCAACAAGGTGATCTTGGTTGGAAATCTGGGTGCGGATCCGGAGGTGCGCCAGCTGCCGTCGGGTGAGCCGGTGGTGAACCTGCGCGTCGCGACGTCGGAATCATGGCGCGACAAGAACTCGGGCGAACGCAAAGAAAAGACCGAATGGCACCGCGTGGTGATCTTCAACGAGAACCTCGCGAAGGTCGCCGAGAAGT
>CAZYGK010000276.1:0-3088 GCA_964647355.1 uncultured Flavobacteriaceae bacterium | reverse complement strand
AACGAAGTGCAGATCCCGTTCGCGGTCGGCGACAACCGCACGCGCACCTGGGTGATCACCCGCACCAATGTCGGCGTCAGGCTAAAGCACGTCCACCGCCACGACGACGGCACCGAAGACAAGGTCTCGCGCTACGGCGGCGACACGGCGAGCGCAGGCACCGAAACGCGCCAAGAGTTCCCGGCCGACGAATTCTCGAAGCTGATCTTCCGCGCCAACAAGCTCGACCGCTCGGTCGACAACGTCTGGGCCGTCGAAGCAGCCCCCGGCAAACACTTTGCCTACGAACTGCGCCGCCCGAACCGCTTCTTCCGCGTGGAATTCCCGCTCACCCGCTAGAGGCAAGCGGCGTCAGCACCCGGCGAAGTGCGCCTTCAGCAGTGCGGTCCATTCAGCCGCACCGCCGTCGCTCACCTTGTTGAGCTTCAGCAGCACGTCGCGATAGCCCGGATGGTTGGGCACAGGGAACGAGGCCTCGACCACATGCCCGTCGGCCGCATCAAGCCACAACGTTCCAGCGCCACCGGTTGAGCGCTCGCCGCTCAATGCAGAGCCGGCAAGCGTGAAACGCCGCGCCGCAATCCCCCGCCGTGCCTCGTCGCCGGCATAGCTCGCCGAAACCTCGCCCATCCACGTCAGCGGATCGCGCGCCGACGGATCGGCCCACAGCAGCGCCATACCGAACGCAAAGTCGCCTTTCGGATTTGCCAGGTGCGGCGTCGCCAATGTGAGGCTCGCCAAGTCGGAATCGTACAAATGCCACGGCGTGGTCGGTATCGGTGCGTCTTCGCGGATCTCCATGTTGGGCAGCTTGACGAGCACGCGCAGCTGCCGCGCAGCTTTCTCCCAGGTCAGAAACGCGAACGCGCGGTGCTGCGCTTCGGGCTGCAGCTGCCCGCCCGTGATCTTCGCCGCCGAGAACGTCTCCCAATCCATCTCCGCCGTCACCAACGCCGCGTTCTCGCAGCGGCCGTTTTCCTTGTAGACCTCGACATGCGTCTCGTCGCGGCGAAACACCGTGATACGCTCGGCCTTCGAGCCATCGCTGTTGCTGCGCTCGTAGTAGTAGATGCGTCCGATCCGGTTATGCTCCGGCGCATAACGCCAGACGCTTTCCTCGCGCGCGCACGACGCAAGCGCCAGACCGGTCACGGCCGTCAGCAGGAACTTCCCGATCGGCGTCATTGTCGTTTGTCCCCTTTGTAGTCGAGAGAGGCCGCCAGCAACGCATCGTCACCACGGAGATTTTCGGCGAAGTCGGCGCAGGAAGCAGACCCGCACGTTACTGAGGCCATGCTCAATGTGAAATACTACCACGGCGTGACGACGAGATGATCCTTGTCGATACGCCCGATCTTCGAGCGCAACGTCTCGTCGTCGAGATCCGCCGTCTGCGGCATGATCTTGCGGATCGCCGCAAGGTCCGCCTCGGGGGCCGGCGCAATCGCGCCCGCAACGCGCTCGCTGAATGCGATGCCCGCAACCGGCTTGGCGGCAACGCTTCCGCAGTAGTCTACGGCCTTGAGCGAGCCCGGCCGCGCCATCGGCGGCGTGAGGCACACACCCGTCTTCGTCAGCAATCCGACACGGGTCACGCTACCGATGACGTAGGTCGCGCCCGTAAGCCCGCCGATATACGTACGCCTCACCGTGCGCGTCTTCATATTCACGATCACGACCGCGCCGCCGCGCCCGACATGCACGCCGCGCGTCTCGATCGTGAGCGGCCCCTTGTCTGTCATGATCATCGGCAACCCGTCGCGCGAACGGCCGAGATAGGCGGCCTCGCCGAGATCGAGCCCCGCCGACGGCAGCGTCGAGAGCGCAAGCCGATAAGCCTCCGCCTCGCCTTTGCCGAGCCGCCCGCGCACGGCAAGCGTTCCGTCCGCACCGATCGGCGGCTTGTCCGTGCGCGCAAAGTCCCAATGCATCCGCATCTCGACGCAATCGGTCGCCGCCTTCGGGCAGGACGTATGCGCCGCAAGACGTAACGGCGCGGCCATCGCCGCCACAGCGAACGCTCCGGCAGCTCCTGCAGTGAGAACGGATCGAACGAGCGCCATCGTTTGCCCCACCTCGATCGGCTGGTGCATTCTATGCCGAACCCCCGCGACTGTCGCGCCACAGGCCGATGGTAAACCGCGAACCGAGGAGCACCCCAATGATCACCTTTTTCACGAACGGCTTTTCCCCTTTCGCGCGAAAAGTCGCGATGGCTCTGGATCACAAGGGCCTTCCGCACGAAACGGTCGACGGCCTGACCCACGCCAATCGCGAACGTTTGCTCGCCGTGAACCCGCGCGCCGAAGTCCCGGTGCTGGTCGACGGCGACATCACGGTCGTGAACTCCGCCGACATCTGCGACTACCTCGATCGCCGCTATCCCGAACGGCCGATCTACCCCGTGGATCTCAAGGCTCGCGTGGAAGCGCGCGCTCTCGAACGCCTCGCCGACGTACGCATCGATGCCATTCTGCTCGACTGTTCGATCTGGACCTGGGCCGAGCGTAAAGACCGGCCGCCGGCGGGCCTGATGGAAGCCGGTCAGCGCGACCTCGACCGCACCTTCGCCCGCATCGACGAAACCCTGGGCCGCTTCGCAACCCCGCTCCCGTTCGGTCATATCTCCATTGCAGAGTGCACCTACTGGCCGCACCTCGCAGCGTTACGCCCGCTCGGCTTCAAGCTCGATGGCGAGAAGTTTCCGCGCGTCGCTGCGTGGTTCCAAGCGATGCGCAAGGAAAAGGTCTGCACGGACGACGCGAAGCGCACCGCCGATTTCATGCGCGCGATTCCCACGAACACCAGCTTCGAGCGCGAAAAGATCTTCTGGCGCGGCGATCGCATCGAGTGGCTGCTCGCGCGCGGCTACCACGACTGGTTCATGGGCGAGATCAAGTCCGGCCGCGTTCTCTGGCCGGACTGATCCCGAGCACGCATCACCCGCCGTAGAAGAAGCTCTCTTCCACGATCTTGCCGTTCTTCACCGTATAGACGCCGACCTCGTCCATCGTCTGGCGCGCCTGGCCCTTCGGCGTCACGTCCATCTTGAAGCGGACGACGAACTGACTGCCGCTGACATAAGGCC